>JAIQFF010000111.1 GCA_020073395.1 Terriglobia bacterium
GAGAATTGCCTGGAACGGGCGTGTGCTTTTACCTCGGGACCGGTGATCCATGTGGCGGACTTGCCCAGTGCCATCCATGGCGCCCCCCTCCACCCCTCAAACGGAGGTAACGGCAAAACTCAAATCATGCCCATGGCGGAACTGGAGAAACATACCATCCTGAGCACGATTGCTCAGCTCAACGGCGACAAACTTCTGGCGGCACGTATGCTGGGAATCGGCAAAACTACCCTCTACCGCAAACTGAAGGAGTATGTTGCGCAGGACTAGACAACCCCTCTAGAGCGTGCTCCAGGTTGAAGAGCTCGATCCAAACTTTATCAGGGGAGGGTCCACGCTTGAATTTTGTCCCCGCTGGCGCAGTTCCCCCTATGCCGAGATTGACCTCGAAGGTACTGAAACGGAGAATTCGGAGTGAGGAATAAGATGACACCGGAACGTCCACGTGGCCGGAAGTTTGGCACCTTTCGGTTACACTTCCGACTTACCATCCCGATCTCCTCCTGATTCTGAACCGCCGTCCCGCAGCGGGAAGAGCAGAGTCCGACAACGAACCCTAACCTGTCTGTTTTCAGCGGTGCAGTCGCGGCTGCGGACGTGCAAAGAAAGGGTTCATGCTACTCGTCATTACGCCTTCTGCCAAAGCTCGGGGCTGCGCCCAGGCGATCCAACAAGTCACCTCTGAAGAAACCCATGTAGCGGCGAATTCGTCCCAGGCGCTGGCCCGCCTGCGCGCCCAGGAATACGTGGCCGTGCTCATCGATCAGGCATTCCTCGAAACCGAACCGGTCGAGAGCGACATGGTGCTGGAACACATCGGGACAGCTGTGCCGGTGCACGTGAACTTTGCCATTAACAACATGGACCGGGTGGCGCGTGAGTTGCGGGCGGCGCTGCAGCGGCACCAGAAGGAAGTCCGGCTGGTCCGGCAGGAAGTACAACACGCTCTGAGAAATGAGCTCAAAGGCACGGTCACGGCGCTGCTGCTCTCGTGCGAACTGGCGTTGCAGGTTCCGAATCTCCAGACTGAAGCCGAAAGCAAAATGCGCAGTGTCCATGATCTTGCACAGGAAATGCGCCTGAAGCTTGAAAGTCCCATCTGAAATCCGGCGGCGGCATCAGCAGCGCCCTTATCCCTAAGTGCAACATTTTGCGCACCGGCTCCCCTCCCGCGAAAAACCTTCCCTGACATCGCGATTCCCGCACTACAATGACGCAGCAGAAAGAGCGCGGAGTCGCAGCTCCCTGACGGCTATCCGCGCTTCCCGGGTGAGATTCGTGCACGTTCTGGTAACCGCCGACACCTTGAGTGGTACGTGGACCTACACCCGCGAGTTGGTCTCGGGGCTGGTCAGTCGAGGGTTGCGCGTGACCCTGGTTAGTTTCGGCGAAATCCCTCTTCCCCCACAGACTCTGTGGATGGAGAACCTGCATGGCCTGGAATACCGTCCCACAGCGTTCCGCCTGGACTGGATGGAGGAGGGGCAGCAAGACCTTAAAGATTCCTCGGCGTACCTTACGGCTCTGGTCAAAGAACTGAAGCCCGACGTGCTTCACCTGAACCAGTTGTGTTACGGCGGCCTGCCGGTGCCTGTACCGCGCGTGGTGGTGGCGCATGGCGACTTGATCACGTGGTGGAGGGCTGTCCACGGACGGGAGCCCAGGCAGGACCGTTGGCTGCAATGGTATCGGGAGGTAGTCACGCGCGGCCTGGCCATGGCCAGTGTCGCAGTGGCGCCGTCGATCTGGATGCGGGACACCGTCCGCGATTGCTACACCCGCTCCCAGCACGAAGCTGTTATTTACAACGGGCGCAATCCGATTTTCTTCAATCCCTACGTGGGCAAGGATGATTCCGTACTGGCGGTAGGACGGCTATTGGATGCCGGCAAGCAAGTGTCGCTGCTTACCCAATATACCCATCCCCTTCCGGTCTGCATCGTGGGCTCGGACACGCCGGTGCACGGTTCCGCCAGGATTCCGATACGCGCCGACGTCAAACTCTCCATCAATGAGATGAATGTAGCGCTGAAGGGGCCACAGACCGAAGCGCAATTGCGGACGCTTTACAGCCGGGCGTCGATTTATGCTGCTACCTCGCGCTACGAGCCTTTCGACATGGCGGCGGTGGAGGCCGCATTTTCCCGCTGCGCCATTGTGGCCAACGACATCCCTGCATTTCGGGAAATATGGGGCGACGCTGCCCTGTACTTCCGCGAAAATGACGCGGCCAGCCTGGCCTCCGCGATCCGCCGCTTGAGCGATCAGCGAGACCTGTGCCGCACCTACGGCAACCGCGCTTATCAAAGGGCCCGCGAATGCTTTACTTCCAAACGAATGATTGATCAGTATCTCGAGCTTTACGGCAACATGTTACAGGCCAAATGGGCGGCGGCTTAGGAATTCTCAGCTATCAGCTGTCAGCTATCAGTTTTCTGCTACTAGCTTTTCATCACGGACCTGGCTGAGAGCTGACAGCTGATAGCTGCCTTCTGCTATCTTCAATAGCGAACAGGGAGGCCCCATGGCAGTCAAGATTACTGTCCGGAAGAACGGCCCTTATCGGGTGGAAGATCCTGAAGGCTCGATCGAACTGGTTGACGCCGACGGCAACAAGTACGACCTGACCGGCAAGCCGGCATTTTCTCTTTGCCGTTGCGGTGGATCGGTGACCAAACCATTCTGTGATGGCACTCATAGCCGGATCGGGTTCCAGGGAGCGGAATCAGCGGTAAGAAAGGCGGAGGGCAGCTGACCCCGCACGTCCCCTGCCTGGAATAGTTTTTCAATGCAGGGAAGGGCGTGCGACGCCTTCGCTCAAGCCAGGCCCTCGCCCGTCCAGCAATGGCCGCCGGATTCTGCCGCATCAAACCTTTAAGGAGCCCCTGTGAATGATTGGAAAGATGCAGAGTTGGGGATGGGTCGCGCCATTACGCGGCGTGATTTCCTGAACGGAGTCGCCCTCACCGTTGGCGCGGCAATTCTTCCCGCTGACTTGCTTGCCGCCGCCGACATGCAGGCCAGTCGGGAAAAGTCGCCCGACTACTATCCGCCGGCCTTGACCGGACTTCGCGGCAGTCATCCGGGATCGTTTGATGTGGCGCACAGCCTGCGCGATGGCACCTTCTGGGAACATGCCGGGACCCCGGTTGACACCGGAGAAACCTACGATTTGGTAGTGGTGGGAGGCGGCATCAGCGGGCTCTCGGCGGCGCATTTCTTTCGCAAGACCGCGGGACCCAAGGCGCGGATTCTGATTCTCGACAATCACGACGACTTCGGAGGCCACGCCAAGCGTAATGAGTTTAAGACTCCCCAGCGGACCATGCTGGGTTTTGGCGGGACATTTTCCATCGAGAGTCCGGCTCCCTACAGCGCCGTCGCCAAGGGCCTGATCGAAGAACTGGGGATTGATGTTCCGTCCTACCCCAAGTATGCAAACCGGGATCTGTATCGGTCGTTCGGCCTGGGCCCGAAAATCTTTTTCGACAAAGAGACATTCGGCGCCGACAAACTGGTCACCAATCCAACGCCGCGCGTTGGAGGCGAGAGCGAAGACGATAAAGTGCTGGCCCACGCGGTGGAAATGTTCCTGCAGGAGGCCCCGTTATCGGAATCCGCGAAGGCAGATTACAGACGCCTGGTCACGGAAAAGACCGACTATCTGCCCGGCCTGAGTTCGGAAGAAAAGAAAGCCCGCCTGGCCCGCATGAGCTACAACAGTTTTCTGGCTGACCTGGTCAAAGTCAGCCCGGAGGTGATAAAGCTGTTTCAGAACATGCCGCAGCCCTTGTTTGGGGTCGGATTTGACGCGGTGGCCGCGCAGGATGCATGGGGGCTCGGGGCACCCGGCTTCTCCGGCATGAATCTCGATCCGGCGCCGGGCAGAGGCATGAACCGCGATGCCATCCCGAACCAGGAAGCGCAGGCATATTTTTTCCACTTTCCCGATGGCAATGCGTCCATCGCACGCTTGCTGGTGCGCAAGCTGATTCCTCAGGCGATTCCAGGCCAGTCTGCGACCGATGTCGTCATGGCGCGGGCCAACTACGCCAGGCTCGATGAGAAAAGTTCGCCTGTCCGTATCCGCCTGAACAGTACGGCCGTGCGAGTGAAGCATCAGGAAGATACTGCCAGCGCCAAAGGAGTTGAGATCGCGTACGCTCGTGGCGGCAAGGTGTACACAGTAAAGGCCGCGCATTGCGTCCTGGCATGCTGGCACGTGGTCATTCCCTACATTTGCGAACAACTGCCGGAAAAGCAAAAAGAAGCGCTGTCGTCGTCGGCCAAGGTCCCCTTGCTCTACACCAACGTTGCCCTCCGCAACTGGAAAGCCTTTGAAAAGCTGGGCACGAACGCTATCTACGTGCCCGATGGCTATCACTCCTACATGAGCCTGGATTTACCTGTGAGCATCGGCGGCTACGAATGCTCGAAGAAGCCAGAAGAGCCCATCGTCGTCCACATGGTGAAGACGCCCTGCAAGCCGGGACGTCCGGCACGCGACCAGCACCTGCTGGGCAGGGTGGAACTGTTCACCACGACGTTTGAAACCATGGAGCGAAATATCCGCGAACAGTTGGCCCGGGTGGTGGGCCCGGGAGGTTTCGATCCGGCGAACGATATCACGGCCATCACGGTAAATCGCTGGCCCCACGGCTACGCTTACGAATACAGCTCCCTCTGGGACAAATTCTGGCTGGAAGGCGGGGAGACGCCCTGCGAAGTGGCCCGCAAGCCCTTTGGCAGGATCGCCATCGCCAATGCCGACGCTGGCGCCTACGCCTACACCGACGGCGCGATTGATCAGGCGTATCGCGCGGTGGGAGAGCTTATGAAGGGGTGAGTGCTTTCACGCTCTAGACGGTCTCTCGACCGTGACCGGATATGGCGATCGCGCGTGAGGCAGGGACCTGCGCCGATGGGAGGTTTCAAGGTCTCCCTTTCAGCTCTTTAGCGTGCCGCTCGATACTACCTCTCCTCCCCTTCCGTGCCCTTGAGCATTGGTCTTAAAGAACACGACGATGTTGTCGATTATGAATGTGTCGTACGTCTCTTCTATAGCGATCGCCATTTTGACTGCTTCAATGTGGAGGACGTTTTCTTCCCGCAGAACATATTGAGGCACGATGAGGGAATGGCTTTTCCAGATGGGGATGAGAGGATACTTTTCCGACAGATCTTCAATTGCTGGGCCAGGAGTTATACCGCCGGGAATATCGTTACCGTTGATTTGCAGAATATTCCGGGCATTGCCGTAGTTTGTTATGCCGCCCGCCGTCACGCCAAGAGATTCAAACTGAAGCAGCCCCATGGCTTTTAGGTCAATGTTGGGGCAGGAGAACGGAAAGTCCTTCGCCCTGCCGACGAACGGTGCGTCATTTTCAAAATAAACCTCGAACTGGGTAGGAGGCCCATCTCCAAATCGCTGCCGAACCGGTTGGATTATTGTGAAATCACTGGCCATCGCAGTTCCTCCGCGGACACCCGCGGACATGCACGTCCGTGGCCGTTGTAAGCACTGCCCGGGCCTCATCCTTTATGCTATGGCTTGCCCGACACTTGGAGCCACAAACCTACCCGCGCAAGACTTTCTTAAGACCTGATTGTCTATCTGATCGGATAGATTATTAACCAAAGTGTTTGGCGGGTATTACTGGAAGCGGCTCTGCGACTCTAGTGAATCGTCTTGGTCTTCCGCGACATGTAGTCCATCAGCAGATACTGCCCCAGCGTGTAGGGCGTAGTGAAGTAGGCCTTGCCCCGGCACATCTCGGTAACTTTCTGAACGAACTGCACCAGGCCGTAGTCCGATGCCAGCATGAAGGTATTGATCATCACACCCGCCCGCTTGCACTTGGAAACTTCTTCCAGGGTCTGGCTGACCACCATGGGATCGAGACCGAAGGCGTTCTTGTAGATGCGTCCATCTTCGAGCGTCAAGGCGGAAGGCTTGCCGTCTGTGATCATCACAATCTGCTTCATGTCCTTGCGCTGCCGCTGCAGAACGCGCTGGGCCAGGCGCAGGCCTTCCCGCGTGTTGGTGTAGTAGGGACCGACCTTTACCCGCGCTAACTGTGACAACGGAACTTCCTCCGCCGAATCATGGAACAGGACCAGCGAAAGCGAATCGCCGGGATACTGCATCCGGATCAGGTGCGAAAGCGCCATGGCGACTTTCTTGGCCGGGGTGAAGCGGTCTTCGCCATAAAGAATCATGGAATGTGAGCAATCCAGCATGAGCACGGTTGCGCAGGAGGACTGGTACTCGCACTGGTGCACCTGCAGATCGGAGTACTCAATGTTCAGCGGCAGCTTCAAGCCTTCCCGCTGGATGGCGCTGGAGAGCGTGGCGGTGATGTCCAGGTTGAGCGTATCGCCGAATTCGTAGCGCCGGGATGCGCCGCTGGCCTCGATGCCGGTGGCCAGGTCACGCGTATCATGGCGTCCGAAACTGGATTTGCCCAGCGACCCCATCAGATCACGCAGGGTCTTGAAGCCAAGAAAGTCCAAGCTCTTGTCGGTAATTTCAAACTTGGCCTGCTGGGCTTCGCCAGCCTGTCCGCCGACACTCGATTGCTGCGAAGGATCGTGAGGCTGATCGACACTGATGTAATCTTCCTGCTCCATGCGTTCGATCAGTTGCTCGATCAGTTCGTTGAGTGTCCCGTCCATCTGCATTTGGCGCAGGCGTTCCTGCATTTCTTCGTTCAGCAGGTTTCCGTCGAACAGAGCCTGCTCGATGGCGCGGCGCAGATCGTCGAGCGTCTGCTCGCCCTCGGGCATGTCATAGAACATGTAGTTCTGGAAGCCGCTCTGCAGCAGGTAGTCGGAGAGCGCGCTGAGCAGGTCTTCCATGCTCATTTCGCCGGCCGGATCGGGAACGTACTTGCTGTAGCGGATGCGTTTCATAAGTGCAGTCGTCAGTCGTCAGCATGACACCTGTAGCCGGCCCTGCTGTCGACTGACGACCGACGACTGACGACTAGTTATACGGTCTGCGGCCGCGAAAGGGTTGATCTTCGCGCTCGAAGGGCTTTTCTGTCTGTTTAGGCTGTTTCTCTCCGGCAGTGAAGACTCGCTCCTCATTCCGCCCAATACGTTTGTGCGCGTGCAGGCCTTCGAGAATAAATTCGGCCGCCGATACCTGTACTTCCGGGCTGTCCTTGGGGCCGACGCCGACCTTAACTGTCTTTTCCATCAATCCCTGAATGCCGCGCAGGGAAGGCAACGCCTCTGCCGCACTGGCTGTGTCAGCCAGTTGAATTTCTCCGCCCAGATCAAACCATTGCACGATTTGCTGCATGTCGATGCCCTTGAAATAGGTGTCGTGCGTTTTCGCCACGGCGGCGCGAATCAATTCGCGGCTGACGTGATCGGCACCCTTCATCTCACCTTCGTATTCCAGTTCCAGCTTGCCGGTGATGGCCGGCATGGCAGCGTAGACATCGGCGATGCGCGGCACAACCACCTTTTCATCCTGATGGATGGCGCGGCGCTCGGCGTTTGAAATCACATTCTCCATGGCGGAAATAGGTAGACGCTGGCTGACCCCGGAGCGCTTGTCGATCTTCTTGTCTTCGCGGGCGGCGAAAGCGATGCGCTCGATCACCTCCTGCACATATTTCGGCAAGTGCAGTTTATGGCCGTTGCGCTGGGTCCAGGACTCCTGGGCCGTGATGGTGATGCCTTCTTCGACGGTGGCCGGATAGTGAGTGCGGATTTCCGAGCCGATGCGGTCTTTCAAAGGGGTAATGATCTTGCCGCGCGCGGTGTAGTCCTCGGGATTGGCACTGAACACGAGGGCGACGTCAAGCGGCAGGCGAATGGGATATCCCTTAATCTGCACGTCGCCTTCCTGCATGATGTTGAACAGGCCTACCTGAATTTTTCCCGCCAGGTCGGGCAATTCGTTGATGGCGAAGATGCCGTGATTGGCGCGAGGCAACAATCCGTAATGCACCGTGTATTCGCTGCCCAGTTCGTGTCCTCCTCGCGCCGCCTTGATGGGGTCGATATCGCCGATCAGGTCCGCGATGGTGACGTCAGGGGTGGCCAGTTTCTCCACGTAGCGCTGTTCCCGCCTGAGGTACGCGATGGGCGTGCTGTCGCCGATCTTCGCGATCTCCTCCTGGCAACGGCGGCAGATGGGCGCGTATGGATTGTCGTGAATCTCGCAACCGGCAACATAAGGCGCCTGAGGATCGAGCAATGAGGTCAGGGCGCGCAGGATGCGGCTTTTGGCCTGGCCGCGCAGCCCCAGCAGGATGAAATTATGACGCGAAAGAATGGCGTTTACGATCTGGGGCACGACCGTGTCGTCATATCCGACAATGCCGGGGAAAACGGGGCCACCCTGTCGTAGTTTCACGATCAGGTTGTCGCGCATTTCGTCCTTCACGCGCCGGGTACTCAGCCGTTGTTCGCTAAAAAGACTTTGGCGCAGTTCGCCCAGCGTCCGCGGCAGACTCATGATGAAAAACCCCCAGGGGAAACAGCTTCTGCTCGGATTATACGCCGTTGAACGAATCGCCCCGGTCACGTTCTTGGGCGGTCCTGGGCTAATAGTTCTTGATGACGGGGCCCCGTTAGTGCACATGGCCATTGCCGCCGGCCTTCTGCCGCACCCGCACCGTCCGCCGCAGATTCGGCAAGATGGTTTCGAAGTAGGAAATGACGGCTTGCATGCGTTCAGCTTCTGACTTCATCCCCAGCAGGGTCTGCTTGAAATCGAGGTCGAGTGGAAGCGGACCAACCAGATTGAAAGAGAGTCGTGGGTCCTGGCTCTCAGGAGGCGTGGGAGTGGAGCCGGCCAGTTCGATGATCTCGGCTTGAAGCTTCACCGCCTGGGCAATTTCTTCCGCAGTGGCTTTGTCGGGTTCGTCCTGCAGGTAGAGCACCTCGGCCTGCAGAAACGAGCGCTCCTGATTGACCTGCATCACCTCGAAGCGCTCGCGTCCCTCAGTCACGATGTCCAGGCGCCCGTCGGGATATTTCCTGGTAACGGTGATAATCTCTGCTGTGCAGCCGATCTCAGCGACTCCTTCCTCCTTGGCCCGGACGACGCCGAACGATGTCTTCCGGTCCAGACATTCGGAGATCATCTCTCTGTAGCGCGGCTCGAAAATGTGTAAGGGCAAGGGTGTACCCGGGAACAGGACCACGTCCAGCGGAAACAGCGGGAGAAGGCTCACTCAGAAACTCCAAGAATTCCTCGATTGTACGCCCCCGCTTGTGGGGATTGCGGAATTCGGCAGCGGTCAGGTTCCCTTAGCGCCCTTTGCGAAGTTAACGCAAAGATCGCAAAGTAAACGGAAAGCTAAAGATGAACGCCAGCCAGATTAGTGTCTCTGAAAAAGTCGTAGTGGTCACCGGCGCTTCGATGGGCATAGGAGAAGCTATCGCCAAACTTTTTGCGGATGAGGGGGCCAGGGTCGTGCTGCTCTCGCGGGATGCGGGGCGGGCCGAAGCCGCCCGCAGCCGCATCGGCCACACCGAAAACACGCTGGCGCTCTCCTGCGACGTTCGCAACCGCGAGGAAATCGACCGCGTCGTCAGCCTCACGCTGCATCATTTTCAACGAATCGATGTCTGGATCAATAACGCCGGCCATGGGCTCATGGATACGGTCGCTGACGTGAAAATGGACGCGTTGCACGAAACTTTCGACACCAATTTCTTCGGGACGGTCGAGTGCATGCAGGCTGCGCTGGCGGTGATGAAGCAGCAGGATTCGGGAACGATCATCAATATCTCGAGCGTCGCTGGGCACATTCCGCTTCCGTTTCACGCCGTCTACAGTGCCACCAAGTTTGCCATGAACGCTTTCGGCAAAGCGGCCAACGTGGAGCTCAAGGGGTCCGGCATTCACGTGATGACGGTGTGTCCTGGTTATGTGCGCACCGACTTCGGCGCCAATGCCATCAAGGGAAGGGAAGCAAAGACCGTTCGCCCGTCCTCGATCCGTGGAATCAGCGTAGAGCGAGTAGCTCGCGCCGTGCTGCGCGGTTATCTTAAACAGAAGCGGGAAGTCGTGGTGCCCTGGGCCATGCACCTTGCTATCAAGGCCTATCAGCTGTTTCCGGCGCTGGTGGAACGAGGCATGGCAAAAACGTCTCGGCGAGTGGATTAGTCGCTAACCAATTTCGCTACCCCAGTTCGGCCAGCATGCCTTCCATCTCCGCCTGGGCATGGCTATTGCCGCTTTTCTTCGCCGACGCGATACCTTCCGCCAACATCTTCCGGGCTTCCTCCGTTCGGTCAGCTTTCGCCAGTGTCTGGGCAGCCATGAAGTAGCCCGCGGTGTAGTCAGGATGTGTCGCCAACAGCGTGCCAAACTCCGCCAGAGCCCGTTCGATTTCTCCGGAATTCGAATACTCCATAGCCAGGCCATAACGGGCGAAGGCATCCGCGGGATTCTGCGAGAGGACTTCCGTAAGCAATGCGATGCGGTCCATAGGATCAGCTTCTGGCTTCTAGCTCCTGGCTTACACCAGACTACTACAGCCGTGTGGCCCTGCATGTGTGGCCGCGGGCGGCTCGCCCGCGAAAGGCATCCACTGCCAAGAAAGTTAGAGAGCGTACCGTTATTGCAGAACTGGCGAGTCACCGATCAGATGGATACAATGACCATCACCAAACAGGAGGACCAGTTTTGGCCTGTCCCTACTTCATGCCGTTGCAGAAATTAGAGGGTGCATGGCTGCATCCTTCGCGCCTGCCGTTGGGCGCTGGATGGGATGGCCATTGTTCCGCCCCCGGCCATGAGGGGACCCGGCCATCCGACCAGGAGCTGCACGAATTCTGTAACCTTGGCTATGCTGCGAAGTGTTTCCGCCTGCCGGTCGTCCGTGACTGCGACGCCGTGCGTTTCTCGGTTGCCCGGCACCAAGGCTCACGGCTCCTGCTCTGGTTTGTGTGCGAGGCCGTCCATCGCCCCGTAACCCACGGCACGCTGGAATACGACGTGGAGCGCGGCCAATGGATCTCATCGCATTCCGATCCACGTATACAGAAGATGCTGGAATGTTACGTGCAGGCCTATTTGCAGCGTAGAATTCAATCCGGCACAACAGACTCAATTGTGAGCGAAAATTCATGATCCAGAGCACTTCATGACAACTAGCGAAGATCTCGCATTGCCCCGCCCCGTCCGGGACTCGCAATCGGAGATGGCGGAAATTGTTTTGCCCAACGATTCGAACGTGCTGGGCGCCCTGCTAGGCGGGCGCTTGATGCACTGGATTGATCTGGCTGCCGCGATGGCCGCGCATCGTCATTCGCGCAACTACGTGGTCACGGCTTCCATCGATCATCTCGATTTCAAGGTCCCGGTGCACGTGGGCGACCTGGTAATCCTGCGCTCCTCGGTGAATCGTGTGTACCGCACTTCGATGGAAGTCGGAGTGAAAGTCTGGGTGGAGAATTACATTCTGGATCATTGCGAGCACGTCAGCTCGGCGTACCTGACGTTTGTGGCCGTTGACGCGCCCGGCCGCCACCTTCCGGTGCCTCCTGTAGTTCCTGAAACCGACGAGCAGAGGCGGCGTTACGAGGATGCGGGACGACGGCGCGAGATCAGGCGTCTGGAGATGGAACGCAAGCGCGCCGCCGGACACTAGCAGGACCTGGCTCAATAAGTCGTGAGGCCCCGGTTTGCTTTTCACATGACTCCGTGACGATCTCTCTCACCACCATGAATGACGGCGTCGGCTACGATCGCTCGATCAGCCGTCATCAATGGCCGGAGTCCCAAAAATACTGCTTCCCATGAACTCTCGCCTCAAAGACAAGATCGCTATTGTGACCGGTGCCGGAAGCGGTATCGGCCGCGCGATCGCGGTAGCCATAATTCGCGAAGGCGCCCACGTAGTCCTGGTGGGCCGTCGCAAAGACCGGGTCGAAGAGGTAGCCCGCGAGGCCGACGGATCGGCGATAGCCTTGCCCGCGGACGTCTCGAAGCGGGATGAGATTGAACATGTTCTCCAGGAAACAGTGAAGGCTTTCGGCGGAATCAATGTCCTGGTCAACAACGCTGGCATTCTTCACCCCGGCACCGCGGAGCAGATCACCGAGGCGCAGTGGGATGAGACCTTCAACATCAACGTTCGCGGACTCTGGCTGTTCTCCCGCGCCGTGCTGCCGCACCTGCGCAAGGCCGGCGGCGGCTCCATTATCAATGTCGCATCGGTACTGGGGATCAACGGCGCGCGCAACCGGGCAGCGTACGCGGCCTCGAAGGGCGCTGTGGTGTTGCTCACCAAGTGCATGGCCATTGATCACGGCCATGAAAATATCCGTGTGAACGCCATCTGCCCATCGTTTGTGGAGACGGATTTGACCGCCGCGTACCTGAAGACAACTGTGGACCCGGATGCGGTGCGGCGGGAGCGAATCAAGGTGCATCCCATCGGACGTCTCGGCCAGCCGCAAGACATGGCCGGACTCTCGGTCTATCTCGCCAGCGACGAGTCGTCATGGGTGACAGGGACGACATTCCCAGTGGATGGAGGATATTTGGCGGTGTGAGGAAAGCAGTACTTGGCAATTAGCAATTGGCCCTTGGCCACTGCCACAGCGACCCTCCTTGAATGAGCGGCTGATTGCATAACTGCCAAGTGCCAAGTGCTTGCTGACAGCTGAGAGCTGAGAGCTCCCCCTCCCTCACGTATAATCGAAAACATGAGTTCTCCACTCCCCCCTCGTCCTGGACAACAACCGCCATCTCCGCAGCCCTTGCCTGGCGTGGGCGCTATCATTGCCGTCGGTTCCGGCAAAGGCGGCGTAGGCAAGACCACGCTCGCAGTCAATCTCGCAATTGTTTTGTCCAAGCTGGGATACAAGGTCGGCCTGCTCGACGCCGACGTTTACGGCCCTAATGTCCCCTTGATGCTGGGCATCAACGCGCAACCCAAGGTCCTCGGGGACAATCGCATTGAGCCGCTCGAAGCTCACGGCCTCAAGGTGATCTCGGTGGGGTTTTTGAACCCGGGCGACAAGCCTCTCATCTGGCGCGGTCCCATGCTGCATTCCATCATCAAGCAGTTCCTGGGTTCGGTAGTCTGGGGACAGCTGGACTACCTGGTCGTGGATTTGCCGCCGGGCACCGGAGATGTAGCGCTATCGTTGATTCAGACCGTTCCGCTGACCGGCGCAATCGTGGTTTCCACGCCCTCGGATGTTTCGCTACAGGACGCGCGCAAGGCCATCGAGATGTTTCGCCAGATGAAGGTGGACCTGGTGGGTATGGTCGAGAACATGAGCTACTTCGTCTGCCCCAAATGCAACCATCAGACCGACATTTTCTCTCGCGGCGGCGCGGAAAAAACGGCTGTCCAGTTTGGAGTCGCGTACCTGGGTGAGGTCCAGCTCGATCCCGACATCCGTAAAGCCAGCGACAGCGGCCGACCCACGGTGCTCGCCGGAGAGGGCTCCTCGTCCGGCAAATCGCTCTACGATTTCGCCCGCAAGGTGGTGACCCGCGTGGATGAGATCAAAGCCAACGCCGGCGACAGCATCATCCAGATTCAGTAGCATGGGAATTTCGCCCCCTCTATTTGCCAAACCTGCCCAACCTAAACTCAGCATCCGGGCTCTTCTGCTCAAGCACCCATCCCGCCACCATCTCGCCCAGCGCGGGACCGTGTTTGAAGCCGTGCCCCGACCCGCCTCCGAGCAGCCAGACATTCTTGCGCGCGGGATGGCGGTCGATGATGAAGTTGTTGTCCGGACTGTTCTCATACTGGCAGACGCGAGTTTCCAGCAGCGGTGCATCTTTCAAGGCAGGAAAGCGGAAGGCGATGTAGTCGCGGACGGACTTGAGCCCCTCCGCGCTGATTGTTCTTTCCCCTGACGTCGGATCGAATTCAGCGCCGCGAGTATCATCGGCGACCTTGAAGCCTCTCCCATCATTCCCCGGAATGCCGTAGATGAAGCGATCGCGATGGTCGGCCCAGACGGGCATCCTGGCTTCGGTGAAGCGGTCATCTCCGGCGGGAGCACCAAAAAAGAATACGTCCTGCTTAGTCGGCCGAATGCGACCGCCAATCGTTTCAGGGAACAATTTTCCCAGCCATGGCCCGCAGGCAAAGACGTATTGGTCGGCTGTGACCTTGGAGCCATCGGAAAGCGACAGGCTGTTCCACTTACCATTGTCGAGATCAGGCTGTGCCACGGCCGCCTGCCGGTATTCGCCGCCTTCCGCGAGAAATCCATCGAACACGGCCTGGCATGCAACTCGCGCCGTGAGAAAACCTCCTTCCGGTTCGTAGATTCCCCAATGCACCCCTTCCAGATTGATCTGCGGCCAACGCGTTGCCATTTCCTGGACTGAAAGCTCTTGGCTGGCGAGACCGGCATCGCGCAACAGCGGCAAGGATCCGCGCTCGAACTGGTCGTCTCCTGCGGTCACCATCCACAACACGCCGATCTGGTGCATGAGTTTCAGGTTCCAGCGCTTCTCATTTTCTTTCCACAATTGCGTGGCCCGGGCTGCCATCTTTGTGTAAGGCTGGCTTGGTCCGTAGGTTCCGCGGATCACGCGAGTCTCGCCACCGGAGGAGGCGCGAGAGTTGCCCGGGCCCCACCCGTCCACCAGAGTTACGCGCGCACCACGACGCAGCAGATATAGCGCGGTCCATCCGCCGAACGCGCCCGCCCCGATCACCGCGATGTGAGTTTTCGCTTCCACCTTGATTGGAGCCGCATCTTCATCTGCCTGCTTGAGCATATTCGTAGAGTTGAATTTCAGGAAAGGGGACCAGCCGGCAAGAGTACTCGACCCGCCAACCGCTGCGCAGACTTTCAGCAACCATCGCCGGGTGATCGAGACCATGATCCTTTAGTATCCCCGTTTTGCTGGAGGACGGGTGTCCCGCCCGTCGCAGCGCTGCACGGGCGGGATGCCCGCGCCCACATTGAATGCAAGAGATTAGCATTCTAGACTCCAGAGTGCTAAGCCTTGACAGGGGCGGCCGCGCTTCCTAGAATCGATACTGGAGTAATGTTGGATTTCGCAATCTAAGTTTCTGGATTAAAAGTACTTAATATGCCATCTGGACCACCAATCGGGGAGCGGGAGCGCGAAATTCTGACCGCCATCGTAGAGACCTTTATTGCCACGGGTGACCCGGTGGGATCGCGTACGCTGGCGAGGTCGAACCGGGAAGGGCTGAGCCCTGCCACGATTCGCAACGTGATGGCCGACCTAGCTGACGCGGGGTACCTCGAGCAGCCCCACACCTCGGCTGGGCGGGTTCCAAGTTCAGAGGCCTATCGCTATTACGTAGAACAACTTACGGGTAAGGCGAGTCTCTCGCAGGAGGACCAGGGCATTATTACGGATTCGCTGCATGGGGTTTCCGACGTGCAGGAGTTCATGGAGCGCACCTCCCATGTCCTCTCCCTGATCTCGCACAATGTCGGGATAACGGTGGCCGTAGGCGGGCCGAAAAACGCGCTTGAGCACGTGTACTTTTCCCGGCTCGGGGATCAAAAAGTCCTGGCTGTGCTGGTGACGCGATCTGGCTTGGTACGGGACCGGGTCCTACGTCTTGATCTTCCGCAGGTTGATCTGGACGCGGCCGCGCGCTTTATCAACGACAATTTTCGCGGCTGGACCATGGAAGCGATGCGGACTGAGCTGGCGCGGCGTCTGGAGCAGGAGCGCAGCGAATACGATCGGCTGATGACATCGGTGGAGCAGCTCTACCGCCAGGGAGCCCTGACGGCCCACGAAAGCGCGCAAGTCGTTTTCGTCGAAGGAGCATCCAATCTGGTGACCGGCGAGCAGGACCGGCAACGCCTGCAAGAGCTGCTGCAGACCCTCGAAGAAAAGCAGAAAATCGTTGAGCTGCTGGGGGCGTATCTCGACGCCAAGCAGGAAGCGGTCAGAGTGGTGATCGGACTGGACGAAGCTCTGCCGTCGATGCGAAATTTTGTGCTTATCGGCGCTCCGGCGCGCGTGGGTGATGACGTGATGGGATCGCTGGCAGTGATCGGGCCCACGCGCATCGACTACCAGCACACCATGACGGCGGTTTCTTATATTGCCCGCCTGTTTGACAAGATCCTGAACGAATCTGAGTGAGCTTTGATATGGCAAGAGGAAACGGAAAATCTGAAGTCGATCCGGCGGAGCTGGATCCGGAGCACGAATTGCCCGCGGCGGAAGACACCGCCGGGGGCACGACTGCCGCCACCGAATTCGACAAGCTGAAGACTGAGCGGGACACGTTGCTCGACCGCCTGGCTCGCCTTCAGGCCGAGTTCGAGAACGCACGCAAGCGCACTGCCCGCGAGCAGAACGAATTCCGCGAGTATGCTGTCGCCGACGCGCTGAAGACGTTACTGCCCACCCTGGACAGCTTCGAACGCGCCTTGCAGACCAGTGCGTCTGACAGTTCAGAATTTCGCGGCGGAATCGAACTGATCTACAAGCAACTGCAGGATGCGCTGGTCAAACTGGGACTGCGCCCGATTCCGGCGAAGGGTGAACCTTTTGATCCTCATCTTCACCAGGCGATTGAAATGGTGGACACTGGGGAAGCCGAGGACCATCATGTACTCGAAGAGCTTCAGCGCGGCTACAAGTTGAAAGACCGCCTGCTCCGTCCTTCGATGGTGAGGGTCGCGCGTAACCCCAGGCACTGAACCCGGTGTGATCTAAAATGCAGGAACTGCAAAATTTGGGGAAAGGCCATTCTGACCAGCAACGGAAAACGCGATTACTATGAAGTGCTGGGCGTGGCCCGCGCCGCGACCGAGCAGGAGATCAAGAGCGCCTATCGCAAGCTGGCGCTGCAATTCCATCCCGACCGCAATCCCAACAATCCCGCCGCGGAAGAAAAATTCAAAGAGTGCAGCGAGGCCTACGCAGTGCTGGCGGATGTGGAGAAGCGCAGCGTCTATGACCGCTTCGGTCACGCCGGCTTGGGAGGAAGCGCAGGGGCGGGCTTTGACGCGACCGATCTGGGTGACATTTTCGGCGACTTCTTCGGCCTGGGAGAAATTTTTGGCGGAGGCACGCGCCGCCGCAGCCGCACCCAGCGCGGCGCAGACCTGCGCGAAGACATCAACATGGAATTTGAAGACGCGGTCTTCGGCACCGAAGCAAAAGTCACGGTGCGGCGCCACGAGACTTGCGAAGAATGCAGAGGCTCAGGCGCAGCTCCGTGCAAAGCGCCCATCACCTGCCGTTCCTGCAATGGCCGCGGACAAGTCCGCTACCAGCAGGGTTTCTTCAGTATTGCGCGCACCTGCCCCACCTGCCAGGGCACGGGCAGCGTAGTCACGGACCCCTGCGCGAAATGCAAAGGCGAAGGCCGGGTGCTGCGGCAGCGGACGGTGGACGCAAAAGTTCCCGCCGGCGTGGAAGATGGCACCCGCATTCGCTTCACCGGTTACGGAGAGGGTGGCATGCACGGCGGCCCGCCGGGCGACCTCTACGTAGTCCTGCATGTGAAAGAGCATCCCTTCTTCGAGCGGGAGGGGAACGATCTGCACTGTGTGATTCCGGTCTCGTTTGCGCAGGCGGCCCTGGGCGCGGAGATCAGCGTTCCAACCCTCGAAGGCGAACATGTTCTGAAGGTGCCTGAAGGGACTCAGTCAGGTACGACGCTGCGCATCCGCGGCAAGGGTGTACCTATACTCAATGGACATGGCAAAGGCGACCTGTTCGTCGAAGTACGAGTTCAGACCCCGGGCAAGCTGAACAAACGCCAGCGCGAACTATTGCTCGAACTCGAAGGCATGACCCGGGTAGAAAACCGTCCCCAACGCCGCACACTGCTGGGCAAAGTCAAAGACATCTTCGGATAAAATTGTCATCCTGAGCGGAGTAGCTGCTTCGCTTCGCGAAG
>JAIQFF010000112.1 GCA_020073395.1 Terriglobia bacterium
GCACCCAAATGTCCGAAGAAAATCACTTGCCAGGCTACCCCGGACCGGGTTTCTGCACCTAAACTCCCGACGTTACACGAAATAGTGTTTCGCGAATAACTTTTTATAAAGGAGCACTTCATGGGAAACGAAACTGAGAAGAACCAGCAGAACCCGGGACAGCAACCCAGCAATCCTGGAAACCAAGGCGACCCTAACCAGCAAAATCCGACGCAGAGCGGGAAGCATGTCTACAACCCACAGGATCCGACCACGAAAAAGCCGGGCCAGGACAGCGGCACGACTGATCGCCCGGACCGTGAAGGATCCGAGGACGTCGAAAAGCGCCGCGCATCCTAAGTGGGAGCGACCCTGAAGCATGAAGCCACGGCGAACCTGCCGTGGCTTTATTGTGTTGTGAACATCTTTTCGCAGGGAGTTGGTGTTTGGTGCGGAAGACCAGCAGGACGGCGGGCGCCTGCCATGCTATACTTTTTTCCTATCTCATTCGTCCTGTTAGCTGACGGAGGGTTGTATCGATAAACGCTTTATCCGAACAAACGAACGCATTCGGGCGCGGGAAATCCGCGTAATTGACGATGAAGGCCAGCAGATCGGCATTTTGACTCCCTACGATGCGCTCAAGATGGCGCGCGAAAAGAACCTGGACCTGGTCGAGATTTCGCCCACCGCGACTCCTCCCGTATGCCGCATCATGGACTATGGGAAATTCCTGTACCAGCAGGAAAAGAAGGAGCGCGAGGCCAAGAAGCATCAAAAAGTAATCGTGGTGAAGGAAGTAAAGTTCCGCATCAATGTGGACGACCACGACTACGAGACCAAGAAGAACCATGTACTGCGCTTCCTCGACGACGGAGACAAGGTCAAGGCGACGATTTTCTTCCGCGGACGGGAGATGACGCGCACCAACCTGGGACGTGAAATCCTGGAACGGCTGATCAAAGACATCGCCGACAAGGGAATCGTGGAGTTCCGGCCACGGCAGGAAGGCAATACGCTGCACGCCATCCTGGCGCCCAAAAAAGATGCCGGACAGAAGCAGCCCGCTCAGTCGCAGCCGGCCCCAGGCCGGGTAAACCAGGCGTAGGAATCTAAGAAGCACTTAGCAATTGGCCCTTGGCATTTAGCCAAGTCAGAAATGCCGCTTTGGCCAATTGCCAAGCGCCAATTGCTGAACTGAGGATTTATGCCCAAGTTGAAAACACATAAGGGTGCCGCCAAGCGCTTCAAGAAGACGGCGACAGGCAAGGTCAAACGCCATCACTCGCACTTGCGCCACATGCTGACTTCCAAGGACAAGAAGCGCAAAGGCAAGCTGCGCCAGGCCGTCCTGGTAAGCGACGCGGACACCCCCAAGATCAAGCGAATGATCCCGTACTAGAAGTTTGTTTGTGTGGCGCGGGCGCTATCGCCTGCGTTGGTGGCTGCGAATTTCGTGGCCCAGGCGTGTGAAGAGGCAACCAGACCTTCAAGTCTCCTACCTCCAGCCGCCGTAACTTGAAAGTAAAAAGGAGCTACCCATGCCTCGCGTAAAACGAGGAACCAAACGCCGCGCCAAGCGCAAGAAGATACTCGACCGCGCCAGCGGCTATTTCCTCACAAAATCCAAACTCTACCGCTCCGCCAAAGAAGCCGTCGAGCGCGGGCTCAAGTTTGCCTACTCTGGCCGCAAGCAGAAGAAGCGCCAGTATCGCTCACTGTGGATCGTGCGCATCGGCGCCGCCGCCAAGTTGAACGGGATGAGCTACAACCAGTTCATTCACGGCTTGAAGAAGGGCGGAGTCGAACTTGACCGCAAGATCCTGGCCGACCTGGCGGTGAACGATCCCGGCGCGTTTAAGAGCCTCGCCGAGCAGGCGAAGGGCGCTCTCGGCGGGGCCGCGTAAGGGCAGCTTCTGGCTGCTGGCTTCTAGCTCTTAGCTCCTGACCGCTGGGGATGCAAGCTCGGCGGAAGTTTTGGGAAGGGCACGACTTCAGTCGTGCCGTATCTCGCCCAGAGCTAGCGCGACTTCAGCCGCTGGGGTTCGCTGTTTCATCCCGTCGAACATTTTTTCGCAAACCGTGAAATTTTCGAGAGAAGACGTGGCATACACCGTTCCCAAACTCAAGAGCTTCTCCGCGGCCACGTTGGACAAAGCCGCCGAAAAACTTCAGGCCGCATTAAAGCAGGAGTCCGCCGCGGTCAAAACCGAAGCCGACTGGAAGTCGTTCCGTGATCGCTGGATAGGGCGCAAAAACGGTGTACTTACCGAAATCAATGAGCTTTGGCTGAAGGCAGCGCCGAAGGATGCTAAGCGGGAAGTAGGACAGCGCGTCAACGAACTTAAGACCTCGGTTACTGCAACGGTAGAGAAGTCTCGGACTGGAGTCACGATCGTGCCGGCACCAGCCGTGGCCAAAGTTGGCGTAACAATGAGCACTCCGGTCGAGCCGGCCGCCCTCGACATCACCCTGCCCGGCATTCGCCGTCCACTCGGTTCCGAGCATCCCGTGATCAGGACCATGCACGAGATCGTCTCCGTCTTCCGCAATCTCGGCTACTCGGTCGAGGAAGGGCCGGTGATCGAGACCGACTACTACAACTTCGAGGCGCTGAATTTTCCGCCCAATCACCCGGCGCGCGACACCCAGGACACGCTGTTCATCGCCCGCCAGGAATCGAAGCCGCAACGCGAGCGGCTGCTGCTGCGGACCCATACTTCGCCAGTGCAGATTCGCACCATGGAGAAGATGAAGCCGCCGGTCAGGATTGTGATTCCGGGCAAGGTGCATCGCAACGACCCTCCGGACGCGAGTCACTCGCCCATGTTTCACCAGGTCGAAGGCCTGGCGGTGGACGCGAACATTACTTTTTGCGATCTAAAAGGCACGCTCGACCACGCCATGAAGGCGCTCTTCGGATCGAGTGTGAAGACCAGCTTCCGTCCGTCGTTCTTCCCCTTCACCGAGCCCAGCGCAGAGATGATGGTGTCTTGTTTTATTTGCGGGGGCAGCGGCAAGCGCGGCTCCGAGCCCTGCCGTCCCTGCAAACAGACCGGATGGATCGAAATTCTGGGCTGCGGCATGGTGGACCCGAACGTTTACGGTTTTGTGGATTACGATCCCAAGAAAGTTTCGGGATTCGCCTTCGGCATGGGCGCCGACCGCATCGCGATTCTGAAGTACGGGGTGGATGACATCCAGTTGTTCTTCAACGGGGATGTGAGATTTCTGGAACAGTTTGGATGAGGCAGTCGTCGGTCGCCAGTCGTCGGTTGTCGGCCCAGAACAAAAGCCAGAGGTTGTGAGCTAGAGGCTAGGAGCTAGAAGCTAGAAGCGGAAATGAAACTTTCTCCTGCATGGCTGCGTGAGTTCGTGGATGCCAAGGTGGACGACCGCCGCCTGGCTCAGGACCTCACTGCGGTTGGAATCGCCGTCGAGAACATCAGCGGCGAAGGGAAGAATACCGTCTTCGAGATGGAGATCGGCACTAATCGCCCCGACGCCATGAACCATTACGGTGTGGCGCGCGAGGCTTCGGTGATCTACAACGTGCCGCTGCGTACGGTTGACTCGAAGCTGCCGGCGGCACCGGGCAACTCGGATTTCGTCGTCGAAATCGTGGACGGGGCCGGCTGCGCCCGCTACACGGCTCGCGTGGTTCGCGATGTCAATATCAAACCATCTCCCGATGCGGTGGCAAAGCGGCTGCTGCTGGTTGATCAGCGGCCCATCAACAACGCCGCCGATGCCACCAACTACACGCTATGGGAGATGGGGCATCCCACCCACGTTTTCGATCTTGATCTGCTCGAAGGCGGCAAGATGCTGGTGCGGCGGGCGTTCAGCGGCGAGACCCTGAAAACACTTGACGGAGTTGCGCGCAAGCTTACGCCGGAAGATCTGGTCATCGCCGACGCCGTCAAACCGGTTGCGCTGGCCGGAGTCATGGGTGGATTCGACACCATGATCACCGAGAAGACGAAAAACATCCTGATCGAGTCGGCCTGGTTTGATCCGGCCACAGTGCGGAAGACGGCGCGACGCCACGGGCTGCACACGGATGCGTCGCATCGCTTCGAACGCGGCGCCGATTTTGAGGCCACGACCAAGGCTTGTGACCGGGTGGCCGTGCTGCTTCTCGAATCGGCCGGAGGCAAACTGCACGGCGGCGCAATCGACGTGGTCGCCCGGCAAGTTGATCTCGCTCCTGTGGCTTTGCATCTTTCGGAAGTGCACCGCATTCTTGGCGAGAGGCTGGAGACCAACGAAATTTTCCGCATTCTCCAGCAACTGGGCTTTGAGTTGATGCCGGAAAGGGGCGGCGACCCCGACTTCACCGTCCACATTCCCAGTTGGCGTCTGGATGTGGAACGCGAGATCGACCTGGTCGAAGAGATCGCGCGTCTGCATGGCTACGACAAATTCGCCAATACTCTGCCCGCATATGCCGGCGCGGTGGTCGAGGCCCCGGACGCGGAAAAAGACAGCAGGATGCGCACGACCCTGCTTGCCCTGGGCTACGACGAGGCCGTGTCGCTGACATTTATCTCGCACCAGGATGCCGAAACATTTTCTTCGGCGCCGGTCGTCGAACTGGCGAATCCTCAAAGCGAAGAAGCGTCAGTGATGCGGAGTTCGCTGCTGCCCGGCATGCTCAACATGCTGGCCTATAACCTCAACCGCGGGGCGGACCAAGTGCGACTGTTCGAGGCAGGCAGCGTTTTCGAAGCGACGGATGGCGGAACCGCCGAACCTAAACGCATCTGCATGGGGGCCACGTCTCCCCCCTTGCAAAAAACGCAAGAATGGGGCACTCACGATGGAGGCTTTTTTGATCTGAAGGGCGATGTGGAGAACTTGCTGCACGCTTTTCAACACAAATCTTTAAAGTGCGATGCGCAGACCTCTGACTACTATCATCCCGGACGCTCGGCGAGAGTATTGATGGATGGGGTTCCGGTGGCCCAGTTTGGGCAGATCTACGCGGAGGTGGCCTCCGCCCGGAAACTGCGCCAGAACGTTTTTGTTGCGGAGATTTATCTTGACCGGCTTTATCCGCAAGGCCTACGCGTCGTCCGTTATCAGTCTTTACCGCGCTATCCGGCGGTAGAACGGGATTTCTCGTTTGTCTTTGACGATGGAGTTACATTCGAAAAGATTCAGCAGGCTGTCATCGGTCTCGGCCTGGCTCAATTACGCAGCTTTGTTCCGGTAGAGATTTTCCGTGGGGGCAGCGTTCCAGCGGGCAAATATTCGTTGCTGCTGCGGGCCCGGTTCCAGTCGGCCGAGCGTACGTTGCGGGAAGAAGAAGTAGCACAGTGGTCGACGCAGATCATCAGGGCGCTCGAGGACCTGGGCGGAAAACTGCGGGCGTAGAAGATCTTCAAACCTCCACGCTGTCATGCTGAGCGCAGGATGAAGCCCGCTCAGCGGGCTTCATCCGAAGTCGAAGCACCCCTACTTACACAACTGAACTCTCGGTTCCGCACGCTGGCAGCCTGGAATGAGTGCGCGAAGGGAATAGGGGGCCCTTCGACTGCGCGGCTGCTTCGCGAAGCGAAGCAGCCACTCCGCTCAGGATGACAACTGATAATTTCGTTCTTGTACACTACTGATGTGCGCGTTCTCTTCGGCGTGACTTTCCTCGCCGCGACGGTTCTGGCTGCAGCTGCCACATCTCCCGCGCCCGACAAACCAACCCCGACTTTCTACAAGGACATTCTGCCCCTGCTCCAGGACCACTGTCAGAGCTGTCATCGCCCGGGCGAAGTTGCTCCCATGCCTCTGGTAACGTACGAACAGACCCGGCGATGGGCGCCGGCCATCGCGAAAGCAGTGCAGAACGGGCTGATGCCGCCATGGTTTGCGGACCCTCGATTCGGACACTTCTCCAACAATCCTTCGCTTACGCCGCAACAGATTGCGAGTGTGCCGGCATGGGTCCAGGCTGGCTGTCCAGCGGGCAATCCGCATGACGCGCCCTCGGCCCCGCACTGGACCGAAGGCTGGAACATCGCGCAGCCGGACGTCGTCCTGCCAATGCCCACGCCGGTCACGATCCCGGCGGATGGCGACGTCGAGTACACCTACGAGATCGTGCCGACCCACTTCAGCGAAGACAGATGGATACAGATGGCCGAAGTTCATCCCTCCAGCCCGCAGTATGTGCATCACGCCGTAGTGTACATACGGCCGCCGGATTCCAGGTGGCTGCGGCACGCGCCGGTCGGAGCGCCCTTTACGGCTTCGACGCTCAGCGATCCGCAGGAGCGTCTCGAGGCGCATGGAACCACGAGCGATTTGCTGCTGGTGTACGCGCCGGGCAGTTCGCCGGACCACTGGCCGGATGGCATGGCAAAGTTCGTCCCGGCGGGATCAGACCTGGTTTTCCAGGTCCACTACACCACCAACGGCATGGCAGGAAGCGACCGGACAAGCATCGGACTGGTGTTCGCGAAAACACCACCGCGACAGCGGGTCATCACCCTGCAGCTCAACGATCATGCCTTCATCATTCCGCCCGGAGCGGATGACTTTCGGGTTGAGGTGCAGGGCACGCTGCCGCATGACGCCACTCTGCTCAGCCTGTTTCCCCACATGCATCTCCGGGGGAAACGTTTCGAGTACGACATTGTGAGGCCTGACGGCTTGATTGAGACTCTGTTGCGTGTGAACTACCATTTTCATTGGCAACTGAGTTATCGCCTGGCGGAGCCGAGACCGCTGAAGGCTGGAACCAGGCTGCGCGCCGTGGCCTGGTATGACAACTCGCGCAACAATCCGCACAATCCCGACCCGGATGCGACCGTGACCTGGGGCGACCAGACTTATCAGGAAATGATGGTTGGGTTCTTTGATGTGGCGGTGCCGGCGAATATGGATAAAGAACATTTCTTTATTCGCGGCCAAGGCGGACACTAGACCCAGGCGGACACGCGTCAACCATTTGTCCCCATGGGGCACACCGGCTCTCCTCCGTTCGAAACCAGCGCTCTTACCCACGATGAGTCGGGTCGTTCCAGGGGTCACGCGTCCGGTCGTTTGTTAGTTGTTATGTTGTGAACTTTCCTGGATGGACTCAACAAAAGTCCTCTTGTTGCTATCCAAACTGACATGGCCCGCGTCTAGGAACATCGGGGCATAAGTAAAAGTCCAGATTTTCGTTCATGGCGAGTCCGTCCGCTCACTAGAAATTCAAAGGAGTGATCCTATGCGCCGATATGGCTTCAACCGCCTGGTATTGACTGTGGTTGTGTTAGGTGTGGCAACGTGGAGTGCCTGTGACAAGGCTAATACCTCAGGAACATCCAAAGCCGCGGACTCCGGCGGAAAGATTCCGGTTACGACCAAATCAGAAGATGCGCGCAAGGAATTTCTGCAAGGGCGGGAGCTTTCGGAAAAGCTTCTGGCCCAGGATTCGGTGCAGCATTTTGACAAGGCCATTGCTCTGGATCCGGAGTTTGCTTCCGCGGAGCTGGCGCGGGCCAATGCCGCCGGCACTGCCAAGGAATTTTTCGAGCATTTGAACAAGGCAGTGGCCCTAGCGGACAAGGCTTCGGATGGCGAGCGGCTGCTTATTCTTGCCAACCAGGCGGGGGCGAACGGCGACGCGGTCAAGCAGAGGGAATACTTCGAGAAGCTGGTGGCCGCGTATCCGAATGATGAACGGGCGCACTTCAATTTGGGCGCGTTTGAGTTTGGTCAGCAGGACTACCCTCAGGCCATCGAACATCTGAAAAGAGCGCCCGAACTGGCCCCTAACTATTCGCCGGCCTACAACATGCTGGGCTACTCTTACCGGCAGGCGGGTGATTACGCCAATGCCGAGCAGGCCTTCAGGAAATACATCGAGCTGATTCCGAACGACCCCAATCCTTATGACTCTTACGCCGAGCTGTTGCTGAAGATGGGCAAGTTCGACGACTCGATCGCGCAGTACCGCAAGGCGCTCATGATTGATCCCCATTTCGTACCGTCGCACTTCGGAATTGCGGCCGATCTGTTGTATCTGGGAAAGTCAGCGGATGCGACAGCGGAGCTGCAGAAGATGGCGGACCTGGCGCGCAACGACGGAGAATTGCGGACCGCGTTGTTTGGCATGGCGGTTGTGGCTTCCGATGGCGGCCAGCTGGACAAAGCAGTGCGGGCGATGGACAAGGAATATGCGGTTGCGGAAAAGAAGAACGACGTAGCCGCGATGGCGGCCGACCTTCAGGCCAAAGGTAACATCATCGCCGAGATGGCGAAGTATGACGTGGCGGCCCAGCAGTTCGATCGCTCGTTGCAGATGGTGGAGAGCTCAAGCCTGTCGCAGGAAATTAAAGACAATGCGAAGCTCCTGCATCACTACAACCTGTGTGCGTTGGCTATAGGTAAGAAGGACTACGCGGCGGCGAAGGGCCATGCAGAAGAATACCGCCAGGGAGCAGAGGCGTCGAAGAATCCGGCGCAGCTGAAACTGGCCCACGAACTGGCGGGCCGAATCGCCCTTGCTCAGAAAGATTACGACAATGCGATCAAGGAACTGGAGCAAGCCAACCAGCAGGATCCCCGTAACCTTTATCGCCTGGGCCAGGCCTATCAGGCCAAGGGCGACGCAGCGCAGGCACAGAAGTTCTTCGCCGAGGCTGCAGGATTTAATTCGTTGCCGGCGCTGAACTATGCCTTTGTTCGGGCGAAGGCGCAGAAGATTGCGGCAGGAACGAAAGGATAGGCAAAGAAGAATCTCCCATCTCGGCGTCATCTGAGGGACTTCAGTCCCGAAGAGCCTGTCCTGAGCGAAGTCGAAAGGAGTCTTGCGTGCGCCGGCAAGAGGCCGAACCGAGAAGCGGCCCACGCCAGATCCTTCGCAAGCTCAGGATGGCGTCTTCTTAGACGGCAGCCCCAGATTTTCCCAACCCCCTTGCCCGCTTTGCCCCTCGACATCCTGAAGGAAACCAGGCCGCAGTGTAGGATAATAAACAGACTCTGCTCTGGAACTGTTGCGCAAGAACCGGGCAAGACAATCGCATGCCAACTGCATATCTCGAAGAAGTGAATCCGTGGGAAGCGCAGGTTGCGCGGTCCGACGTGGCCGCGCAGAAACTCAAGCTTGACGACGGCCTGTGGAGAATACTGCGCGAGCCCAGCCGGGAATTCATCGTGCACATACCGGTACAGTTGGACAATGGGCATCTGGAGGTGTTTACCGGGTTCCGGGTGCAGCATTCGATCGATCGCGGACCGGCCAAAGGCGGCATTCGTTATACCCCCAACGTCACCCTGGACGAGACTCGAGCCCTGGCGAGCTGGATGACCTGGAAATGCGCTGTGGTCAACATACCGTTCGGCGGCGCGGCCGGGGGAGTGATTTGCGATCCCGATAAGATGTCCAAGCGTGAACTGGAGCGCCTTACCCGCCGTTACACCGCGGAACTGATGGAGGTGCTGGGACCGGAAAAAGATGTTCCCGGCCCGGACATCAACACTGACGGCCAGATCATGGCCTGGATCATGGACACGTACTCCATGCATGTGCACCATACTGTCACCGCGGTGGTGACCGGTAAGCCCCTCGAATTGGGTGGGTCGCACGGGCGCGTTGAAGCTACCGGGCGCGGCCTGATGATCGTTTGTGATGAGGCCGTAAAGAGGCTGGGAATGAGTCCGGACCGAACCCGGGTGGTGATTCAGGGCTTCGGTAATGTGGGCTCGAACGCTGCCCGACTCATGCGCCGGAGGGGATACAAGATTGTTGGCGTATCCACCAGTAAAAGTGGTTTGTACAGCAAGAACGGTATCGATATTGAGGCCTTGTCGCTGTACTACCAGCGCGAGCGCACGCTGGAGGGCTTTCCTGATTCCGAAGCCATCGGTTCTGCCGAATTGCTGCTTGCGGAGTGCGACATCCTTGTCCCTGCGGCGCTGGAGAATCAGATCACCAGCCGCAATGCCGAAAAAGTGCGGGCCAAAATTCTGTGTGAGGGAGCGAACGGCCCCACGACCGCGGAAGCCGATGAAATTCTGGTGGACAAAGGTGTGTTTGTCATTCCCGACATCCTGGCCAACTCCGGCGGGGTCACCGTGTCCTACTTCGAATGGGTGCAAGACCGTCAGGGATATTTCTGGACGGAATCCATGGTGAACGATCACCTGCAGCACACCATGCGGACCGCCTTCATGGAAGTACTGAAGTATGCCGAGACCCACAAGGTCAGCAATCGCATTGCCGCGTACATGCTGGCCATCGACCGGGTCGCATACACGTTGAGGCAACGCGGAATCTACGCATAAACCGGACGGTTGATGACGCCAACCCCTTTATGGCGGCGAGTCGCGAGTCTCGCGGGACGCGGTTTCGCGCTGCTCCTGGCTCTATCGCTGACCGCCTGGGGCGCAGCCGCGTTGTATTTCGATCTGCTGTCCGGAACCTCTCTTCGAACCTGGGGAGCCTCAAGCTACAGCATCGCCATGGTGGGCACCCTGCTGGCCTTCCGCGGGCGCGGAAAAGGGATCGCGATTTGCGTCGCGGTCTTTGCCCTGGTACTGGCATGGTGGCTTACCCTTAAGCCATCGAATGACCGGGCCTGGCAGCCCGACGTGGCCCAGACCGCATGGGCGGAAATAGATGGCGACCGCGTCACCATTCACAACATTCGCAACTGTGACTACCGCACTGAAGGCGATTACACTCCGCATTGGGAGACTCGCACCTTCGACCTTTCACAAATACGCGGCATGGATATTTTCCTTACCTACTGGGGCTCGCCTTGGATCGCGCATCCCATCGTAAGTTTCCAGTTCGGCGACAACGACTACATTGCCATGTCTATCGAGACCAGGAAAGAAGTGGGGGAGCAGTATTCGGCCATCCGCGGTTTTTTCCGCTACTACGAACTCATTTACACGGTGAGCGACGAGCGCGATGTGGTGCGTCTGCGGACCAATTACCGCAAGGGAGAAGAGACGTATCTGTTCCACACCCGAGCCACGCCCGAGCATGCTCGGGCCACGTTCCTGAATTACCTGAAGAAGATTAACCGGATACGAAATCGGCCGGAGTGGTACAACGCGCTCACTAACAATTGCACCACCAACATCGCCACGCTGGCGGGAGAGCCACAGTTGGACTGGCGCGTGCTGCTGAACGGCCGCGCGGACCAGATGCTCTATGAGCGAGGAGATCTGGCCACGGGAAATCTTCCCTTCGCCCAGTTTAAGGAACAGGCGCACATCAACGCGGCGGCGCGGGCGGCGAACGATGCCCCCGATTTTTCCCGGCGGATTCGGGAAAGCCGCGCCGGCTTTTGAAACCGACCCCCTAGGGGCGGGTGTCCTCACCCGCCCTGGCGGAGCGAAGCTCCGCTTGAACTGAAAATGTTCTTGTCCGGGGTCGTCGGCACCCGTCTCACGCCGGGATTTTGCGGTTTAAAGCCAGGCGCTAGAAGCCAGGAGCTAAGAAAAACCAGGCAAGCTTCGCTCGTCCGTCCGGACGAGGGCGTCCGGGTCTACGTGGGCGCCGGTACTACGGCAGAACCAGTTTCAGGATGTTGCCGTTGTAGTCCACCACATATAACTCTCCGGCCGCGTCCTGACCGAAGGACGTGAGCGTACGGTTGGTGCTGAGCAGGTCGCCACGAGTCCAGGTATTGGCTGGCGCTTCGGTCAGGCTCCATATCTTGCCGGTGAGATCGGCAAAGATGTACTTGTTCGCCAGGCTGGAAATGGCGCTGCCTTTGTAAACGTAACCGCCAATTACCGCGATGCCATCGGTGTGCGGATACTCCGCAATCGGCAGAACCTTGTTGCTGGTGTCGCAGCCGGAGGACGGGTTGTAGCAGTGCGTGCCTTCCATCATTCTCCAGCCGAAATTACCGCCCTTTTGCAAGAGGTCAATCTCTTCCCAGCTTTCCTGGCCCACATCGGCGACGAACATCCGGTTGGTCACGGGCTCAAAGGAAAAGCGCCACGGATTGCGCAGGCCGTAGGCAAAGATCTCGGGCAGCCCGCCACTCGACGCGAACGGATTATCGGCAGGAATCGCGTATTGCTTTCCGGATGCAAAGGGAGGGTCCACATCGATGCGGAGCATCTTCCCCAGAAACGAAGACAGGTTCTGTGCGTTGTTGAGAGGATCTCCGCCGCTGCCGCCGTCCCCCAGCCCGATGTAGAGAAAGCCGTCGGGGCCAAAGACCAGCTGACCGCCCTTGTGGTTGGCGAAGGGCTGGTTCACGACCAGAAGAACGCGCTCGCTGTTAGGATCGGCGGTGTTGGGGTCCGAGGTCAGGGTCTGGTACTCGGCAATGATGGTCTGCTTCCCGCCATTGTCCATTGTGTAGTTCACATAAAACTTGTGGTTGGTGCTGTAGCTGGGGTGAAAGGCAAGGCCCAACAGTCCCTGTTCCTGACCGTCAAAGTTGGTCAGGCTCTGGATGTCCAGAAAATTTCCTGACCGCAGGGCGCCGTTCTCGATGATGCGGATCGTTCCCCGCTGTTCAACTACAAAAAACCGGTTGTCTCCGGGCGGCCGTTCCATGCCTACCGGATTGCTGAGCCCGCTGACGAGCGTCGTGAGCGTCAGGGCGCCTGAGCCTGGCGGAGGTGTGGAGCCAAGGGAACCACCGCCACCGCAGCCGGGCAGCAGAAGAACTAGTAGTAACAGGGAACCAACTGGCAACAAATTTTTGCACGACATTAGTGGAAGCTTAACTGAGTCCATAGGACTTTGCCAGGGATGGGCGGTGCAAAAACCTCGGGTTCAGACTTACTGTGGGTCCCACCCTAAGCAGAAAACTCGAAGGATGGGGCCCCAGCACGGAAACCGCTTCTACTGCAGGACCAGTTTCAGGATGATGCCGTTGTAGTCAACTACGTAAAGTTCTCCGGCAGCGTCCCGAGAGAAAGATGTGAGCGTGCGGTTGGTGGCGAGCAGGTCGCCACGAGTCCAGGTATTGGCAGGCGCCTCGGTCAGGCTCCATATCTTGCCCGTGAGATCGGCGAAGATGTACTTGTTCGCCAGGCTGGGGATAGCGCTGCCCTTGTAAACGAAACCGCCAATTACGGCGACGCCGTCCGTGTGCGGGTATTCGGTAATCGGCAGAATCTTGTTGGTCATGTCACAGGTGGTTGTGGTTGGCGGAAAACAGTGGTTGCCCTCCATGACGTTCCAGCCGAAGTTACCGCCCTTCTGCAGGATGTCAATTTCTTCCCAGCTGTCCTGACCCACGTCGGCGACGAACAGGCGATTGGTGACTGGCTCGAACGAAAAGCGCCAGGGATTGCGCAGGCCGTAGGCATAAATTTCGGGGAGGCCTCCGCCTCCGGCGAAAGGATTGTCCGCTGGAATCGCGTATTCCTTTCCCGCTGCAAAGGGAGGGTCAACGCTGATTCGGAGCATTTTTCCCAGGAACGTAGACAAATTCTGGCCATTGCCCATGGGATCGCCGCCGCTGCCGCCGTCTCCCAACCCGATATACAGGAAACCGTCGGGGCCGAAGACCAACTGGCCGCCCTTGTGGTTGGTGAACGGCTGGTTCACGACCAGCAGAACGCGCTCACTGTTGGGATCGGCCGTGTTAGGGTCGTTGGCCAGGGTCTGGAACTCGGAAATGATTGACTCTCGATTGCCCTCGTCCAGCGTGTAATTCACATAAAACTTATGGTTGGTGCTGTAGTTGGGATGGAAGGCGAGACCCAGCAGCCCCTGTTCCTGTCCGTCGAAGTTGGTCAGGCTCTGGAGGTCCAGAAAATTTCCTGACTGCAGGGCGCCGTTTTCCAGGATCCGAATGGTTCCTCGCTGTTCAACGATAAAGAACCGGTTGTCGCCGGGTGGCCTTTCCATACCCACTGGATTACTGAGCCCACTCACAATCGTGGTCAGGGCAAGAGTGCCGGAGGGCGCAGTGTAAGTAAATCCATTGGTCAAGGTGCCGCTTTGGGCATCCGTGTTGGTGACCATGACGCTGACTGCTCCAGCCGCGTGGGCCGGAGTGACGGCTGTGATCGAGGTGCTGTTCACCACTGCGACGCTGGTTGCGGACGTCCCGCCCAGTTGCACTGTGGCTCCTGACAGGAAACCCGTGCCTGTGATGCTCACAGTTGTTCCGCCATTAGTCGGTCCAGAGTTGGGTGTGATTGCAGTCACCGTTGGCGCCGGGTTAGACGCAGTGTAGGTAAAGCCATTGGTCAAGGTGCCGCTTTGGGCATCGGTGTTGGTGACCATGACGCTGACTGCTCCAGCCGCGTGGGTCGGAGTGATGGCTGTGATCGAGGTGCTGTTCACCACTGCGACGCTGGCTGCGGACGTCCCGCCCAGCTTTATGGTGGCTCCAGACAGGAAACCCGTGCCCGTGATGGTCACGCTTGTTCCGCCGTTGGTTGGTCCAGAGTTGGGCGTGATCGCAGTCACCGTCGGTGCCGGGTTGGATTGAGGCGCGGTATAGGTATAGCCATTGGTCAGGGTGCCGCTCTTGGCATCCGTGTTGGTGACCACGATGCTGACGGCGCCGGCCGCATGGGCCGGAGTTGTGGCCGTGATTGCGTTGCTGTTCACCACCGTCACCCCGGTCACGGATGTCCCGCCCAGTTGCACTGTGGCTCCTTGCAGAAAACCCGTGCCGGTGAGGGCTATCGCAGTGCCGCCGTTGATGGTGCCGGAGGCAGGCGAAATCGCGGTCACGGTCGGGGCCGGGTTATTCGGTGCGATGTACGTGTAGCCATTGCTCAAGGTACCGCTCTGGGCATCCGTGTTCGTGACCATTACGCTCACAGCCCCTGCTGTGTGAGCGGGAGTGATCGCTGTGATTGTGGTACCGTTTGCCGCCGTTACACTCGTGGCGGATGTTCCGCCCAGCTTCACTGTCGCTCCTGCCAGGAAACCTGTGCCCGTGATGGTTACCGCAGTCCCGCCGTTGGTTGTTCCAGAGTTGGGTGTGATCGCAGTCACCGTAGGTGCCAGGTGAGGGGCTGCATACGTATAGCCGCTGGCCAAGGTGTCGCTTTGCGCGTCCGTGTTGGTGACCATGACGTTTACAGCCCCTGCTGCGTGGGCTGGAGTGGTCGCGGTGATCGATGTGCTACTCACCAGCGTCACGCCCGTGGCAGGGGTCCCGCCAAAGCTCACTGTGGCTCCGGACAGGAAGCCCGTGCCTGCGATCGTCACGCTCGTTCCACCGCTGGTTGTTCCCGTGTTGGGTGTGATCGAAGCTAAGTGGGCTGCCGGATTGGACGGCGGGTTGGGAGTGGCCGCGATACCGCCGCCACAGCCGGGCAAAAACAGCGCCAAAAGCAACAGGGAACAAGCTGGCAAACAGTATTTATGTGACATTAAGAAGAACTTATCTGACGCCAGGGTAGCCCGGCCAGTCTCAGAGGGACATCCGAAACCGGCCATGGGCGGGGCACTTGTTACCCGTCCAATGTGAGCTGTCTTACGGACTTGAGTAACTTTCGAGGACCTCCTAGACTACTTTCAGGATCGTCTATTTCGTGGGCCAAGGGTTGCACGAGCGGGAGGCTCGCCCACAATCGAATTCTTTGAGGCCGCAAAATTTTGTCCCGACGGAGTTCTGTGGCAGACTCCTTGGGGCGCATATCGAGAATATGTTCGGATCGATCGAAGCAGGGGGCACTAAATTCGTTTGTGGAGTGGGAACCGGGCCGGCGGATTTGCGGACGATGCAGTTTCCCACAACCACCCCCGAAGCCACGCTGGCCATCGCAATTCAATTCCTGCGCCAGGAGTGCAGAGGCGAATTGAAGGCGGTGGGGATCGGTTCGTTTGGGCCGATCGATCTGCACAGCACCTCACTTACCTTCGGCTATGTCACGTCCACGCCGAAGCCAGGCTGGCAGAACTACAATCTGGCGGGCACAGTGCGCGATGCCTTGGACGTGCCGGTTGGTTTTGACACCGACGTGGACGCCGCCGCCCTCGGCGAGGCCCGCTGGGGTGCGGCACAAAACCTGACCGACTTCCTTTATCTGACCATCGGTACTGGCATCGGCGGCGGTGCGATCATCAACGGCCGCGTTCTTCATGGGCTGGTGCATCCGGAGATGGGACACATCCGGGTTCCGCATGATCTGGCACGTGACCCGTTCCCTGGTGGTTGCCCTTATCATGGCGATTGCCTGGAAGGATTGGCTTCAGGCCCGGCGATGCAGGAGCGGTGGGGCAAAGCGGCCCAGGATCTTCCATCTGATCATCCGGCATGGACATTGGAAGCGCACTATCTGGCGCATGGGTTGGCGAACTGGGTACTGACCTTGTCGCCGCAGCGTATTCTGCTGGGCGGAGGCGTGTTGCGGCAGGCGCATCTTTTCGGTCGAATCCGGCAAGACCTTGTGGGATTGCTAAATGGATATGTGCGAGCGACGGAAGTGATGCGCGACATTGACCAGTATGTGGTCCCTCCGCAGCTCGGGGGCCGGGCTGGGGTCCTGGGTGGGCTGGTGCTGGCGGAGCAGGCCTATACCCGTCTTGACCGCGAATAAAGTGGCGGGACTCCCTTTCAGCCGGGCTGGATTTCAAAGAATAAGTTTCGAGTGTGTGGGTCGGACACTCTTGTCCGACGCCCTTCGACTTGGCCTTTGATTTTAAAAACCTCGGGCCACGGTGTGAGCAAGAGCCGCAAAATTGCAACTCAAACATTCAAGCCAAAGGCGTCGGACAGAAGTGTCCGACCTACACCTTAGGCCCCATCACTTAGGCCCCATCAATTGATGCTATACAACTAGCCGATAAAGCCTTCCCAAATTCCGCTACCGCTGATTATTCGGGTGTATTAGAAACCGCCTTGGGCATTTCTGCCCAGGGCATGTAGCACTCGTGCTGCTCCAGTTCGACGCGGGCATCCTTCTCATGGGTGTGATCTGAAGTCCGGCCACACTTGGTGCAGAACCATTCCTGCGTGGCAGGATTCCAACTGATAAGTTCGTGCTTCCATTGATTCTGGAGCATGCAGGCGGCAGCAATCGGACTAGGGTAGTGAGCTACGTGAAGCGGAATGCGCGGCGGATTTCTTCCCATCAAGCTGTTGATTGAGCACAGACAACATCTGACGGGTGTCCGCATTTTGCGGGGCCCCGACCGCTTCCAGTTCTGACTTGGCGGCGGCGGAGTCCAGGATTCGGAGAGCTGGAGTGCGATAGGGCTTCTTTGCAACTTTGATGTCCCGAACCACTTAATGTACCTCCGACCTTGGTTTTAGCAACGCGGCGACCCGAGAAAATTGATACAGCAAAAGACTCGGCATAAGAATAAAGAATGATTCGAGTCGCTTTTCCGACGCCATTGGACGACAGGCTTTTTGATCACGGCGTTCGAAAAGGCATGCTGGCTCCTAAGCTTCTAGCCACGGCCACATCCCTCGGGGATGCTAGAAGCTAGGAGCCAGAAGCCGCTTTCGTTCACAGAAAGCAACGTGAGGTGGTATCGGCGCGCCGGGTGGCGGCTGCCGGTTCTGAGGTTATCCGGGTTTTGAGCAAGAGACTGTCCTCAAGCCCTCATCCGAATCAGGGCTGACTGCTGAGTGTTAGTTGGATGGTTCCAGAACACCCTCGGTGGTGATCCGGCTGGCCTTGCGGATTTCGGCGGCAACTTTAACCAGGGCCTCATCGGCGCGTGCCGGGCCGTCGTCTGAAAT
>JAIQFF010000113.1 GCA_020073395.1 Terriglobia bacterium
GGCGGAGCCTATTGCGTGATGGCGTCAAAGCATATCCGCACAGATGTGAACTACGCCTGGCCGACCGCGGAGATCGCGGTCATGGGCCCGGAGGGCGCGGTGGACATTGTGTACAAGCGCGAACTGGACCGCGCGCCCAAGCGTGAGGAGCTTCGCAAAGAAAAAATCGAAGAGTTCCGCGAGCGCTTTGCCAATCCCTACGTGGCAGCGGAGCGGGGCTACGTGGATGCCGTCATCCAACCCCGGGAGACGCGCAAGAAGTTGATTCAGGCGCTGGCCATGCTGGAAACCAAGCGGGACAAGAATCCGCCGAAGAAACATGGGAATATACCGCTGTGAGCAAGAATCCCTGTTGCCATTAACACCCTGCACATGGCAAGCTTATAGGTGAGGGCGAATGAAAGACGAATATCGCGATGTCCGTTGAAGACGGCGATGTCCCGCATGACGACGGTCTGATTGCACCGGAGGTGGGTGCTTGGGCCGAAACGAAGCACCGCTTGGTATCCCTTTATGCGACTTTGTTTTCGTCGGGGATGAAAGCTAAGTGGTCAAGGCGAGTGTACGTAGAGCTATACGCTGGGGCAGGTTACAGTAAGATCCGAAGCACGTCGAAGTTCATTCTTGGATCCCCGCTGCTTGGGCTCAAATTAAAGGATCCTTTCGACAAGTACATTTTCTGTGAAGAAAAACCAAAGACGCTAAACGCGCTAAAGATTAGGGCCCGCCAAGTTGCCCCTGACGCACACATCTCATATATCCAAGGCAACTGCAACAAGCGGGTGTCAGACATTTTGGCGGAGATTCCGCAAGGGTCACCTACAGACACAGTACTGTCGCTTTGCTTTGCTGATCCATTCGATATCAGCCTGGAGTTTGAAACCATTCGCACTCTTGCCAAGGCTCGATATGTAGACTTCTTGGTTCTGCTTGCCCTTGGAATGGATGCGAACCGAAATTATGAACATTACCTCAGAGAAGATGCTGATAAGGTCGACAAGTTCCTGGGCTCCGACAGTTGGCGAGAACGTTGGGCCACAGCACAGTGGGACGCTGTCAAGTTCACTAGATTCTTGGCCGATGAGTTCACGAAAAGCATGGCCACTCTGGGGTATATTCCGCCACCCCACTACACGATGAAAGAAGTTAGGTCGCTTGAAAAGAATCTTCCCTGGTATCGGCTGGCGTTGTTCTCTCGACACGAGCGGGCGTATCAGTTTTGGGGCCAGGTTTTGAAGTAAAGTACTGACCAGATGTTTCTAGGAGATGGGGATTGGCAGTAGTTTCCAAAATCGAATGGACGGACGCCACCTGGAACCCGGTGCGCGGTTGCACAAAGATCAGCCCCGGCTGCAAGCATTGCTACGCCGAGACCTTTGCAGAGCGCTTCCGCGGAGTGAAAGGTCACCCCTACGAACAGGGGTTTGACCTGCGCCTGGTGCCGGAAAAGCTGACCGAACCATTTGCTTGGCGCTCACCCAAGCTCGTATTTGTGAATTCGATGAGCGACCTTTTTCAAGATGGAGTGCCGGATGACTACGCCGAGGCTGTCTCACAGGTCATGGCCACGGCGAACTGGCACACCTACCAAGTCCTGACTAAACGGTCCGAGAGGTTGCGAGATTTGTTGAGCGCTAGGTTGCAGTTTGCCGCGGAACGAGAAAACATCTGGTGGGGTGTCAGCGTCGAGGATCGTAAGTACGGCTTGCCCAGGATTGAACATCTTCGACAAGCGCCAGCCAAAGTGCGTTTTCTGTCCATTGAGCCGCTGTTGGAGGACATCGGAGCGATCGATCTCTCGGGCATAAGTTGGGTCATCGTGGGCGGCGAAAGCGGGCCCGGAGCTCGTCCCATGAAAAAGGAATGGGTCGTCTCGATTCAACGGCAGTGCAGGGCTTATGGCGTGCCGTTCTTTTTCAAACAATGGGGGGGAGTTAGAAAGGTAAAGCACGGCAGAGAACTTGACGGCCGAACCTACGATGAATATCCGCGGCGTGTTGTCGCTCCGGTTCCCGATCGAATCCGGTGCGCTGCGTTTGCAGAGGATTTCCTGAATTCATTTCGGGGAATGGTTGCTGGCACTTCGATGGTTCAGGTGGGCGCCTAATATCTGTCCTCCGAGGCGGACAGCCGCCCTCAGCGGCTAAAGCCGCCTTCCCATAACACCTGATCGGCACGACTGACGTCGTGCCCTTTCACGTTATTCGCCGAAGTCAGGATCCAGCAGTTGGCTGGTGTCGCACTCCAACAGCAACCGCGGTGACCGATCGATTCCTCGCGCACGCTTCGGCTTCGACTTCCCAGCCTTTTCCGCCACTCGGTAGTGGTTGGGATTGGCCGCGAAATCCAGCTTTGCTGGTTTGGCCACTATTTCGAGAGGGGAACGCGTGGCACGGGACAGCGGGGCGGGCACACACACGTCGTCGAGGTGGTGGGCCTTGGGGGAGGCTGACATGAAAAAATCGAAGTGGCCATCAAAATTAAGAGTCCCGAGGTGTTGTTGAACCTGTTCGCCTCGGCCAGTAGCTCGCTTTAGACCCTTGCTGACCTGCTTTCGTGTCTCCTTGCGAAGACGACGGGCGCGATCTGTGCTTGGGCTCCGGGCTTACCGCCAACCGGAAAAACTGTTCAACGCCTCGGGACTCATCTTGCCTCTGACAGATGTTCCTGTTCGCCTCGACCAGCGCTTGGCTATAGACCCTTGCTGACCCTCCCTGAATCATCTTGCGATGCTCAGAGTGATCACGCTCGAGCCCCGGACGCCGCACCAACCGGGTAAACTTTAGAACGTGTCAAAGAACGAGGTTGTTTTTACGCCTCCTATTCTTATAGTCAATGAAAAATGGCGGGATTTATCTCGTTTGCTTGCAATCGAGTGCAGCCTCTCCACAAGGGGGTGACCGGATTTGGTGCAGTGAGGCCGGCGGCGATGGTTTGCGGTCTTCACGGCGGGCGATTTTTCGCGGGATTCAGTTGGCGAAGTCGAATTGGTGCTTTAACGTCCGAGCTTTTGTGCTTGTGAAAATTTCTGGGGAAATCAATCGTGATGCGGGTTCTATTTTTTCCAATCGATTCGCGTAGGCGCCTGGATACAACGGCCGAGCCTTGCTCGGCTGGGCGGGTCAGGGCATCCTTCGACTTTGCTCAGGACAGGCTCCGTCCCTACGTGTGTCGTGGCGGGCACTTAGCGCACTCTTGGCGTGGCAGTACAATCGCCCGCGGGGAGGAATTCTTATGGCGATATTCAACGAGCCTCACGGCCGGGTGATCGACGCGAATTCCGGCTCGGTATTGCGGCTGCTTGGAATTGCGGCGGCTGCGTTTGTCCTGGTGATCATGCTGTTTGCCGCGGTGGCCCGTGTGGATTCAGGGCAGGTCGGGGTGCTCACCCTGTTTGGCCGGGTGACGGGCGAGGTGCTACCCGAAGGCGTTCATCTGATTAATCCCTTCAAGGCCAACCACGAGCTTTCCATTCGCACTCAGGAGATCAAAGAGTCGGCCAGCGTGCCTTCGAGCGAAGGGCTGGTGATGAACCTGGATACGTCGCTCATCTACCACCTCAATCCTGAGAAAGCAGCCGAGGTTTACCAGAAGATCGGGCCCAATTACATGGCGGTCCTAGTCGAGCCCAACTTGCGGGCGGCCATCCGCGAGGCCACCGCGTCGCACTCGGCCAACGCGCTCTACACCGGAGAACGGGAAATGGTGGCCAAGCAGATTCATGATCAGCTCACCGACAAACTGGGGCAGCGTGGAATCCTTGTCGAGAGCGTACTGTTGCGCGACATCCAGTTGCCGGCCACGTTGAAGTCGTCCATTGAATCGAAACAACAGGCCGAGCAGGAAGCCCTGGCGATGAACTTCCGCCTGCAGAAGGAAACCCAGGAAGCGCAACGCAAGCGCATTGAGGCAGCCGGGATTCGCGACTTCCAGCAGATCGTGGCCCAGGGCATCAGTCCGCAGTTGTTGGAATGGAAAGGCATTGAAGCGACCGAGACGTTAGCCAAGAGCGCAAACGCCAAAGTGGTCGTGATTGGTAATCCCAAGAACGGATTGCCGCTGATCCTAGGGCAATGACTCTGGGGCAATGGAAAGCGGAGGGCGAGACGCCCTCCGGACAGCCGGCGGAAACGCCGGCGCTACCTGGCATGGGTGATCTTCTCGAGGTACGGAACCTTGTCGTCGAATTCCCCCGTTCAACTCACGGTGGCGGAAGCGGCGGGCTGGTGGCGGTTCGCGATCTTAGTTTTTCAATCGCGCCCGGCGAAGTGCTGGGGCTGGTGGGCGAATCTGGATCCGGGAAATCCGTTACTTCGCTGGCCCTGATGCGCCTGCTGCCGCCGCAAGCGCGCACCGGCGGGGAGATTCGGTTTGGCAACGGCAGTGGAGTGTGCGACCTGCTGCAGCTGTCCGACACTGCAATGCGTCCTTTGCGCGGCTCCCGTCTGGCTATGATTTTTCAGGAGCCGATGACCGCGCTCAATCCGGTGATGCGGGTTGGCGACCAGATCGCGGAAGCTGTACTGGCCCACCATCAAGTGGCGAAGATCGAAGCCTGGAAGCGAACTCTGGTTGCCATGCAGGAGGTGGGCATCGCCGATTTCGAACGCCGGGCGCGAGATTATCCACACCAGCTCTCGGGTGGGATGCGGCAGCGGGTGATGATTGCCATGGCCATCGTCAACCGTCCCCAGTTGCTGATTGCCGACGAGCCGACGACCGCGCTCGATGTCACCATCCAGGCGCAGATTCTCGATCTGCTGGCCGAACTGCGGACCAAATTTGGTCTGACCATGCTTTTTATTTCGCACGATCTGGCAGTGGTTTCGCAGGTCGCTGACCGGGTGGCGGTGATGTACGCCGGCAATCTGGTGGAACTGGGGCCGAAGCGCGACATATTTCAGGCGCCGGCGCATCCCTACACGCGCGGATTGCTCAATGCCGTCCCCACTCTTAAGACAGATCGCGAGCAACCGCTTGAGACCATCGAAGGCACGGTGCCGCCGCTGCATGCGGTCCCTCCTGGTTGCCCGTTCGAGCCACGCTGCGAGTTTCGCGTGCCGGAGTGCGCGCGCAGTCTTCCACCGCTGGCGGAAGTCGCTCCTGGACATTGGGCGAGATGTCCAGTGGTCAACGCTCCAATGTAGCCCCTGCATGTGTGGGGCGGACACTCCTGTCCGCCGCTTTTGACTTTGGGTTTGACTCTGGGGCTGGAGATATCGCGGACCGGGGTAGTCACGTCGGGTGAGTAGTCTGTAGGGCAAAGACAAAGTCAAAGGCGGCGGACAAGAGTGTCCGCCCCACACTGGGCCAATTGGATTGACAATGTTTTCGGCACACGGCCATGCTCGACAGGTCTATAATCGCCAATTTGTTCCGGTGAACAGTGCGCGTTCTTCTCATAAGCGATATTCATAGCAACCTCGAAGCTCTGGAAGCGTGCCTGGCGGCGGCGCCGGCGCACGACATGGTGGTCAATCTTGGCGACATCGTCGGCTACGGCGCCAGCCCCAATGAGGTGATCGAACGCTCGCGCGGTCTGGGACACATCTTTGTACGCGGCAACCACGACAAGGCCGCCAGCGGCGCGATGGATTTGAGGGACTTCAATCCCATCGCTGGACTCGCGGCGCTGTGGACCCGCGACCAGCTCACTCCGACAAATCTGAAATGGCTGCTGGGCCTGCCCCATGGCCCGATCCAGATCGGTGAGCTGCCGGGCATCCAGTTTGTACACGGCTCTCCGGTGGATGAAGACGAGTACGTGGTGACTTTGCGCGATGCGATTGAGCCGTTGCTGACTTCGGTCACGCCGCTGACGTTTTTCGGGCACACTCACCTGCAGGGAAGTTTTTGCACCAACAACATGGCCAGCGACTATTTTCGTCCGCAGTACAACACCGTGGGGCAGAGTGAAACTATGGAGGTCGCGCTCAAGGAAGGCATGCGTTATATGGTCAATCCCGGTTCGGTGGGACAGCCCCGCGATGGAGACTGGCGCGCCGCCTTTGCCGTGTTTGACTCTGACGCTCGCATCGTGACCTTCTGTCGCGTGCCCTACAATCTGAAGCAGGCGCAGGAACGCATCATGGCGGCCAACCTGCCGCAGCGCCTGGCCACACGATTGGCAGCAGGAAGATAGGAAGTCACTTCAAGCAGGTTCCCGCTGGCGTTAGTCTTCGATCTGCAAACTACGTAAGAAAGTTGGCATCGGGGTGGAGCAGGGCCTTGGCCCTGCAATAGGCGCAACAATGGTCTTCCCAAGAAGCGAGTCATCCAGAGCGCGGCTTGAGCCGCGCTGGCGCGGTGAGAGAGTACTTGACCTCTGAGTCATCAGCCCATAGGGGTCCTTCGACTCCGCGAGAGGTTTCGCAAGCGAAACTTCTCGCTCCGCTCAGGAGGACAGGGGGAGAATTGTGGGAAAGAGATTAAGAGCCAGCATGATGAAGGGAATCCCTTTTCTTGCTGTGGTCCTCAGCGTTGCGGTCAGCGGTGGCCTCTCGCCGGCGAGGAGCGAACGGCGGAGACGAGCGCCTGCCGACGACAAGCAGGAACACCTTAATGTCGGCGGTGTGGACCGCATGTATTTCCTGCACATTCCAGAGTGGCTTCCGAAGAGTGGTTCCGCGCCGCTGGTGCTGGTCTTCCATGGAGGCGGTGGTCACGCTGCTACCATGCCAAACTTCACCCATTTCGACCGCCTGGCTGACCAGGAGGGATTCCTGGTGGCGTATCCCGAAAGTTTCAACAAGAGCTGGAACGACACCAGGGGCCTGTCTCCCGCGGATGACGTCGGCTTTATCCGCGCGCTGATCGCGGAGGTGCAGCGGGTCCACAACACCGATCCCAAGCGGACTTACGCCGCTGGAATTTCGAATGGAGGTTTCTTTTCCAACCGCCTGGCTTGTGACTTGACTGACAAGCTTGCCGCTATCGCCGCCGTTGCGGCCACCATGCCTGAGACTCTGGTGCCGGTGTGCCATCCCTCCGCGCCGATTTCTGTGCTGTTCATGCACGGCAGCAAGGATCCACTGGTGCACATTGACGGCGGTCCAGTGTCGCGTAATCGCGGGGTGGCGGTTTCCCTGGCGCAAGCGGCGGAATTCTGGCGCAAGTGGGACGAGGCGTCTGCCCAACCCACGGTTGAGAACTTACCCAGCCAGACGGACGACGGCACCAGCGTGCGGCGCGAAGTCTACGCCGGAGGTAAGCAAGGCACCGAAGTCGTGGTTTACATCATCGACGGCGGAGGCCACACCTGGCCCGGAGGACCGCAGTACCTGCCCGCTTTTCTGGTCGGCAAGACCAGCCACAATCTGGATGGCACGCAGGCGATATGGGATTTCTTCAAACGCCACACTCACTAGTGTGGGTCGGACACTCCTGTCCGACACCTTTGAAGTTGATTTTGGGTCTTTGCGGCTGTACGGCTTGCGTAAATGAGTTCAGCCACAAGAGGTCAAAGTCGAAATAAGTCAAAGGCGACATAGGTCAAAGTTGAAACAAGCCAAAGTCAAAGGCGTCGGACAGAAGTGTCCGACCCACACGTTCGCAATGTAAACTTTCGAGATGCCCTCTCCATCGCGCAGTCTGTTTCCTTCGTCGCACGCCAAAGCGCCCGAGCGCCACCTGATCGCTCACAGCGATGGCGGAGCGCGCGGCAACCCCGGTCCCGCCGGTTACGGCGTTGTAATTCAGGATGAAAAGGGACGAAAAGTTGCCGCGCTCAGCCAGTACCTGGGCCACCAGACCAACAACTTTGCGGAGTATCAAGGCCTGATTGCCGCGCTGGAGTATGCCCTCGAGCATGGACATAAAGCGCTCAAGGTGATCAGCGACTCGGAACTCCTGGTACGCCAGATCAAGGGCATCTACAAGGTAAAGAATTCAACCCTCCAGGAACTTCATGGCCGTGCCAAAGAATTGATTGCTCAGCTGGAGTGGTTCTCCATCGATCACGCGCTGCGCGAACACAACCGCGAAGCGGACGATCTGGCCAACCAGGCCATGGACAAAGGTACGGGCCGTGTGGTCGCGGGCGACTCGCCCGCGCGCTCTGTCGCTGGACCGCAGGAATTCGAAGGCGTGGTGCAAGGCGGCATGATCAAACTCCTGAACGGTCAGTTGCCGGAAGGAACCAGAGTTCAGTTGCGGATTAAGAAATAGAGGGCTGTCTGCTTTACGTTTGTTCGGCAACACAGGTCCCTCGCCTTGTCCTCACCCGCGATGACAGGTTTGTGCGAGCGAACTAACAGTCCGGCAGGGCTCTTCGCTGCGTCTATTGCTCAGACGATGTGTGGTCGTGCACGATTTTCCATCCGTCGGGAAATTTGCGAAACACCAGGGTGAAAAATCCGTGTGGCGTTTTGCCATCGGACAGGATCAGTTTCCAATTGCCGCGCACGAAGGCGGCGCCTGGGGCGAGTTGCTCGATTTGCAAATCAGAAAACTCCAGCCTTCCCATTTCCTTGCCTTCGCCCTGGTAGGTCTTCTGATAGCGAGCGAGAGTGGCTTGCCAGCCGGAAGTTTTCGTCGTGCTGAAGAAAGTCAGTTCGGGGGAATTCCAGTAGCCTGACATGAAGCCTTCGAGGTCACGATGGTTCCATGCGGCCTGCTGTTGCTGGAGTACCTGCTGGATCGATGAATCTTGCGCTGTGAGCGGCGTGATGAGTGCGAAAAGCAAGAAGACGATTCGCATGCGGACCTCCTGGGACAAGCAGTGTCGCACGGAAGAACGTGGGTGGGGAGAATACCTCGGGGCGGAACTCCATCAGCTTATAGGGGTCCTTCGACTCCGCATTTCGATTCGCGAGCGAATCGAATTGCTGCGCTCAGGATGACAGCGGAATAATTTGTGGTTACGCGCGGCCTTTTTTTGCGGCGGCTGCGGTCAGTCCTGCTTTTTCCCAGGGGCGCTTGGGGCGCTCTGCCTTGGGCTTGTCGCGGTCTTTGATGCGATCGTATTGATACGATTCGCTCACCGTGCCCAGCGACTCGTTGTACAGGACAGGTAGTCCGAGGCCTTCCTTCAGCTCTTCGGTGAATTGCTGCAGCGCCTTGAGATGATCTGCGGTGGCTGGGACCTCGGTCTTGGCGGTCTTCAGAAACTGCTGGTAGCCGCGGTTGACCAGCTTGGAGATCTCGCTGCCGATCAGGTATCCGGGGTAGGCGAAGATTTTCACGCCGTCGTCCCCGTCCTTCTGGATGGCGGCCGACACGTTGTATTTTCTCAAGAAAACACGCCCCTGCATGCCCGGGGCCTCGATCAGGTCGAAGCCGTGTTCCCGCAACCAGCTTAATGCTTCCTCATAACCGCGCTGCGCTACCTTGATTGTCATTCGTTCGGATTTCCAATCCCTTCGACTGCCTTTAAGCCTCAATCCCTATTGGATGAGATGCGAATTTGCAGAAAAGAGTGCATTTCCGCGTTCTGGCTGCATCGAAGCAGCCTCTTTTATAATCCAATCATCGACTGCGAAACCGTTAATTCGGGCTCGCAGTACGTTACGATGGTCACGGCCCCAGCGTAAATCTATGCGACCGGTTCCGGCAAAACCAACGGAAGTGCCTGATTCTTCGAATGCTGCGCGTGCCAGAGCGAAGGCTCAGGCGGCCAGGCACGCCGCTCGAATCGGCCGACGCAGTCTCGAACTCATCGGCAACACTCCCCTTCTGCGTCTGGAGCGTCTCACTTGTGATTTGCCCGGAATCGAGTTGTTGGGCAAGGCCGAGTGGTACAACCCCGGCGGATCGGTGAAAGATCGCGCCGCATCGAACATCGTGGCCCAGGCCCGCGCCAGCGGAAAATTTGGCCCCGGCAAGACCCTGCTCGATTCCACCAGCGGAAATACCGGCATCGCCTACGCCATGATCGCCGCCGCCGAGGGATTTCCGCTGACACTGTGCATGCCGGAAAATGTTTCCGTGGAGCGCAAACGCATCCTGCATGCCTACGGCGCTCACATTATTTACACCGACCCGGGCGACGGTTCCGACGGAGCGATTCGGAGCGCACGCGAACTCTACGCCAAACACCCCGACAAACACTTTTATGCTGACCAGTATTCCAACGACGCCAACTGGCAGGCCCACTACCATGGCACAGCCAACGAGATCTGGCAACAGACAGAAGGACGTGTCACCCACTTCGTTTCCATGCTCGGCACCAGCGGGACCTTCGTCGGCACCACGCGGCGACTCAAGCAACTGAATCCGGCGATTCGCTGCGTCTCGCTCCAACCCGACTCGCCCTTCCACGGGATTGAAGGGGCCAAGCACATGGCCAGCGCCCTCATCCCTCGAATCTACGACGCTTCATTAGCCGATGAAAACATCGATATCTCGACCGAAGAAGCCTACAGCATGGCCAAACGGCTGGCCCGCGAAGAAGGGCTGCTGGTCGGGATCTCGGCGGCGGCGGCGGTCGTAGGCTGCCTGCAGGTGGCGCGCAAACTACGCGAGGGCGAGCCCGCAGTATTCGTCACGATTCTGTGCGATTCCGGCGACAAGTATTTAAGCGAGAGATTCTGGGAAGAAGGGTGACTTCACCACGGAGACACGGAGCGCCGAAAAAACAATCTCGAGTTTTCCGTGACTCTGTGCCTCGGTGGTGATTTGGGTTCTCCATGGTGAAGATGCGACGCGAGGAGCACGAAGCCCTCAGACAGCACGGCGAAGAAACCTATCCCCATGAGTGCTGCGGCGTGCTGCTGGGGCAGATGGCTGATGACGGGGTCCGGACCGTGACCTCGGTTGTGCGGGCGGGCAACACGCGCACCGACTCCGCCCACAATCGCTACAACATTGATCCCCGAGAATTGGTTCGCATTCAGCGGGAAGGGCGTGCGCGCGGCGAGGACATCGTCGGCTTCTATCATTCCCATCCTGACCACCCGGCGCAGTGGTCGCAGACCGATCTGGCGGAGGCGCACTGGTTTGGCTGCTCCTACGTCATTACCAGCGTGGAGAAGGGCAAAGCCGTGCTGACCAATTCATTTGAGCTGACCGGCAGCGATGAGGCTGACAAGAAGCTGGTGGCGGAGAAGATAGAGGTCGCCTGACCTAGGTGTTGTGTTGTGTGGGTCGGACACTCCTGTCCGACGGTTTTGACTTTGAATTTGGAGAGTTGCCGTGTTGGCCTCGAGGTTGATGAGTTTGGCCACCAGAGTCAACGGCAAGAAAAGTCAAAGTCAAGAAAAGTCAAAATCAAAGGCGTCGGACAGGAGTGTCCGACCCACACACTCCCACACCCACGCCCCCATGAATCCCCTGCTCCACCTGTGGCATCATGTATATATGCCCAAGATCCAGATCCCTACCCCCCTGCGCCAGTACACTGGCAAGCAGTCTGCGGTTGAGGTCAAGGCTGGTACCATCGGTGGCGCGCTTTCCGACCTCGTCGCGCGGCATCCTGACTTGCGCCGTCATCTTTATACCGATGACGGGAAGCTGCGCGCCTTCGTCAATGTTTACCTCAACGAGGAGGACGTTCGCTATCTGCAAAAGGAAGCCACGGCGGTCAAGGACGGTGATAGTATTTCCATTGTGCCTTCCATCGCGGGAGGGCTTGGGTGATTGACGAATTGCCGGATTTCAGGATTGTTGAATTGAGACCCGAAACCATATTCCGCTGCTGTTGTTGTTGTCCCCGCCTGTAGATAGCTGTCTTCAATTCGTCAAATTCGTAAATCCGACAATTCTTCAATTTTGAGAGGTTCTCATGGCCACCACACTCGAAGTCAAACCCGACGCCGTTACCCTTAGCAACGAGGAGATTCAGCGCTACTCGCGGCATCTGATCATGCCTGAGGTCGGCATGGAAGGGCAGCTCAAGCTGAAAGCCGCGCGGGTGCTGTGTATCGGCGCGGGCGGTTTGGGTTCGCCGCTAGCGTTGTATCTGGGGGCCGCGGGCGTGGGCACGCTGGGCATTGTGGACTTCGATGTGGTGGACTACACCAACCTGCAGCGGCAGATCATTCACTCCACCGCGGACGTGGGACGCAAGAAGCTGGATTCGGCGGCGGAGAAGCTGAAGGCCATCAACCCGTTCCTGAATATCCGGAAGTTCGACACCCGGCTCTCCAGCGAAAATGCATTGGAGCTGTTTCGCGAGTTCGACATCATCGCCGACGGTACTGACAACTTTCCCACGCGCTACCTGGTGAATGATGCTTGCGTGTTGACCGGGAAGCCCAACGTCTACGGCTCGATTTTCCGCTTTGAAGGGCAGGCCAGCGTGTTTGCCACCCAGGAGGGTCCGTGCTACCGCTGCCTGTATCCCGAGCCCCCACCGCCGGGACTGGTGCCTTCCTGCGCCGAGGGTGGTGTGCTGGGCATTCTGCCCGGGCTGGTGGGCGTGATGCAGGCCACCGAAGTCATCAAGCTGATTCTGGGCAAGGGTGAGCCGCTCATTGGTCGGCTTCTGCTGATCGATGCCCTGGACATGAAGTTTCGCGAACTCAAGCTGCGCAAGAATGCTGATTGCCCGGCTTGCGGAACCCATCCCACGATCAAGCAGTTGATCGACTACAACGAGTTCTGCGGAATTCGAGGCGAGGAGAAGCCGGTGGAAACATCAGGTGCGGAGATTCAGGTAGAAGAATTGAAGCGGCGGCTGGATGCCGGCGACGACCTGTTCGTGCTCGACGTGCGCGAGCCCCACGAATACCAGATCTGCAACATTGGCGGACACCTGATTCCGCTGGGCGACCTGCCGAAGCGGGTCAACGAACTTGATTCGAGCCGTGAAATTGTGGCGCACTGCCGCTCCGGCGTGCGCAGCGCCAAGGCGGTGGATTTTTTGCGCCAGGCGGGATTCAAGAAAGTGCACAATCTGGCCGGAGGAATTCTGGCCTGGGCCGACCGCGTGGATACCAAGATGCCAAAGTACTGAGAGGCAGTCTTCAGTCTTCGGTCGTCAGGAGGGAGTGCGAAAGCGCTCCCTTGCGGTCTCCGTGCCCTGAGCGAACCTGTGCATGGAATGCGGTGACGTTATTTAGATCGTCGCGATATATCAACACGGGGAAAACGTGGGTGGGAAAAAAGGGAGCGTCTGCGCGCTCCCTTGCCGAGCTTGATCAGACTGGCTGACTATTGGACGCTGGCGCCGCTGCTGCCGCTGGCGTTCGATTTGGCGGACTCTTGGCCAATCGCAAATGCGTATTTCTTCCCGCCGAAGCGAATTTCATTCAGCGACTTGCGCCCGTCGCTGTTGAGTACGGTGACTGCCGAGTCGCGTTCCGGCGAGCGCGCAAGATCGACCATGCGGGCGGGCACGGTGGCAACCACATTCTTACCTTGCAGTATATTCAGTTCGACGTTCGGTCCAGCACCGTCCCACTTCACGGTGTAATCGCCGGCGGCCAGTTGCTTCCCGTTTACGGTGACGGGGCTGCTTACCTGCAGAGCACCCTTGTTGGCGGCAAATACGCTTGTGGCCAGCAGCAAAGCCAATCCCAGCAGCAGGCCCTTGGAGAGTTTCGATACGCTCATTGCACTCCTTTTTCTTTCCCGATGACGTCGGGAACCGGTTCGGGGCGGCCTGGATTCGCCTGGGGCAGGAAAACCTTGCGTTTTGCCGTCGAAGGCCTAAAATGCTGCCTCGGGGTTAAGCGAAAAGAGTACGGCCGCAAGGCCGCGAGCTTTCTGCTCCGGGGATTGTCCTCACCTGGGCCGCCAAACCGAGCGTGAGCCAGTCCCTTTAACCCCTGAAATTTTTCTCTTCTAAAACCGGGTCAGCTGGTTCTTCTCTTCAGGCCCGGTTGCCATCACTGCTACGTAAGGTGCCGATGAAAAGTTCCGGCGCACATTCCGCATGCACCTCTTTGGACGCCCGGTGCGCGCGGTTGTTAGCAGCCTTTGCCGGCGAGAATGGCGCAACACAACAGCCGTTTGTCTTGTCTAGAGTGTGATCAACGCAGAATTGATTCGGGTGTGTGGGTCGGACACTCTTGTCTGACGCTTTTGGGTTTGGGTTTGGCTTTGATGTTGGTTGCGATGGCTCTCGACTCCCCCAAAGGCAAAGTCAAAAGCCAGAGGCAAAGTCAAAGTCAAAGGCAAAGGCAAGGACGTCGGACAGGAGTGTCCGACCCACACCTGGGGGCGAACTAACCCAACTTGAGCACAACCTTCCCGAAGTTCTTGCCCTCCAGCAGCAACCGGTACGCTTCCGAAGCTTTCTCCAAAGGAAACACGTGGCCGATGACGGGCCGCAAATGCCCTTGCGCCATCCACTCGGAAAGCTGTTGCCAGGCCTGATTCATTAGCTCGCGCTTGGCGGAGAGGTAAGTCAACCACAAGCCATGCACGCTCGCGCCTTTGGCGTAAAGGATGCGCGCATCCAGCTGGGCGGGTTGTCCCGTCGCTGCGCCGTACACGATGACCCGGCCAAAATCCCGGAGGCAGCGCACGCTCTTCGCAGTGTGCTCGCCGCCCAGCATTTCAAAGACTGCATCCACACCTTCGCCGTGGGTCAGGTCTTTAACGGCTTCTTCGTAGTCGCGCTGCTTGTAATTGATCCCGTACTGCAGCCCCAGCGCTTTCACCCGCGCCAGCTTTTCTTCCGAAGAAGAAGTTCCGTACATCTCGATGCCGAGCAACTTTCCTATCTGCACCGCCGCGGTCCCTACTCCACCGGCCACGGCGTGGATGAGAACTCGCGGCGCGGCCTTGCCGACGGCGGGCTCCAGCAGACCTGCCTTCCAATAAGCAAAGTAGGCGGTGAAATAGTTGACCGGGAACGCCGCGCCTTCTTCCGCGCTCCACTCTCTGGGCACCGGCCACAGCAATTGCGACGATGCGGCAACGCGTTCGGCAAACGCGCCCCACTGGGCGTAGCCCATGACGCGCCGTCCATCGCCGAGACGAGTTCCGCAGAATTCACGTCCCGCTACGAGCGGAGGTTTCGGGGTTCCGGGATAACCGCCTTGCGCGCTCATGATGTCGGCGAAGTTGATGCCGCCGGCTTCCACCTGTACCAACTCCTGCCCGGGAACGGGCGCCGGGTCCGGGACGGAGCGCACTTCCAGCACGTCGGGGTCGCCTAAACGGCTGATGACAAGTGCTTTCATGGGCAGCAGTGTAACAGTAGGCGGGCGGCGGCATAGGGTTGCTTGGGCACGTCACCTGAGTCCCCGGGCCGTATTTTGCGGCAGGTATATACTTTCCGTAACATAGTTGGGGCTCTCCTTCCTGTCGGGTGGACCCGCAGTCTGGGCCAGCAGTGGGGAAAGGAGAGGTCGGAGCGCTTTTTCATATCCAATTCATAGGCTCCGCTTAACAGATCACTGGTACCCATTTTCCGGAAGCACCGGGAAACCAGTGCGGGACGCTCATTTGCGGAGGGGTCCGCGGATGGGCTCCGGGGAGGTCCTTCGGTGGACTTGGTTTTGGTGCGTTTTTTATTTGTTCTTATTATTGCTGTTACTTGCTACCTGACGGACCCGTTCGACCTGCCTGCAAAGCTCGATGCGGGAGTGGGCGCGCTCATTGGGCTCGCCATTGTCCTGTTCGAGTGGCGGTTGCGGCGGGTCAGTCTGAAACGCCTGATCGGCGCTGCCATCGGGAGCGTCCTCGGCATCATTGGCGCCTACCTCTTCTCCCTGGTCATTCGCAACAGCGTCCCCTCCGGGCACACTCAGAGCTTCCTGCAAATCCTGGTTATGCTGCTGATGGCCTATGTCGGCCTGGTGGTGGGGGCCAACAAGGGTGACCTGCTGAATCTGGCGGCCCTGGGCGGCATTTTCGGCGGAGAGAAGCAGGGCAAGAAGAGCTATAAGATCCTCGATACCAGCGTCATCATCGACGGCCGCATCGCCGACATTGCCGAGACCGGATTTCTCGACGGCACCATCGTGACCCCGCAGTTCGTGCTGCGCGAATTGCAACTGGTGGCTGACTCTGCCGACTCGCTCAAGCGGAACCGGGGCCGTCGCGGGCTCGACATTCTGCAACGCCTGCAGAAGGTGCCGTCGCTCCAGATCCAGATCGTTGAGGACGATTTCCCTTCTGTCCGTGAAGTGGACTTGAAGCTGATCGAACTGGCCAAGCTATATGAAGGCAAAATCATCACCAACGATTTCAACCTGAACAAGGTGGCGCAGCTTCAGGGGGTCACGGTGTTGAACATCAACGAACTGGCCAACTCGCTCAAGCCGATTGTGCTGCCCGGCGAAACCATGCGGGTCTTTATCCTGAAAGAAGGCAAGGAATACAACCAGGGCGTGGCTTATCTCGACGATGGCACCATGGTGGTGGTGGATAACGCCAGGAAGATGATCGGCAAGACCATCGACATCTCGGTCACTTCAGTGCTGCAGACCACGGCCGGGAAAATGATTTTTGGAAAATGGGATGAGCGTCCCGGAGGCCGCAGCGAGTCGCGCGCCGGGATCAGTGCAGTGCCGGTTGTGTCCCCGGCTACGCCCGCAGCGCCCAGCGTGGATACGAAGAAGTCGCCCCCGATCATGGTGGAGCGGCCCGCGGAATAGCCGGCCGCTTCTAGCTACTCGGACACGACTGCCGTAATCTTGATGGTATCGCCCTCGAGCATTCCTACAATGTTCACTCTCTCGCCCGCCAGCTTTTCCAACTGTACTGGATCGCCCTCCAGGGCATAGACCTTTTCCCCGTCCACCAGAACGTAGTGGGCCCCGTGGCGAACGCATGAGCGCGCACATTCCGCCGAGGTCTTGCCCGAGTTCATCGAGTGCCGGGCGCCGCAGCGGGAATCGGTAATCATCCCCGCAAACGTCTGGCTGGAAGCAGCCCCGTTGTCGATGGGCTGAGGTGTGCTCTGTGGCTCGACCGCCGGTTGCTCAACGGCCGGTTGCTCCATAGTCTGTACCGCGGGTGCTCCCGTGATCGCGTTCGCATCCGCGCCCGGCGCGGGTTGTGCACCTGCGAGCGCCAGCGATGCGCCGGCCAACAGGACTGCGGAGCCCAGCGCCGCAATCATCCCGCCTACCGCACAAAAAGTTGTCAGTGACAGCCATGAACGTTGTGCTTGTTTCATACTCGCTCCCAAGCAGCACGGATTGTGGCAAGCATTTCCATGGCCGATCCGGAAAGCGCCAGTTAAGTGCGCTAACCAGCTATCCTGGTTGCACTAAGCGCCATGATTCCTGGATTCCGGCGGGGCAAACCGGCTTCACCTGGCAAAAAATTCACGGCGCAGGCAAAATGTCATACTGTAAACACCCTAGAGGCGAGAGGAAGATATGAAACGCGTGACCGGCATCGGCGGCATCTTCTTTAAGGCACAAAATCCGCAAGCGCTCTACCAGTGGTATGAAAAACATCTGGGGATCCCGCGTGCCTCTGATGGAACGAGTGCAACTTTCGAGTGGCGTGAGGTCGATGAGCCGGAAGCGAAGGGCATGACGGTGTGGTCGATTTTTCCCCGAGACACCAGCTATTTCGATCCTAGTTCCGCCCCGTTCATGATCAACTATCGAGTAGATGATCTGGATGCCTTGCTGGCGGCGCTTCAGGAAAAGGGCGTGCAAATCGATCCGCACCGCGAAGACTACGACTACGGCCGCTTCGCCTGG
>JAIQFF010000290.1 GCA_020073395.1 Terriglobia bacterium
ACCCAAAGGTGTTTCAGAATGCACAGAGTCGAAAGATAGGGCTGAACCGCGGTAATTGGACGTACAATTCAATTAATGGGCGATGAATGGACAGGAAACTAAAACGGAGATTTTGGGTTTAATATGGGCACGAAATGTTTGTGATCTTTTTATTGCTCGCACTTGCACTGGCCCGGCCAGTCCATGCCTATGCCGATCCCGGCACGGGAACCATGTTGTACCAGGTGGTGATGGCAGCCATTATCGGAGGTGTCTTTCAATTCCGCAAGCTAGCCAGTTTTTTTCGCAGGAGGCGTAATCCCAAAAAGTAGATGGCATCCTACGTTTCGGCGATGCGGCCTCGACGAACCAAGCGGCCCGTGACTGGCGCGTGAAAACCTTCCGCGATCCCGATGGTTTTGTGTTCGAGTTGGAGGACCGGGTGTACCGCGCGGTGCATCCGGCTGCATGGAAAACTCTCTCCGAATTCCTAGATTCTCCCATCGGAAAGGAGTTCCTCCGCGCGGGTAAGTTGGTTCGCACCTGGCAAACCTGCGTACCGTCGAATGCCGGGCTGGACCTGACGGGGCGGGAAATCCTGGAGCACGAGAAGGTTTTCCCCAGCTATCCCTCCGAATGGCCTTCGGAGATGCTGTATGCGTCCGCGGCCCTGACCCTGGATCTGGCGGAGGCATCTCTGGAAGCGGGGTTCGGACTGAAAGACGCCACTCCTTTCAACGTCCTGTTTCGGGGCCCCCAACCCGTCTTCGTGGATATGTTATCGTTTGAGCGGCGCGATCCCCGCGACCCGATCTGGTTGCCGTACGCGCAGTTTGTGCGTACCTTCCTGCTTCCTTTGGCGGCAGAACGGCTGGGCATCGGTTCGCCGCGCTGGCTGTATCTGGCATGCCGCGACGGTATGGCGCCGGAGGAACTGTACTCCGGTGTGCCTCCCTGGAGGCGCCTGTTGCCGCCCTATTTTTCCCTGGTCACGATGCCGGCGTGGTGGAAGTCACGGGCCGAGGGGAGGGAAGATCTCTACCGTCCGCGCTCGACATCGGACCCGGACCGGGCTGGTTTTACGCTTCGCATGTTGTTTCGTGGGCTGCGGCGGCAACTCGGGCGTTTGAAGCCGCGGCGCGTGAGATCGCATTGGTCTGCATACCAGGAGAATCGGGAGCATTACACGGAAGCGCAGATGGCCGTCAAGAAAGACTTCGTTCACCGCATTTTGTCCGCGGCCCGGCCTTCCGCGGTGCTCGACGTAGGCGCCAATACGGGGGAGTTCAGTGCCATCGCCGCGCGGCTCGGCGCAGAGACGGTCGCCATCGACTCGGATGCGCCGGTGGTGGCGGAGAATTGGCGGCGGGCGCAAGCAGAGCGCCTGGCTATTCTCCCTTTGGTCGTGGATTTCAGTCGTCCGACGCCGGCCGTGGGATGGCGGAATGGGGAGTGCGCGTCGTTTCTTTCACGAGCCTCCGGCCGGTTTGATGTCGTGATGATGCTGGCGGTGGTCCACCACCTGGTGGCGACGGAGCGGATCCCGCTGGAGGAGATACTCGCGGCGGCGCGCGAACTGACCAGGGACCTCGTCGTGTTGGAGTATGTCGAGCCCGGCGATCCGATGTTCCGCAGGCTGGCTCGGGGCCGCGACGCCCTCTACCAGCACTGCACTCGAGATTATTTTGAAGCCCTGTGTGCCAGGCACTTTCAAGTGATCCACCGCCAGGAGATTGCCGGCGCCAAGCGGACCCTGTATGCTTTGCGGAGGCTGGCTTGAAACAATCGCGTCCGTGGCTCTACGATGCCTGGCTCGCCTTGTCGGCGGCGAATGTTTCGCTCCTGGGTGTGTGGATGGGTCTGCTGCCCTACAGTGAGCCGGACAGGTTCTATGCCAATAGCCTTCCGTCCCGGACACACGATGCGGCGGCGCTCACCAACCTGGTTCTGCTGGCGGTGGTTTTCTTCCTCCTCATCCGGGCTCTGCGAAAGCTGCTGGCGGCGGGCAAGACAAAAGCTGCGGCGGGACTCTTCCTGATACCGGCGCTGGTTGTGTTAAACGGCTTGCGAATGTTGGCCGCCGAGGGCCTCCCGATTTTGCGCAGCCAGCTCATGCAGGTGGCCGGAGAACGGACGGCGTTTTGGCTGGCCGCTGCGGCCCTGATCCTCATGGCGGAGAGAATTTACGCATGGCGTAACAGGCTGCTTCGAATCGCAGCCCTGATGGCGCTTTTGCTCTCGCCCTTCGTGTTGTTCAGCGTGGGCCAAACCGTGGTGCGGATCATCTACCCGCCGGCGCCCCTACCGGCTTACCCGCCGCCGGCCACCCGCCTCCCGCCGGTGGCGCAGGGACACATCCGAGTGGTGTGGGTCATCTTTGACGAACTGGATTACCGGCTCGCCTTTGTCGACCGGCCGGGGAGCGTCGCCATGACCGAGTTCGACCGGCTCCGCGGCGAATCGCTGTTCGCCACACACGCGTCATCCCCAGCCACCGATACACTCCCCTCCATTCCCTCGCTCTTGAGCGGGCGCCTTTTCGCCAGGTATCAACCTGCCGGACCGGATGACCTGCTCCTGTTCGAGCCCGGATCGCCGGCCCCCGAGCGGTGGTCCGGCCCCACCACCATCTTCGCTTCGGCGCGCCGAAAGGGGCTCAACACCGGCGTGATCGGATTCTATATCCCCTATTGCCGGGTGTTGAACGACGTGTTGACCGGCTGCTCCTGGTATGAAACCAGCACCCGGGCAAACGCCAGCGGCTTCCAGTTCGTCACCGTGGTAGGGAACCAACTCCGGAGCCTGGCCGAGACCTCCTTCTTTTCTCTCTTCGGACAGTCGCTGTTTGTAAAGCGGCGCGTCCGCTACCTCGGAGAACTGCATGAGAACGCCTGCAAGATGGCCTCCGACCCGGACTTCGGTTTGGTTTTCCTTCACTATCCCGTGCCGCACGCTCCACATCCTTACGACCGGATCACCAAGAGCTTCACGAAAGCCAACACCATGTTTGCGGGATATCCGGACAGCCTCGCTCTGGCTGACCGGCTGCTGGGGCAACTGCGGGAGGCAATCACGCGAGCCGGACTCTGGGACAGCACACTTCTGCTCGTGAGCTCGGACCACCCCTATCGCAACTCGCGCCAGATTGACGGCAAGTCGGACCCGCGCGTTCCGTTTCTTGTGAAGCTGCCGGGCCAAAGGACCAGCGTCGAGTATTCGCCACCGATGCATACTCTCGTCAGCCGCGGTTTATTGGAAGCGGCGCTCGAAGGCGCGATCCGCACTCCCGAGGACGCCGCGAAATGGCTGGAAGGCCGCTGATCCTGGTCTTGATGCCGGCGCCCTGGGCTCTTCGCTATTCGTGACGGCGTGCCCAGAACGGAGCTTGTGGCCAACGTCGCTCCCCTTGATAAATGCGGCGCAAACGCGTCCGGTAGTCGGCGTAGATATGGGCAATCGACGCTGTGTAAG
>JAIQFF010000291.1 GCA_020073395.1 Terriglobia bacterium
TGTTAGAGTCAGGTCGCTTCCCGATGAACTCGCCAGTAGAACGGTTATTTCGACGTTGTTTTCCGCTCCGGTTTGTCGGGATCACGGTGGGGATTATTGCGTCCTTTATGATGTTTTCCGGATGCCGGGTAAAGCGAACCATTAATTTACCGGTTCCCCCGCAAATCGTTAATGCGAAGGTGGCCACTCGTGAAGAGTTGCTTGCGATACTGGACCGCTACAGCAGAATCACATCCCTTTCGTGCGCGTCCATGAAGGTTACAGCCACGCTTGGGAGTGCCGAGACCGGAAAAATCGAGGAGTATCGCAGTGCACCCGGATATATTCTTCTGCAGCGCCCTGATCGAATTCGGCTTGTCATTCAGAATCCGATAACAAGGACGAGCCTTTTGGATATCTCCTCGGTCGGCGACGATTTCTGGGCCTACTACGTGCGCAACAGGCAATTCCTGATTGGTAAAAACAGCGTAAGAGAGCTGGAAATCCCCGGAGAGAAGCACGACATCCGGTTCGGTCTGCGTCCGATCCACATATACGACGCTATTCTGCTACAGGCAGTGCCTACAGACCTGACGGATGTATCGGTGTCGGTGAAGGAAGACCAGGACGCCCAGGCCAAGTATTACGTGCTCTCAATCGCTGAACACAAATCGCTGCCGCTGGTCGAAGTCCGACAATCCGTACTCGGCACTTTCGGGAGCATGCGCATTCGAAGCCGTGTTTCCATTGTAGGAAGCGGTGTCAGACGATCGCGACCATGTGTACGCACCGAGCAAGTACAGACCCTTGCTGAACCGATGCTCGACCCTCGCCTGCAACGAGTCGTAATTTGAGTAGGCCCGATTGATCGCGTCGGTGAACGGACCGTATTTCGGGAAGGGACGGCGGGAAGTCAGGTCCTCCCCAGCGAAAGCCGGCAAACGTGCTTGGTTGAGATCGAGGCGGCGATTCAACCTGCGGCCCGTCTGCCCGGCGTACGTCACCTCAAACATGGTATTGCCGAAAAGTTGGTGCTCGACGCCGAAGCTGTAGGCCTGCACGCGTGGAGTTTTGGAGAATGGATCGGTGAATAGAACACCGGCACTGCCAGGGGTGGGCACTCCTGGGAAGAGCTTGTCCCAGTTCACAGCGGCAGGCTTTCCCTGGAGCGGCGCGGCATCGACGATCTGCTGGAATGCAATCTCTGTGCCGAGGCCGAAGTTCTTCTCGTTGACCGGCTCGATATCATAATAGATGCCGTAGCCGCCGCGGACTACTGTGTGGTGGTTTTTGAACGGCTGCCAGGCCATACCAACGCGCGGCGCGAAATCTCTGTTGTCGGGGTTGACCAGTCCCTTCGCCTCCACTTGGCCCGGTGCCACCAGTTCGCCTGTGCGGGTGTCAAATACCGGTAGCCGTCCGCGGGTGCGATCTGCCAACGCTGAGAGCCGTTCGTAGCGAAGACCGTAGCTGATCGTCAGACCGTTGCGCACTTGCCAGTCGTCCTGGAAGAAAGTCGCGAGGCCCTTTCCCGATAGGAAAGCGCTGGGCCCTCGCCCATCCCCGAGCGATACAAAAGGATACCCGAGCAGGAAATCCGCAACCGGATTGCCGGTCGCAAGGCCTTGGAAGACGTACTGCCCGCGTGAAAATAGATAAGGCGTATGCGGAAATTGGGTGTTGCGGAAATCGATGCCGGTCTTGAACGTGTGGCGGCCTTTCACCCAGGTCAGCGATTCGTCATATTGAAAGGTGGTACCGCCGACAATCTCCGGAAAAGTCGGCGGCGTCCCAAACGCACTAAACCCGGCCATGCCGACGATCGGCAATCCGAAATTCAGCGGAGTCGCCACGATGTTCGTCATCGGCTTGAGCACGAAAAGCGCTGGGTCGCCGGTACCGTCCTGAGTTCGAACCTGCAGGTTACGGTTGAGCCCAATGCGCGCCTCGTTGAGCAAAGTCGGCTTGAATGTGTGCGTCCACTGAATGCCGCCGTTCTTCGGCGTGTCACCACTCGTCGTTCCCGTCTTGTCGATCAGCCCCGGCGAGTGCTGCTCGGTTTGCGCCCACGTCCATCGCGCGAAAACATTGTCCCGGTCAGCAAAGCGATGATCGATTCGAATCGAATACTGATCGTAGTCGCTCTTGAAGGACGGTGCAGTGGTGTAATTTACCGTACCGCCGCTGGCAATCTTCGGCAGGAGCGGGAGAATCGATTGTGTGATCGCCGAAAATCGGCTGGATGGAATCTGATTACCAGCGAACGGAGCATTGTTGTTCGCCGGGTCTTTGAGCGCCGGCAATCCTGAAAAGTCGCCCGACAGCAACTTGGCGTTCGGCAAGTTGCCCCGTAACGTATTGTTGCGTCGACTGCGGAATCCCTCATAACTGAAGAGGAAGAACGTCCGCTTTTTAATGATCGGACCGCTCATCACCACGCCGTACTGGTTCTGGCGAAACGGAGGTTTCTTCGTATCAAAGTACTGCTTGGCGTCGAGGACGTCGTTACGGAGAAATTCGTAAGCGCTGACATGGATGTCATTGCCGCCGCTCTTTGTGGCGACATTGACGACTGCGGTGCCATAGCCGAACTCGGCATTGAAAGTATTCCGCTGGACCTTGAATTCCTCGATTGTGTCGACGTTGGGCTGGATATTGAGCCCTTCAAAGTGAACTACGTTGTTAAACACGCCATCGACGGTGAACTGATTAGAGGCCTCGCGCCCACCTGAGATGTTGACGCTCGGCCGGCCGAATGACGCGCTATCGGAGGCGGGGCTCAGCGGCGATGCCCCGGCCGAGAGCAGCACCAACTGGAGGAAGTTTCTGCCGTTGAGCGGCATGTCAACGATCGTTTTCTGATTGATGACCTGTCCGACCGCGTTGCTGCCCGTCTCGATCAGCGGCGCTTCGCCGGTCACGCTTATGGTCTCCTTCGTCCCTGCAACGACTAGGTGAAGATCAACCTGCTGCCGAGAGTCGACGGTTACATCGACGGTGTCGACCACGGCAGCGGCGAATCCTTCCTTCTCGCCACGGACGCGGTACTTCCCCGGAAAGAGCGCCGGAAAGACATATCGACCATCGGTGCCCGTAGTAACCACGCGTGTTTCGTCGGTAGTGACAGACGTCACCGTCACCGTCGTCCCGGGCACGACCGCGCCACTGGAATCGGTGGCGGTTCCGAAAATTGTGCCCTTGGTTGTCTGCGCGAACCCCACTGGGACGAGCAGCGCAAGCCCGGCACAGAGCGACAGCGCCCGTTCCAGCACCCGGCGTCGGAAGTTGCTTCTCATGATCATCCTTCTCCAGTTCTGCGCTTTTCTGATTGCAGATGCGATGATTGACACTGGCCGACCATTGCGGGCCCCCGCCTGCGCCGTTATTGCGACAGAGCGGTCCGACAGCCTCCAATTCAGCTGCCAACGCCCGCCATTACCTGGTCTAGCGCTTTGCCGTTCAAA
>JAIQFF010000114.1 GCA_020073395.1 Terriglobia bacterium
GGTCCTTCAGCGACTCCCATGCTTTAGCCATAACTGCGGCCTCTCCGGTATCGGTAGTAACGAAGTAAGGATCCAGGGAGGTGGTCGAAACATTCGATGGCACAGTTTTCAAACGGGAGTTGTTCCTGGCATAGACGAGAAGAAAGTTCTCACTTGGGAGCAGCGCTGCGTAAGAAATCGCGGTGCGCGAAACATTGACGTATGCGGATGGCAACAGCACCACCGGATGCCGGGGAGGGCGGCGGTTGTGAACAAGTCGTCGTCGCCACTGGTGTTCACGATCGAATTTGTCCTGAAAAATCTGGGTGATCTGCGCCGTGTCCAACTGGGCAAAGACATTGCGATAGTGTTGCGCCCATCGTCTGATGGGATGGAATCCAGCTTCGACCCTGATGTATTTCGCTCCCGTCAAGGCCTGCAGCGCGGTGGCCGCGGCGCTCGATCGGCTGGCATACAGCTCGCACCCGCTCTTCAGTTCCCGTGCCAGGCGACCGATCAGAATCAGCTGGCGAAGGTCAGGCTCGATCAGCAGGGATAGCACGTCCCACCAGTCGATCCCGGACGCATCCACCCACTGGCCCATTCCGAGTTGGAGCAACTCCCGAACGCGCTGCAGGTCCTCCCGGTCTCTGGCAAAGTCGTATAAGGTGACGACGCGGGCCTGTGCCTGTTTGCTCCACCTCTCGTAGGTTACGGCCGGCGCGCGGCCGAGATCTACGACCAGGTCCCATCCCTTACCCAGGGGCGCTCCAGGAAGTGGGTCTTCGGGATGGAGCAAAAGCACTCTCATAGTTTTACGTTTTCCGCTGAGGCGCGACCGACCAGCCGTCGCACCCAATGTTCCAGCCGGGGCGAAGACTTGACCGCGGCCGCCGCGTGATAGCGCACAGTTTCGCGCAGACGCGCCGCACGTGAATCCGTAATTGTAGCGTGCAAGGTTTGGCGGTAGACGCTGGCAAAGCGGTCCTTGTAGCTCTCCTCACCCAGTCCCAGGTCCAGAAGGTGTATTTCCGGATTGTCGCAAGCCTGCTCCACCATCTTGGTGAGCAGACAGAACCCGGGAGAAAACTGCCGCCACCTGGCATCAAATGTTGGCTGGTAGTAGAACCAGCTTCCAGCAAACTGGAATCCGTAATTCCAGGCTACAGGCTCGTCGCCCGCCAGCAAACGCGTCAGTACCAGCCAACCCGCTCCGGAAAGCAGTTCGGCCAGCGCAGAAAGAAAGTCCTGCCGCTCGGCGCTGGCCAGATTGCTCGCCCGGCCGCCTGCGCGAAAACGAGCCACATGAGCCTCCACGAAGCGAGGCAGATTGGCCCGGACAACATTCCACTGCGTGAGATGATCCACGGTGACCAGGCCCGTTCTCTCCAGACCCTTCAGGCAGGAACGAAAGGCCTTTCGTTTGACCACCGACTCTTTCACCTTTTGCCGCTCCGCCGGCGCACCCAGCGTGATCTGGGCGCAGCGGTAAGCTGGACGGGAAAATACCAGGTATCCGTGTTTTTCCGCCGCGCCTTTCAGTGTCCGCGATGTTGCCGAATCGGCCGGCAGGTTTGCCAGCCGCAAGGTCGGCAGGTGGAGTCTGGCCAACTCTCCGAACACGCCTTCCACGAACTCCGCCCGATGCTGAGGATGGCAAATGAAATCACAATAATCGGCGGTGCTTCCGGCAAGAAAGGAAAGTTGCTTTCCTGCAGCGTCGGTGGCCAGGGCCACGACTCCTGCCAGGGCGTCGCCCTCGTAGGCCAACAGCAGCAGAGGTTTCAGCGACGAGTGATAGGCGCGATGCACGGCGATCGCCCACTCGCAGGTGTAAAAGACTTCCGGACGCTCCATCTGGCACACCAGGCCATTCCACTGATCGCGGAGTCGCTGGTCTTGCGGAATCCCGTGCTCGACACTCAAGCGCAAAGTTCACCCGCCGCGCCCTCTGCTTTTGAGAAGACGTAGTAGTACCAGTCCGTAACCAATTCGCGGCTGTGCCTGGGATAATCATCTCCCTGCACGGCCGCCTGCCGAAAATCAAACCGGGCCAACTCCTCTCGCACCCTGGCCGGAGTCCAGCAGTGCGCCATCCAACCACCGTGGGCAGAGTCGAACAGGTAGCCCTCGCCCCGCCAAAAGGCTGGCTTCGGAACTCGGGACAGGACCCGCCCGGAAGACTCGATCGCGGCCCGCAAAAACGAATGCGAGGACTTTACCAAGGTGAGTACCGACAGCGTTGCCGGAAAGAAAACGCTCCGCTCTGAAACCAGTTTCCTGGCGAAAGCACGCAGCCGCTCCCGGTCCCACGCCGGCCGGACAAAAATAGACCGCGGATTGTGCGATGAAAACACCAACACTCCCCCCGCCCGCAGCACGCGCCCGCATTCCCGCAGGCATCGCCAGCGCCGTTCCTCGGGGGAAACGCAGTCCAGCCCGTTGAAGGCGATAACGATGGCATCAAAAGAGGCGTCGGGAAATCCAGACAGGTCGGAGGCATCGGACACCAGGAACTCAAGCTCAGGGAACTTGCGCCGGCAGGATTGGATCATCTCTTCCGAATAATCCACTCCAACATAGCGCGACGCTTTCCGGGAGAGATACGGCGTGGTGCGCCCGCCGCCGACTCCGACATCGAGAATCGCCATACCCGCCTTCAAGTAGGTGTCAAAGAGAAGACGCTCGCACGCGGTTAGATAGTCCAGCGATGTATAGTGCGAGACCACCTCCGGGTCGCGGTAGGCCTGGAGATTGGCCGCTTTCGTTTCCCCCCTCGCGGACTCGGCTCGCAATGGCATGATTGGTCCTGCTGCGCCTCAGGCGGGGCGCTGAAAACGCTGTCGCAATGACCGGTAAAAGCCGGAAACGTGAGCCTCGAATTCACCCAGCTTCATTTCGCCCGTGACGTGCACCCGGGGCAGCGCAAACCGCGGCATTGGGGCGCCGAAGCCACCTCCCACATTGAGGAAAGCGCAGCTGAAGCCGGCGCGCTCTGCCATTTCCCGCTCCCGCTCGGTGGCCGAGGCCGTGTCTCCGAAAGGATAGGCCAAGGCCCATACCCGCCTGCCAATCACCTGTTCCAGGCGGGCGCGGCTCTCGGCAATCTCCGTCCACGCGGCCTCGGGAGGCAGTTGCGACAGCAGCGGATGGGTCAAAGTATGAGCACCCACTTCCATTCCCGCAGCCATCAGCGACCGCACTTCCGCAACATTCAGCATCAGGAACCGGCAGCGCAAAGGACCAGTCAGAACCTGAGTGCTCCAAGCGTCATTCAGGCAAAGCTGTGCCTGCACTTCGTCCAGCAGGGTCCGCCGCTCCGCTGCATCGAATTGCGACAGATGCCTGACCAGGCTCCACCACACTCGTCGTTTCTCCGGCAGAGTCCTCGATCGCGCCTGAAAGCCGTCGTGCAGATCCAAGGCTATGTCTTCTCTGACCGCGAGCAACATCAAATAGAGTTGCTCGTACCACAGCATGGCCGGCAACGCACCCAGGGAAGCGCCCGTAACAAAAAACAGACACGAGAGCTCGTGCTCCTGGAGAATGGGCACCATTTCGGTCAAGGTATTTCGCAAGTCATCATCGCAGGTCAGCAGCACGGCCCGCGGAGGCAAATCCTGTTTCGCCTCACACCAGTCAAGAAACTGCTGGGGAGAGATCACGTTGTACTGATTCTTCAGGAGCCGGAGTTGCCGGCGAAATGAATCTGCGCTCACCAGGCTGCCGTCGAGATCGGGATCGATCATCTTGTAGTCTTTGGGCAGGATTCCGTGATAGGTCAGAATCGCCGGCCCCGCGCCGTTGCGGCGGCGAAGATAGCCCAGTTTCGCTAGGCCTGGGAACACCGCGTTCTTCAGGAGCGGACTGACTACTCTCATGGATTCTCGATTAAGTCCCAATCCAGCGGTGTGCCGCGAACAATATCTCGCGAGGCGCGTTTGCCCAGCACCTGCGAAAGATGGCGGGTATGCAATCCATGAGCGGGCCGAATGGAGCGGACATTCCAGGCTGTGAATTCTTCCCCGCGCCGTAAGTCCTGCACTACAAAAAGCGACCTGCGAAAAGCCAGGCTGCTCGCTTCCTGCCCCCTGGCTCCGAAGTGCACCACGCCCAGGGCCCGCTCCGTGATACGTATTGCCTCTACCATCGCCTTGAATTCTTGCGGCTCCAGGGAAAATTGACTGTCCGTGCCCTTCAGCGTTCGCGAAAGAGTGATGTGCTTCTCGATGATACAGGCACCGAGCGTCACCGCCGCGACCGCCACCGCGTTACCCATCGTATGGTCAGACAACCCTGCGGGAACTCCGAAGCGCTTGGCCAGCTCGGGGATAGTGCGCAGATTCATGTCGTCAGGCGTGGCCGGATAAGCACTGGTGCACTTCAACAACGCAATCTGGGTTGCACCCGCTTGCCGCGCCGCCTGCACCGCCTCCTGAATTTCTTCGACCGTCGCCATACCGGTGGACATGATCAGCGGCTTGCCGGTTCGTGCCATCTTCTGAATGAGCGCGATGTCCACCAGTTCACAAGAGGCCAGCTTGTGCGCCGGCACATCCATCTTTTCCAGAAAGTCCACCGCGCTCTCGTCGAAGGGACTCGAAAACAGATCCATGCCCAGTTCGTTAGCCACCTGCTTAAGCTTGGGCTGCCACTCCCAGGGCGTATAGGCCTCGCGGTACAGTTCATAGAGCGTTCGCCCATCCCAGAGGGTGCCCCCGGTGATGCGGAACGGCTCGCGGTCGCACGCGATGGTGATGGTGTCGGCCGTGTAAGTCTGCAGCTTGACCGCGTCCGCACCCGAGTCTTTGGCGGCCTGAATGATCTTCACCGCTTGCTCGAAATCCTGATTGTGATTGGCGGAGAGTTCAGCAACCACGTAGACAGGTTGGCCAGTCCCGATTGTCCTCGTTCCAATTTGAAGAGTCGGGGTCACTGCGCACCCATGTTCTCGCCGATGTGATGAGCAACTTCGGCCGGTAAAAAGGGTGGCCGCCTGCCCCCGCGCAAAATTTCTCGCGATCGCGGACCCTCGTTAAAAATCAAATCCAGAACCGAGGCGAAAGGTTGAAAAGGAGGGAAAAGTTGTTTGTATTCCGGATGTTCGTAATGCTGGAATACCACCTCGATCCCTCTTGCCAGCAGGGTATCCTTTTCTTTCAGCAGATAAACAGACGAGCCGAGCGGCGACACATATAACTTCGCTTGCTGGGACTCGCATAAGTTCGCTAAGAGTTCGGTTCGTTTGCCCGGCTGCCGCAGGCTGGAAGAGACCACTAGCCTGGTTTCAATTCCCAGCGCATTCATGAACCACTCAATCAAACGGATGTTCAAGTCTGCCAGCAGTGTTCCCTCCGGGGAGGTCAGTCGGGAACTTAAGTCGTCGAAATAGTACTCAAAGAACTGCGACCGCCGGTAGTTAAGCTCGATAGCTCGACAATGATTTCGACAGAACTCGGAGCTCCGAATTTCAACATCCTTGATCGCCTGGCCAAGGCGCCCCCGGAAGATCACTGGTACAGTTAGCCATTGCAGTCCCACCGGCGTCTTAATACGATTGCGCTGTTGCCAGGATTGCTTTTCAAATTGAACATCGTCGAGCAGGATAAAAGTGTCCACCTGATCGATCAGATCGAAGTAACCCAACCAGGGCAAGTACGTTGGCTGGCAAATGGCTACTTTCATCGGTTCGCTCTCTGATTGGTTGCTAGAACCAGGCGTTCGGACGCCTTCTGAAATCCCAGGGATCTCCACAGTTCGGCGGCCGCTTGGTTCCCGTCCACCACCTCCAGTTGGATCTTGGATGGAAATGCCTTCCACAACTCCTGGATCACCGATTCCGCACAGGCTCGGGCGATACCCTTCCGTCGTTGGTCTGGAACGATGTAGAGCTCGTAAATTGCCCCCGTCTTGCGCGGCAGGAATCGGTGCTCTTCAACCCCGTACAGGACAAAGCCCACTCGGCGTCCGTCGGCTAAAACCCAGCGGAGTGAATAGCTCCGATTGCCAAGAATGTTCTCGAAGTAGGAAGCCTTCCAGTCCTGGGCCGGGGTGAACCGGGGATTCAGTTCCCGGAAATGATCCTCAGCCATCGCCATAAAGCTCTCGCGGTCACCGGTCGCTACCGCTACCAAGTCCGGAATCGCGCTCACGCCGAATCTCCTCTCAGCAACTCCTGGACCACGCGGCGCGGCCCTTCCCCATCCACCATCTTTCGACCAATCTCAGCCATGTCTTGCCTGCGCCGGCACGAAATAGCCAGCTCGCGGATCGCGGTGATCAGCCCCGATTCTTCAAATTTATCGACGGAACCCAGGTTGTGAACTGCCCCGAGGGCATGAAGTTTACCGACAATTTGTCCCTGCACTTCATCCCGACTATAGCTTAAGCTCGCGCAGCCCATATAGAGAAGCTCCCAGAGCGTTCCGCCGGTACAAATGACTGCCAGGTCGGAGTTCGCCATCAATTCCGGCACGTTGGGAGGGTCGCAAACGAGATCGACCTGTGACAAAGTCGAGTTCACGACCGATCGCAACTCCGGCATGCGCGGATTGCTACCGCCTACTAGTACAGTTGTCGCAAGACCCGGAGGCGTTGCCTTGGAGAGTGCCTCGATCACCCGGAAGGTCAACCCATCCGGATCGCTTCCCCCGATTGTGATGAGAAGCCGTTGAGCGATCGGGGGAGTCGCGCGCTTCCAGTTCCGCCACGCCCGGAACTCTCTTCGCAGCATCACGTAGCGGGTCCCGAGCATCAACCGCGTGTAGACTTCGCGATTACTGTATTCCTCTTCGCTGCTGTCCAATCCCTGATCTAGTACGAGATCCGCGCAGTAACCCCGACACTGTCCACCGTCATCCACGACCAGGACCTTTAGGCCCGCGGCCTTCAGAGCGTGTTGATAGTCAACGCCAAACTGATAGCCGTCGACCACGGCCCAACTTGCACGATGAGCGACGCCGAGTTCCACCAGTTGGGCCGCGTCCAGTTCGCTCGCGGGAGACGCTCCTATGGCAAAGACGTCACATTTCTCGGCGCGGAGACGTTGTTTCACCGCCGCCGGTGCTTCCGCCATGGCGAAAATGCACTCTCCGCCTTCGTCCTGCCAGGTTTGGGCAAGCGCGAGACCGCGCATGACGTGGCCTGTACCCATGGCGACGCTGGCGTCGGCGCGAATGATGAGAGTACCGGGCGGCATCAATGCTCGCGCAGTGATTTCTGGAGGACCTGCGAATTCAGCTCCGCGAGCTCAGGCTCACGCTCCATCAGAGCAATCACATCCTGCCAGGAGAGATCGTGGCGGCTATCGAAGCGGGAGTAGATCGCGCGCAGCAATTCAAGGTCCTCGCGCGTATCCAGAGTCCAGCGATAGCGGCTGTAGTCCACGGCGCCGCTTACTGAGGCCATGCGAAAGGTTTTTGGATGCTCATAAAAATATGGGGTTACGTGTTCTCTCTCGTAGAGCTCATGAGCCTCGCGCCAGGCACGCTCGAGAGCGGCGGACGTGAACACTTCGGTATCAAGTCCACGAGGATAGGTGCGGGGGATAACGTTGCTCGCGTAGTCCGCTTTCTGGTTTTTGAGAATGATGACCGTCTCATCCACCAAATTCGGGTCGATCAAGGGACAATCTGAGGTGATGCGCACGATTGCGTTCGCGGGATAAGCACGCGCGCACTGGTAGTAACGGTCCAGCACGTCGTCCTCTGAGCCGCGAAAACACGACACGTGCAAGCGCTCACACTCTCGGACGATCGCATCGTCGGCGGGGGCGACGGTCGTGGCCACCACAATTTGAGTAATCTCCTGAGAACGCCCCAGGCGACCCACCACGCGGGCCAAGACCGATGCCCCGCCCAGGTCCATCAACACTTTGCCCGGCAGCCTGCTGCTACCCATGCGCGCCTGAATGATGGCGAGTGTATTCATGCTGGCGTTACATCCAGGTTTGCCTGATCTGCCTTCATCACCCGTGCATGCTGAATTGCAAACTCAAACCGCATCGCGGAAGTGGGACACGACCTTTTCAACCGCGCGAATTACGTCTTCCACATCCTGATCGCTCATGCCGTGGAACATAGGCAAACTGATGAGCCGTTCGTAGGCATCTTCCGCCACCGGAAATTCGCCGCCCCGGTTGCCGAAGCGCTCGCGGTAGTAGGGGTGGTGATGTACCGGGATGTAATGCACATTGACGCCAATATTCTCCGCCCGCAATGCCGTGAAAACCTGTCCCCGGTCGGCCTTCAGTTGCACTCGATCCAGTCGAATGGGATAGAAGTGCCAAGCTGGGTTGACATCATGGCGAACCGCAGGCGCGACAACTTCAGGAATTTCACGAAACGCGGCCGTATAACGCGCGGCGATTTGTCGGCGCCGCCAAAGATTCGCCTCCAGCTTCTTCAACTGCTGAATGCCCAGGGCACAGGCAATGTCGGTCAGCCGGTAATTGAAACCAAGCAGCACCATTTCGTAATGCCACTGCCCTGCGGACTGGCGTTGGCGCGCTTCGCTGCTGATGCCGTGGTTGCGAAAGCGGCGGAGCGTTTCGGCAAATTTCGGGTTGTCGGTGGTGACCATGCCGCCTTCGCCGGTGGTGATGTGCTTCACCGGGTGAAAGCTGAAGACGGTCATGTGCGCCACGCTGCCCACCTGACGACCCTTGTACTCGGCGCCCAAGGCGTGGCTAGCATCCTCGATCACCACCAGCCCATGACGTTCGGCGAGATCGAGAATGGGTGTCAGGTCTGCGGGATGCCCGGCGTAGTCCACGGGCAGAATGGCACGGGTCCGGGGCGTAATGTGGGCTGCCGCCTGTTCAGGATCGAGATTCAGCGTGTCCGGCGAGACGTCGGCAAAGACCGGAACGGCTTGCTGATAGAGCACGCAGTTGGCTGTCGCCACGAAGGTTAAGGGCGAAGTGATGGCCTCGCCGCCAGCTTTCAATCCGGCGGTGAAAGCCGCCGCATGCAGTGCGGCCGTCCCGGAACTGAAACTCACAGCATGCCGGGCTCCCGTCCGCGCCGCAAAGGCTTCTTCAAACTCAGCTATCCTCGGGCCCGTGGTCAGCCAGTCAGATCGCAGCGTAGCCACCACAGCCTGAATATCGGCCTCGTCAATCGACTGGTGACCGTACGGCAGCAGAGTCTTTCTGACCGGCAGCCCACCGCGGATGGCCAGCAGGTCACGGCTTGCGGGAGTTACAGTCATGTCTGTTCACCCACGGCTTTTCAGGCCCGCGCCCGCTTCGCCGGCACCACCCGCAGCTTCTCCGCCGCCGGAGCGTCCCCGTCGATCAACGCCCGCAACTCTTCTGCGGTTAGCCAGCGCGCGTTGGAATCGCTGCTGTAGCGAAATCCATCGGGCAGCGGCTGGGCATCCTTCCAGTTCTGGCCTCTCCACCAGGGGTGTGCCGGTTGGATGACGTACATATCGTCCAGTTCGACCGTGTTGCGGGCTTCGTCCTCCGAGACCAGTACCTCGTGCAACTTTTCCCCGGGGCGAATGCCGATGCATTCCACCTCGCATCCCGGAGCAATGGTCTCAGCCATGTCCGTCAGGCGCATGCTGGGGATTTTGGGAACGAAGATTTCGCCGCCGTGCATCTGCTCGATCGAGCTCACGACGAACTTCACACCTTGCTCCAACGTGATCCAGAAACGGGTCATGCGGGCGTCGGTGACCGTAACCTTGCCCCGCTTGCGTTGCTCCATGAACACAGGAATCACGCTGCCCCGGCTGCCCACCACGTTGCCGTAGCGAGCGCAACTGAAGCGCGTGTCCTGGGCGCCGGCGTAAGCGTTAGCCTGGACAAACATTTTTTCGGCGCAAAGCTTGGTGGCGCCGTAAAGGTTGATCGGATTTACCGCTTTGTCCGTGCTCAACGCTAGGACTCGATGTACGCCCTGGTCGATGGCGGCATCGATCACGTTGCGGCCGCCCATGATGTTGGTCTGGACCGCCTCAAACGGGTTGTATTCGCACGCCGGCACCTGCTTGAGCGCGGCCGCGTGTACCACGATGGTTACTCCGGACAGAGCGCGCTGCAGGCGTTGCGGGTCGCGCACGTCCCCGATGAAGTAGCGCAGGCTGGGATGATCGAAGCCCGCCGTCCGCATGTCGTGCTGCTTGAGCTCGTCACGACTGAAGATGATGAGCTTTTGCGGATGGTAGTCACGCAGCATCACCTCCCCGAACCTCTTTCCGAACGACCCCGTCCCCCCGGTGACCAGGACCACCTGTTCCTGCCAGTTCATCCCTTACCGCCTCTTTTTGGAATGCCTCAGGATTATAGCGGAGATTGGGGAGCACGCCGTGATCACTTTGGACATGGCATGGTGATGCAGTTTTAGATTCAGATTCCTCCTTAAACTCTTTGCGACCTTTGCGGCTTTACTTTGCGACCTTGGCGCTAAGAGGTCTATGGGTGGACGATCCCAGGCACGGCCAGGCGTGCAGAGACCAAGCTGAACCGCCTTCTGGCGGCGGGACCAAATCAGAACTCACCGCAAATTTAAGATCGAGAGCTCTTCCCTGCCAGTGCTAGAATGTGCCTACCTAGCAGCCAAAATTTTCCTGGGAGAGTAGATGGACTCCGGTCCCTTGATTCCGGTCAACGGCCAGGTTCTGCGTGAAGTTCAGGTTGATCATCCCATCGAACTAGGTCGCCAGCTGGGACCCTCTCCTTACTTCACGTTACCCGGCCAGGATTCCGCCCTGCGCGAATACCTTCGTGTCCTGATCAAGCGAAAGTGGCTGGTTCTCAGCTGTCTGGCGATTATCTTCGGGGGGGTGGCACTGGCCACCATGCGTAGCACGCGCATCTACGACGCCGCCGGCACGATCGCGATCAACAAAACCGACCCTGCAATCCTCAATCTTAAAGACTCTGCCAATGGCGGCGCCTCGGAATACTACGATCCCACCGATCTGGATACAGAAGTCAGAATTCTTAAAAGCGACCTGCTGGCCTTGCAAGTCATCAGGCAGTTGAACCTCGACAAGCAGCCGGAATTCGGCGGCACTCAAGAGTCCCCTTCAAACTCACTCGGCCTCACCACCGACGCGCTGCAGCCTGACTCGGAAAAGACCACCGCCCTGCTCGCCGGATTCAAGGGAGGTCTTCGGGTCTCCCTGATCCCCAACACCAGGATTATCGAGATCCACTACCGCACTCCGGACAAGACTCTGGCTGCCAACGTGGTAAACACGCTGATCACCACCTATATCGAGCAGAACTTCAAGACCCGCTTTGAATCCACCATGCAGGCTTCCGACTGGTTGTCCAAACAACTGGTGGACCTGGAGATGAAGGTCCAGACTTCGCAGGAGAAGCTGGTTCAATACCAGAAGCAACACGAGATCCTGGGGATTGACGAGAAACAGAACATCACCACTTCCAAACTGGACGAGCTCAACAAGGAATTGACCGCCGCGGAGTCGGACCGGATGCAAAAGGAATCGGTCTATCGCCTGGTCCAGTCAAGCGACCCGGACACGGCCGCAGCGGCCGCGGTGAGCGCCGCCGGCGGTGGTGGGGCGTCCGGGCTGATGGAGAGAATGCGCGAGCAGCAGGCTGACATCAAGATCCAGGTGGCCCAGCTCAGTACGCAGTTCGGTAATTCCTATCCCAAAGTTGTGCAGCTCAACACTCAGTTAAAAGAAGTGGATACCCAGCTTCAGACCGAGATGACCAAGGTGGTATCGCGGGTGCGCAGCGGCTACCTCGCCGCGTTGCAACACGAAAGTATGCTGCGCCGGGCCCTGGACAACCAGAAACAGGAAGCCAACAAGCTGAATGAGAGCGCCATCGAGTATAGCCTCCTGAAACGGGACGTGGAGAGCTATCGCACCCTCTACGAAGGCCTGATGGAAAAACTGAAGGAAGCCGGGGTCACCGCGGGACTCAGGTCCAACAATATCCGCAGTGTGGACAAAGCCCGGGTCCCCACCTATCCGTCCGAGCCCAACGTGCCGCGAAATCTCGCTTTTGCGTTGGCCCTCGGCCTTTCGACCGGAATCGGGCTGGCCTTCCTACTGGAAGGCATCGACAACACCGTGCGCACTCCGGAGCAGGCCCAGGCCATTTCTGCCTTGCCGTCTCTGGGCATGATTCCTCTGGGCTCCAAGGGCGGGATTGAGGCCGCTGCCAAGCGCCTCACCGTGGCCTCTTCCCGGGAGGCCGTGGAACTGGTGACCCAATCGCGACCCCAGTCCCAGATGGCGGAATCTTACCGCGCCCTTCGTACCTCCCTTTTGCTGACCTCTCTGGGAGGACCGCCGAAAGTGATCCTGATCACCAGCGCACTTCCGCAGGAAGGAAAAACCACCACTAGCATCAACACCGCGATCGTTCTGGCCCAGAAAGGTACGCGAGTCCTGTTGATCGATGCTGACCTGCGCCGTCCCAGCATTCACAAGACCCTGGGCATGGGTCCGAAGACCGGTCTCAGTAATGTGCTGACCGGCAACGCCACTCTGCAGCAGGCGGTGGTGCGCTCGAACATCCTGCCCACGCTCTTCGTGCTCACCGCAGGCACGCCGCCACCCAATCCCGCCGAGCTTCTGGCCTCCGCCAACATGAAGGACATCCTGGCCGAACTCCGGGAACAATACGACCACATCATCGTGGATACACCTCCCACTTTGTCGGTGACGGATGCAGTCGTCATGTCCACCCGGGCCGATGCCGTGGTGCTGGTGATTCGCTCCGGGCAAACCACCAAGCAGGCACTTCGGCGCGCCCGCGACCTCCTCATGCAGGTCAATGCGCGGGTCTCCGGCGTGCTGTTGAACGCAGTCGATCTGACTTCGCCCGATTACTACTACTATTACGAATACCAGGGAAAATACGGCCAGCGTTACTATCAGGAAGACGAACCCGTGGAAGACGAGGACTCGGTTTCAAGGGCCACTTCGAGCGGCGCATAACGTAACCATCGAGCGTACGTCTGCGCTTTCCTGTAATCACTGATCCTGTAAACGCCAACATGCGAATTGCGCTTAACAGTCCTGCCAGGAAAATTTCCCTGGTGCTGGCGTCGCTGTTGTTTCTGGCCGGATACCTATGGTTCGCAGGCCGCGAATTGGGGGGCGCTTACTTTTCCACCCGGCCTGATCTCGCCAGTCTGCAACGGGCGGTGCGATGGCAGCCGGGCAACGCGGACTATCGCCATCGCCTGGGACGTTATCTCTTTCTGGTCCAGCGCTCACCTGACGCCGCCGTCCAGGCCTATCGCGCCGCGGTTGCCCTGGATCCACATCAGGCCCGTTACTGGTTCGATCTGGCGGGAGCGTATCAGTTACTAGGCAACACGGAAGAGCAGAAAGCAGCCCTGGAGCGCGGCTTGGTGGCCGACCCCACTACGCCCGACCTGGCCTGGGAGGCGGGCAACTTCTATCTGGTGCAGGGCGAAACCGACAAGGCATTACGGGAATTTCGCGTGGTTATGGAAAGCGATCCCTCCATGCCCCCGGTGGCCTTGAAGCTTTGCTGGCGCGTGAGGCCCGACATCGACGCGCTTCTGCGCGACGTAGTACCACGGACCCCGGCAGTTTACGCAATGTTTTTGGATTTTCTCCTCGGCCAAAAGGAGACTGCGGCGGCGGCCAAAGTCTGGGCCCAACTCGCCCAACTGCGCCAGCCCCTCCCGCCTTCGCTGGCTTTTCTCTACATTCGCTATCTGGTTGGACAGCGTGAGGTCGATCAGGCCCGCATGGTGTGGCAACAGGCTGCCACACTGTGCGGGCTGTCGGCCTACCAGCCTTCCTCGGAGAATCTCATCGTCAATGGCGACTTCAGCCTGAATGTATTGAACGGCGGGTTCGATTGGCAGTATCACCAGTCCAAAGAGGTTTCGCTGGCCCTTGACCCCACCCAATCGCACGGGGGACATCGCTCTCTGTTGATCACATTTGACGCTCAGAAGATCGATGATGCCGGGATTGGCCAATTGGTGCCGGTCCAGCCCTCCACCGGGTATGATTTCTCGGCCTACTTCAAGGCCGACGACATACAGGGCGCCGGCGGACCGCGCTTCGCCATTCAGGACCTCTACACCGCAGCCCCTTACTTCACCAGCGACGAACTCAAAAACGCCGATTTCTGGAAAGAAGTAAGTGGGAGTTTCACCACCGGCCCCGATACCAGACTCCTGTTGCTACGCGTAGAACGTGAACCTCCGGGAATGCCGATTCGAGGAAAACTGTGGATTGACACTGTCCGTCTCGTAGGACAGGAACAGGAACAAGAGCAATGAGATTACGCGGCTTCGAGCTTTCCCGGTGCTGACCGCGCCCGCCACCGATGTTGCGCTTCAGCCGGCCCGTGCCTCGGCACCTGATCTCGTGGTCCTCTATGGGGTATTTGGCTTGTTGCTCTTTGGGCCCTTGGCCTTTGGGGCGGTCGAGCCCTGGTCCATTTTCATACTGGAGGCCGGAGCCGCCCTGTTGCTGGTGCTGTGGACCATTCGGCAAGTGGCGTCCGGCGAGCTCTCCGTGTCCTGGAACCCCCTGTTTGGGCCCATGCTGGCGTTTGCCTTCTGCATCGGCCTGCAGCTCGTGACCGGTCGAACGGAATATCGCTATGAAACTTTTTCTGCGGCTCTGCTGTACTGCGCTTACGGCATTCTTTGCTTTCTGGTAGTACAGGTCTTGCGCCGTACGGCGCAGGTCCAGGCACTCACGGCAACCTTTTCAGTTTACGGGTTTCTGCTGGCATCATTTGCCTTGCTGCAGGGCCTATCGTCAACTACCAAACTGTACTGGGTGCGGACACCCCACAATGGGGGTTGGATCTACGGTCCTTATGTAAACCACAATCATTATGCCGGGCTGATGGAAATGCTGGTGCCCATCCCACTGATTTTCTCCCTCACCCACTCCGCCCGGGGTCCCCGAAAAACCATGGCGGGGATAGCGGCCGCTCTGATGGCCAGTACCATCTTTCTCTCGGGGTCGCGCGGCGGGATGTTCGCCTTCGTGGCGCAGCTCGGCGGGCTGGCGGGAATTCTGGCCTGGCGGCAGAAGAGTCGCGCGGTGACTTGGGCCCTGGCCCCTTTTCTGGTTATCGGGGTTGGACTTGTGCTTTGGCTGGGCGGAAATGAACTCGCCCAGCGGTTGGCCACCCTTCACACCGAAGCCCGGACCGAGTTATCCGGCGGCACCCGCCTGGACATTGATCGGGACGCGCTCCGGATGTTTGCCCGCAGGCCCATCTCGGGCTGGGGATTGGGGGTGTTCCCCGATGTCTATCCCCAATTCCGCAGTTTTCCCTCCAATTTTTTTATCAACGAAGCCCACAATGACTATCTGCAACTGCTGGTGGAGATGGGAGGACTGGGATTCGCGACCATGCTGTGGTTTCTGTGGGCCCTGTTTCGCAATGCGGGGCGCAAGCTGCAACACTGGTCAGAAGACACCAACGGGGCGGTGGTTCTGGCGGCAATGGTCGGAGTCACCGGAATACTGGTCCATAGTCTGGTGGACTTCAACCTGCAAATTCCGGCCAATGCCGGCTTGTTCTATGTGTTTTGTGTGGTGGCCGCTATGGAATCAAGATTCGGCAAGACCCGGCGAAAATCCGTACACCGAGTCAATCGGGTAGAGGGGATTCCGGGCTCTGATCAGTCCGGATCTGTGCAACGAGAAGGATTACAAGAGCCAATCTGAAGAGTTAGTTTGCAGCTGGTGGGCTAGGGCGCGGACGAACTGACCGGACTGCTGTCCTGCAGGAGCACCCAGGTCAAAAGCCCACCGACCGCCGCCGCTCCCCCGTAAATTACGTAAGGAGAATCCAGAACAGCCCCGCCGCTGGCTGGGATGGCCCCGCCGCCTTTTCTCCTCTTCTTCTTTTTCTTTTCCGCTGAGCTGTCTACCGCCATCTGTTGTCCCTGTGCAAGCGTGGATGTGGTTGATCCATCGCTCACGCTGACATCACCCTTTTGCGCCACAATCTGGACGGTTCCGTCGGAAGCTTGCTTCACTTCAAATTGTGTCCACCCATTCGAAACCGGAACCACGGTGACATCGCCGGCGTGGGTGCCTAATCCTTTGGACGTGGCCACGGTCAAGCCGCCATGTTCGAGCCCAACCGTCGGACCCTCGAACTTGATCAGAGAGTCCGCCAAAACTACAACGCTTGAACCGGAAGCGTTGATGCTGGCCATGGAATCGAACCTGGTCTGTACCATGTCGCCGGGAAAGACCGCGGAGGTGCGGGGCACGGTACCGCCGTTAATCCACGCCGTTCCCTTGGCATAGAGCATGGCCGGGCTGGAATCCGCCGCCCATAGGGACGCGGGTACGACCGCAACCATGATCCAGCAGGCTATGTTGCGGAGCCTGGAGACACTCATGCGCAACTCCGATCAAGTACGATTCTTGTTTGTTATCGTAGCGCCTGCCCGGTTGGGCGTCAATTACATATCGCTGTTCAGGTATGCGGGTTTCCAAAAACGGTTCCTTCCCGAAAAGGCCGCTCTTCTTTGCCCGGTTCCCAGTATTGCTCCCATCCAAGACGCTTGTCAGTTACCCCCGTAACTGCAATCTGCTGAAATCTCTCAACGAGCCGCGGCAAATCTGAAAACCTAGGGTGTCCTCATCGGGGACGACGTCACCAGCGTGCTAAAATTCTGAGGCAAACCCAAATCTCAAATGACAACTTCTCCAGTCGCCACCACCAGCGCTGTTTCTGAGTTGAAAGCCAAGATTGAACGGCGCCAGGTGCGCGTGGCCATCATCGGCCTCGGCTATGTCGGCCTGCCGCTCGCCCTGCTGTACACGGACCAGAAGGTTCGGGTAACCGGCTTCGACATCGATCAGCGCAAGATTACAACCCTGACCCAGGGTGGTTCCTACATCGTCCGTATTCTGCCCGGCGAAATTCAGCAGGCCCGCTCCCAGGGATTCGAAGCCACCTCGGATTATGCCCGCCTCGAAGACATGGATGCCATCATCATCTGTGTCCCCACGCCGCTGAACGAGTATCACGAGCCCGACCTCAGCTACATTACGGACACGGCCAAGGCCATTGCGCCGCACCTGCGCGCCGGTCAGTTGGTGGTCCTCGAGAGCACAACCTACCCCGGCACCACCGAAGAGGTCATGGTCCCCATCCTGGAAAAAGGAAACAAGCATAGCCTGAAGGCTGCCCGGCGAGAGTCCTCGAACGCACAGGAAATCTACGTGGCCTTTTCCCCCGAGCGTGAAGATCCGGGTAACACCACGGTGGCGCGGCGAGACATTCCGAAAGTGGTGGGCGGTCTCGATCCGCAAGCCTCGGAGATGGCGGCGGCACTCTACGGAACCATCTTCAACCGCATCGTGCGCGTGTC
>JAIQFF010000292.1 GCA_020073395.1 Terriglobia bacterium
GCTGCTTGTCCTGAATGCCGCGACCGGGGCGGAACTCTATTCCAGCAAGGATGACGTCCCTACCTACGCGGATCTGTCCGGTGTTTCCGTGGGCGACAGTCACGCGTTTTTTACGGATCACGATAACGTCCTCTATTCCTTTGGGATCGGATTAGAGCACTGAGGGACCGCACTGCAGCTGAGGTTTTTACCACGCACCAAAATGACAGTAGGAGATCACGAAAATGCTGAATCGAGCGACTGTCCAGGAAGCGGTTAACGCTGGCACCGGTGTGCTTAGGCTGGAACCATCGTGGGTGCCGCGTTCTTTCATGATTCCCGGACGCCGGCTCAAACTTCATCCTGACGATCTGTACGCCTTTGGCGCGCACCGGGGCGGGATCAACGAGCGCTGGTTCTCCTCGACCACAAAAGCCTCGAACGGCCCCGCGACCACGCCTGACGAAGGCCTCAGCTATGTTCACCCTGCCGCAGGAAGCAGATTTCTGCTCAAGGACGCGGTTGAAAGCGCCGGCGATCTATTGCTCGGTTCCGACGTAATGGAGCGTGAAAAGGGCTGGAATCTGCTCTGCAAGTTTTTCGACAACATGGGCCCGATTCCGCACCACATGCACCAGAGCGACAAATTCGCCAAACTGGTTGGGCACAAGGGCAAGCCGGAAGCTTATTACTTTCCTCCGCAATACAATCAGCTCAGCAATAACTTCCCCCACACCTACATGGGCCTCGAGCCCGGAACCACAAAAGAAGATATCCACCGCTGCCTGGAGAACTGGAATCGCGGGGACAACGGAATCATTTTCCACGCCCGCGCCTATCGTCTCGAGCCGGGCAGCGGATGGCAGGTAGACCCAGGCATTCTGCACGCTCCCGGGTCGCTGGTTACGTATGAGCCCCAGGTCAACAGCGATGTGTTCGCGATGTTCCAGTCCGAGGTGGAGGGTCGCATCGTGGATTGGAGCCTGCTGACCAAGGACGTGCTGCCCGAATACCATCACGATCTCGACTATCTGATCAGCATGCTGGACTGGGACGCCAACGTGAACCCGGAGTTCGCCAAGAGCAACAAGCGGCACCCAGTGCCAGTTCGTCCGATCAAGGAAACCGAAGAAGCCGGATACCGTGAACTGTGGATCACCTACGGCGGCGGATACTACTCCGCGAAGGAACTCACCGTCCTGCCCGGCCGCACCGTCACGATCAAAGATGCGGCTGCCTACGGGCTGATTCTTACCCAGGGATACGGCAAGCTCGGCGGAACTCCGATTTCCACGCCGTCCATGATCCGCTTCGGTCAACTGACAGAGGATGAACTGTTCGTGACCGCCGCCGCAGCGAAGGAAGGTGTGCGCATCGAAAACCCGAGCAGCACCGACCCGCTGGTGATGCTGAAACACTTTGGTCCCGGCAATCCGGACGCCGAACCGTTGCGCAAAGGCCGCTGAAGAGTGCATCCGCTATGAGCACCTCTAAACATAAGTTCCCAGCCCTTCACAACGCGATGTGGCCGGGCATTGTCGGGAAAGGCCCTGACTCCGAGCCTTTCATTGACCTCGACACCATGCTGAGCCTCACCGCTGCGGCCGAAGTAGATGGGACGAAGTTCGACGGCGTGGACCTGTTCCTGTCGCTACCTCACACTGACATCGATTCAACGGACGACGATCTCAAGCTACTCGCGGAAAAACTGGCTGCGCACAGCCTCGTAGCCGGATCGCTGGTCGCGCCGGTTTGGCCTCCGGTCGGCGGAGGGTCCGCCATGGGATCCGAGCAAGAACGTAGCGCCTTTCTCACCCAGGTTCGTAAAGCCTGCGCCGTCGGCAAGAAGCTGAGAGACCTGGGCATCCGTAAGTACGGAGTTGTACGCATTGACTCCGCCGTAGGCCCCGCATCCTGGGCCGAAAATCCAGCCGCAAACACTAAGCGCATCGCAGACACATTTCGCGAGGCCTGCACCGTTGCCGAGGGATACGGCGAGCGGCTCGCCGCCGAAGGCGAAATCTGCTGGGGCGGAATGCATGGATGGAAGCACATGCTGGAGCTTCTGGAACAGGTCGGACGCCCCAAGACGCTTGGTTTTCAGGCCGACATGGCACACACCATGCTCTATACGCTGGGCTACAACTCGCCCGAGAGCAGAGTCCTTCCCGCAGGCTATGACTGGTCGGATCGCAGCGTTCTGGTCGAGGCGCTTCGTCAAGTCGCCCAGGCATTGCGTCCTTGGACGATCGACTTCCACGTCGCGCAAAACGACGGCACGGTCAAAGGCTCGGGCTCGCACGATAAGACCGGACGCCACTGCCCGCCCGACGATCCCAACGGCAAGATGGACATCGTCAAAATTGCCGGCTTGTGGATGCGCAAAGACGATGGAACTCCGACTCGGGCTTACAAACATATCTGCTGGGACGGCTGTATGTTCCCCAACGCCATGATGACCTCGCCCGAGACATGGGTGAAGATTCTTGCGACTCTGATTCGCGTGCGCGATGCGCACGGGTGGGACTGACAGGCGGAGGCGACAACGGTGTCGAAGAAGAAAGACTTGAATGTCGGGATCGTCGGCTACGGATTCATGGGGCGCACCCATTCGAATGCGTACCTGCAGGCCCCCCGTTTTTTCGATTTGGCCTACCGTCCGGTGTTGAAAGCAGTCTGCGCGCGCAACGCGGACCGGGTAAAGGGATTTGCCGAAAACTGGGGCTATCAATCGGTAGAGACCGACTGGCGCGCTCTGGTTGCGCGTAAGGATATTGACCTCATTGATATCGCCAGTCCTAATGACACTCACGCCGAGATCGCAATTGCCGCGGCCAAGACAGGCAAGATGGTCCTCTGCGAAAAGCCCCTCGGCCGAACCGCGGAAGAAGCCAAAGCCATGGTGGACGCGGTAGAGAAAGCGAAAGTTCCGAACATGGTCTGGTACAACTACCGGCGCGTTCCCGCCGTGGTGCTGCTGAAAAAGCTTCTCGACGAAGATCGCTTCGGCCGCATCTTTCACTATCGTTCCCAGTTCTTGCAGGATTGGACCATCTCGCAGGATCTGCCTCAGGGTGGAGAGGGTCTGTGGCGATTGGACAGCTCGGTGGCGGGAAGCGGCGTCACCGGAGACCTGTTGGCCCACAACATTGATATGGCGCTGTGGCTGAACGGCCAAATCACAGAGGTCTCCGCAATGACCGAGACGTTCGTCAAGCAGCGGAAGCATAATCTCACCGGCCAGGTCGAGCCGGTGAAGATTGACGATGCCAGCGCCTTTCTGTGCCGCTTTCAAAACGGATCGCTGGCCCTGTTCGAAGCTACCCGCTACGCTCGTGGCCATAAAGCGCTCTTCACCCTGGAGATCAACGGTGAGCGCGCCTCCGCTGCCTGGGACCTGCACGACCTGCACCTGCTCAATTACTTCGACCATAACGATCAGGG
>JAIQFF010000293.1 GCA_020073395.1 Terriglobia bacterium
TGACTCCGCTCTTTCTAAGCATTGCTTGCCGATATTCATCGTTTCTGCTGCAGACACGGAATGATCGGGTAAAACCGCCATCGAACACTAAACTCAATGGAGAAGAATTGATGCGAAGCAAAAATCCCCAATCGCTAGTTGCCAGTGCCGTGTTGGCCGCACTGGTTTCCGCCGCGACCCTAGTTGTTGCTCAGGCGAGCCCGAGCAGGTCTTTGTTGGCGCTTTCCAAGCGTAACCACACACTTGCCATAGTGGACCCGAATACCCTGCAGGTCATCGCACGCGCTCCTGTCGGCCCTGATCCCCACGAGGTGATCGCGTCTTCCGATGGGAAGACAGCTTATGTCTCGATCTACGGTGGAGGCCGGTACCATGCGCTTTCCGTCATCGATCTGGTTGGGCAAAAAGCACTGCCCGACATCGATACCGGAGCCTTGACTGGCCCTCACGGTCTCGCGTTTGTGGGAGGGAGGGTCTGGTTCACAGCTGAAGGCGCGAAGGTGATCGCAACCTATGATCCTGTTTCCGCCAGGATTGATTGGGTCATGGGCACCGGCCAGAACCGGACGCACATGCTTTACGTCACTCCGGACGAGAAGCGGATCTACACAACCAATGTTAGTTCCGCGACGGTCAGCATTCTGGAGAAGGTGACTCTTCCACCGATGGGACCTCCACCGGGAATGCGGCCGCCTCAGGGTCCCCAGCCGGCACCGCCTCCGCCGGGAGGGAATCAACCGCGCGTGGATTGGAATCAGACCGTCATACCGGTCGGCAAAGGCGACGAAGGTTTTGATGTATCGCCCGATGGACGCGAGCTATGGACGGCGGATGCGCAGGACGGTACGCTTTCGGTGGTTGACCTCACCACACGGGCCGTGTCAGCCACGCTGGACGCGAAGACGTTCGGTGCAAACCGGCTGAAATTCACTCCTGACGGAAAGCTTGTGCTGATTTCAATGCTGGGGAATGGTGATCTGGTGATCTACGATACAGCGTCGCACAAAGAGTTCAAGCGGGTGAAAATTGGCCACGGAGCGGCGGGCATTTTAATCGATCGGGATGGTAATCGTGCCTTCATCGCCTGTGGGCCTGACAACTACGTCGCTGTACTGGACCTCAAGACGTTAGAGATCACGAGCCACATCTACGTTGGGGACGATCCGGACGGTTTAGCCTGGGCGATCCGACCGTAACTTAGTCCGGGCAAATTCTGGATGCTCGGCGGACTCGTCCTCAATATGCTGAAGAAATGGCTTCCCGGGGCTGAGCCCGACGCGTGGTAGCGTTCCTTCAGCCTTCTTCGGGACAACACTCATACAGAGTTCCTTATCTGGACGTTTGACTACCGACTCGGCGATCCCACTATGTCGAAGCGAACCTAGTTAATCAACTAATAAGAGGTTGGCACATCAGAGAAGATGCGCTATACTCTGCCCGTCCGGTACTTGGGCATTCTTTTAGGTGGGACACTCGAAAGGATCTGCGCAATAACCGTGACTCCACCCCAGCGGAATGCTGGGAACCCCGAAGTTCGGCGGGATGCCGAGCCGAAGGGCCACGAATAGCACGATTGGTGCACGGAGGCCTCCATGCTCGCTCCCACAATCCCGTCAATTGGCCGTCGAGATAAACTCTTCCACTTATTCTTCGCAGAATTCCGCACTGCACTGTTTAGTCTTGGCGTTTTAACAGCGGAAAGCAACGCCCAGCACGCCAGGGTCACCCTCCGAGGAAACTCGCGGCCGAACATAAGCACTGCGTTCGTTAGAACCAACAATCGGCGTCGGGAAAATCAATATTCCATCACGCTAGTCCTTCCGAGCCGAGGGTCAAGGAACGCCTTTTGGAAGGAGGCACGCAAATGCTACGCAAAAATCAAAGACCATTTATTTCTTCGGTCGGGTGTGCGCAGCAACTGAGCCGGAACACTCACTGCTTGCGCGAAGTTAACCGTGCTGCACTTCGCGAGTTACGACGAATCGGGGATACGGATCTGACCCATACCCAATACCGTGAGGCGAGCGAGTCCGTCGGGATATCAGCGAGTCGTATGATCCTCCTCCTGCGATATCGCCAGGAGATCCTGGCTACTGGCCGAGAACAGGGGGTTCAGTTGTTTCAACTGATACTTGGCTCGTCGGATTGTGAGAACTGCGCCGAGATCCGACGCCTCGAACTCGGTTGCAATGAGCCCGTCTCAGAAGAAACTCTGAAAAACGATCCGGAGTATCAGAAAGAGATCGAATCTTTGCTGGAGTTTGCCCTCCGAACCGAAAGACGAGTATTTGCGCGGTACAAGTTAGGACGCGCTGTCCCGAGTATGTTCTTCACGAAGGTCAGTTCCCTGATATCGGCGGTGATCAGACAACAGCAGCAGTTGCGGGACATGACCATCAGGCAACAGCCTGAGATCGAACTTTGCTTCGAAGAGTGCGCTAGTTGTGCCTTACCTATAGAAACAAATGAACAGGAGGACAAGGACTGACCTGCAATGAAAGTAGAACGGCAAGCATTCCAACGAATCCCCAACGAATCCCTCTGGAAGGCAACTATGACCCAAGATAAACAGGATCAACCTGGACAGCAACAGAAAGTATCCCTGCCTGCGATTCCCGTCGCGTCTGGAGGGTCACTCGCAAACAGCAGCCATGCACTCCACAAAGATCAACAGGGCGGAGGCTCGAATGAGCTCACTGCGGAAGCCACCGGAAAAAGCACCGCATCCCCTAGGAGGGTTCGAGCCAATCGACAGAATTCAAGGAAGTCGACCGGACCAAGAACGCCAAATGGCAAGAAAAGAGCTTCAATGAATGCCGTCAAACACGGTTTTTTCTCTAAATTCCTGCTGGTTCAGCACCCGGAGGGAAAAGTGAGCCAGAGTGAACTCGACAAGTTCTATGCTGGCGTTCGTAAACACTATCAGTCGGTTGGTTTCCTGGAAGAACTCTGGATGGAGAAGATCGCCGTGTGGTCTTGGCGGCTTCGCCGCCTCATACGTTTTGAGAGCGGTCAAATTGCGAGAGCGCTTGCGGGACATAGTTACGAGCTCCAGCAATCAAGAGCAGACGATCCAGCTGAACCGGACTCTGTACCCTTGAGCAACCCGGAAATGGATGCCATGACGGATCATCTCTTCTTGCCGGAGAAGGAAGAGCTCGACAGACTGTTGCGGTATGAAGCTATGATCAATCGGCAACTCAACCATGCGATCGCCGAGCTTGAGAGGCTGCAGGCGCGCAGGAAGGGAGAGACCACATCCAATGTCTAGCATTTTTGCGAACAAAGCCAACAAGTCTTTTATCTTCAATAGAAATAAGAAGACTGCTGGTGGAACAAAGCCAAATATTTCCCGATTCGGGAGGGCGGAAAGGCTTGCCCGGGAGTAAGAGACCGGGGTCTCGCGCGATCCGCGTTT
>JAIQFF010000115.1 GCA_020073395.1 Terriglobia bacterium
GGGCGCGTAGCTCAAACGGATAGAGCATCGGATTTCTAATCCGACGGTTGCAGGTTCAATTCCTGCCGCGCCTACCATCTTTCGTGTTGGTTCCGCTCCGCCGCCGTGTCCTAGACTTTGGATGTCGTCTTCGGCATTCTGTGCTCGCAGGTGATATTGAGGCAGGAGTCGGGCAGCGTCAGTCGCTCGACCGGCTTTCCGCCCAGGATGTGCGACTCGATAATCTCATCCACATCGTCCAACGTGACTCGGCCGTACCAGACCGCATCCGGATACACCACCAGGTTCGGACCATGCTCGCACTGATCGAGGCAGCCGGACTGATTGGCCCGTACTTTTCCCTTGAGTCCGCGCGCCGCCAGTTTTTCCTTGAATGACCTCTGCAGTTCCGCCTGGCCCGTGGGATCGCAGCAGGGTCGCGGAGCCTCAGTCGGCCGCTGGTTGCCGCAGATGAAGATATGCTTCTCGAACTTGGGCATAAGGAAAATGTATAGGATTTGGGTAGTTTGTGCCGCGGCGGAGAAGCTTCTAGCTACTGGCTTCTGGCTAAAGCCTGGAGGTCAGCAGCTAGGAGCTAGAAGCCAGAAGCTAGCAGCAGCTCTTAGTCTTTCAGTGGGACCATGTTCTTGTCGCCCTGGCAGAAAGTGGCGACGCGCTGCAGTCCGCCTTCCGCTTGGGGCAGAAACCTGACCGGACCATAGCAGTAAACGGCGTGACCGTTTTCCGCGAAGTACCATTGGCCTCCCTTGCGGGCGGGGCGCTTGGCGGCGGTGCGATCTGCGGGCGGCTTGGGCGGCGGAATGCGGTACGAGCCGTAGAGCGAAACTGACAACAGCAATGTAGCGAATACTTTCATGGGGAGTAACGTTGTTCCAAAACCTGGGCCTCAAAATCTAGATCGAGATCAGCATCCGGCGTTCATCTCCCTGGTCAGCAGTGGCCTTCGGAGGCTTCTGCGGAAGCGGTCTCCCGTGCTTGCTTGTGCTCTGATTCTTCGCACCCGCCTGCGGCGCGTTGGAAGACGGGGACTGCACCTGGGGATCTCGTGGCGCCGCCTTGGTGGCCGGCGGTTTCATCTGGGACTGGGCCCGCGCCTGGGCTTCGGCTTGTTGTTTCCCTTTCATGCCCGTCAACTCGACGCTGTCGCTGAACAGCATCTGAATGAGGCCGCGCTGGGAATCGATGGTTCGTCCCTGTTCCACCACGAGCATGGTCAGCAGCCCGTAGGAAACCAGAAACAAAATGATGAGCACGGGAAGAAGCGAACGCCCGGGCTTGCTGACCGCGTTATCGCCCGTCAGGTTCCACAAAATGCCACCCCCATCCATGCCCCTGGGCCAGCGGGCATGGATACGAGATGCAGCTTGCCAGCCAACATCGTCGATTTTGGTAAGCCACTACAGAGAAGGAACTTAGTGGGGATTCCTGCAGCGTCTGCCGGGCCTACAACCGCAAGTTGCTGCACATTATAGGTAACCACTATGGGTTACCCGCGTGCCACTGGGTTGGGCCGAAACGCACGACAGGCAAGGGTTCTGGCGTTCCAGGTTGCGGGTGGGCCTTCCGAGCTCGAGCCGGAGCACCGGCCACGGTGCCCGACTGCCGCATGCTACCCGGCGCGCACCACCCGGATTGCCACGGCGTGGTGCTTGCGAAGACACTTCCGGAACCATATCGCGAAGCGTCAAAATCAATTGAGACCTTGCGGTTCTGTAGCGCCAAATTGCCAAACCAGAGGGATGCAATCATGAAGAGATGGGCAGGCTTGATTTGCTGGATGCTGCTGGCGGGGTTCGCGGTGGCCCAGCAGGAGAGCACTCCGGTAGAACCCATGGACCAAACCCCGGTGTTCCGAGTGAACGTGGTGTCGCGGACCACCAAAGCGGTCAACTATCGCCATCGCGGCGGTTCCACCACCCTGGACATGAAAGGCACCAGCCTTATGCCGGAAGTGACCGGCAAAGCCAAGGTGGACAGCAAGAACGGACGCCTGCAGGTGAATGTCGATCTCTCCAAGCTGGGGCCGGCAAGCCGTGTAGGTCCGCAGTTCCTGACCTATGTGCTGTGGGCGATTACTCCTGAGGGCCGCGCCCAGAACCTGGGAGAGATTGTTCCCGATAACTACGGAAAGAGCAGTCTGGATGTGACCACCGACCTGCAGGCCTTCGGTCTGATTGTGACCGCGGAACCCTACTTCTCTGTCACCCGGCCCAGCGATGCCGTAGTTGCCGAAAACATTATCCGGCAGGAGACCAAGGGCTTCGAAGAGGCTATCGACGCCAAATTCGACATGCTCGAGGGCGGCCAGTATACGGTCGATGTGCCGGCTCAGCAGCTGCCCTCGGCCACGGCCGATCCCAAGACCCCGCTTACTTTGCTTGAGGCGCGCAATGCCGTGGCCATCGCCAAAGCCGCGGGCGCTGAGCACTATGCCGCCGACAGTTTGAAGAAAGCGGAAGACTACCTGGCTCGAGCGGAAGACTATCTCAAACGCAAACAGGGCAAGACTCCGATTGGCACCGCCGCCCGCGGCGCCACCCAGATGGCCGAAGACGCTCGCGTGCTGACCCTCGGCCGCAAGGAGCAGGAACGAATCGCCAACGAGAAGCAGGCCATGCTGGACAAACAGCAAAAGGCCGAAGCCGAAGCCAAAGCCTCTGCCCAAGCCGAAGCCCAAGCCAAGGCCCAAGCTGAAGAAGACGCACGGAGGCGCGCCCAAGCCGAGGCGGACCGCGCCACGGCGGAAAAAGCCCAGGCCGAAGCTCAGCTGCAACAGGCGCAAGCCGATGCCGCCCGCGCCGCGGCGATGGCCGAGCAGCAGAAAGCTGAAGCGGAAGCCGAGAGACAACGCCAGGCTGCAGCCGAGGCCATCCGTCAGAAGGAAGAGCAGCGCCAGCGTCTGCTCAACCAGCTCAACCAGGTGCTGGAGACCAAAGACACGGACCGCGGCCTGGTGGTGAGCATGCCCGACGTCCTGTTTGATTCCGGCAGTTACACCCTAAAGCCCGCCGCCCGGGAGCGGCTGGCGCGAATCTCAGGCATCGTCCTCGCCTATCCCGACCTGCGTCTGGAGATTGAAGGCCACACCGACAGCGTGGGCAGCGATGCCTACAACCAGACTCTCTCGGAGAAGCGGGCGGCGTCAGTGCGCGACTACCTGGTCGATAACAGTGTTTCGATCAATAACGTGATTGCGCGCGGCTTCGGCAAGACGCGTCCGGTTGCGGACAACAGTACCGCCAAGGGCCGGCAATTGAACCGCCGAGTGGAGATGATCGTCTCCGGCGACGTGATCGGAACTCAGGTCACGCCCGGAGCCACAACCGCGCCGGCGCCGCCGCCGCAGTAGGAACCGCGTTACATGTGAAGGCACGAGTTTACTCGTACCGCAAATGTTGACGGCGTCCGCGGCTTAAAGCCGCTGAGGAGTGTCATTACAAGCAGGCCGACCGTCCATCAGACCTCGAGGTGTCAGCGCGGGGCTGCCGGGCGAAGATAGTTGGTGGAATTGCCGGTTTACAACAATTACTCCTGAGTAACCTGTCACTCATGACTCATGACGTGATTTCGAATGTGCCGTTTACGTGTGTCAGAACGCCCGCTTCGGGGCGGCGCGAGTCAACCACTCTATATTCCTGCTAATATCGATACACGATATCGACATTCTATTGTGTCAAATGATCCGTTCTGTTGTGATTCTCGTCTCTGACAATGTCGGCGTTGTCAATCAGTACTGGCGCACACTTCAGCATGCACTCGATGAGGAGCGCCATTTCGCTCTAGCGGAACCAGTGCCGATCCAACCAAGATTCGCTCGCAATCATGGTTCAGGTCTGGAACTCAGTCCGACCCATGCATCTCTTCGATCCACACCGCGATCATGATTACTACTTCGAACTCCCCCGTGAAGAGGAGCGGGATAGACCTGTGCCGACCTCTCCGCTGAAAACTCTCGACCCCGTAGCCCATCCGCCGTTCCCTTGGTACTCCTCAACCGCTTGCTGTAGTCACGAACGACAGTTGCCGATGGTAGTATTTGTCGCTGGGGCTTCGCCCAGGGTTCATGAACGCGACTGAAGGTGAATGTGGCAAGCGCATCTATTCCGCAAGACAGATGGTCGGCGCGCATCGCAGTTGTTGAGCAGCACATTCGACTCGAGAACCAGCATGACCTTGAGGGTGTGCTCTGCACCTTCGGTGATACGGCACGGTACGATGATGAGCCCTGGGGCGAGCACTATGAGGGCCGGAATGGAGTCCGCCTGTTTTACGAGCAGTTGATGAAGGCGCTGCCTGACCTGGAAATCGAGGTCCAGCGCCGGCATGTCGCCGACGATGCGATTCTCCTCGAAGTCATGATTCGCGGCACGCATCTCGGCGGGTGGCGTGGTCTGCCGGCGACCGGGCGGCGAGTCGAGTTTCCGCTCTGCGGCGTGTACACCTTTGACGCCGATGACCGTTTGGCCGGGGAAAAATCTATTACGACCGGGGAACGGTGTTGCGGCAACTCGGCGTCTTTCACGAGCCGCTCAGCGCTCTAGGACAAATCTCCACTTTGGCGACTCATCCCGTCACGATCGCGCGTGCTTTGGCAAGGAAGCTCCTGCGCAGGTGATACGTTCAAGGTAAGCCGGCACGACTGATTTTGAAGTAAGGTGGAGCAGCGCTTAAGCGCTGCATTGAAGATTTGCTGAAGAAGGCGGCTTCAGCTTCTGCGGTACTTCCGTTGCATTTTGCGCAGCCGGGACAGTCACAAGTGCCTCATGGGCTGAAGCCCATCAGTGAGCGGCTTGATTGCAGGACTGAAGGCCTGCTCCGTCCCAAGGCTCTGCTCCACCCAACCAAAGTTTTTCCGCCGTCACCGAAGTCGTGCCATCCCCATTTGCGAGACTTGCACAATTAAGAGACGGGCGCCGATCCGTATCCGCGAGACTTGAGGGTCGCCCCACCAAGGCGGCGCCAAGTTTGATCGCGACGAGTCTTCCACTCACGTAGAGGCGGGTGCCCCACTCGCCCGGCCCGGCGCAGTGCGGCTTTTGCTTGGCTGAAGGAAAGACCCTGGCCAGCTGCGCTCGCCTGCCCGGACGAGGGCGTCCGGGCCTACGCGGGTCAGGCGACACTTACCACACGCGGCAGGCATTCACCGGCATCATGGGCTGACCGGCTTTGCAGCCGAATGCCTTGCCGAACTCGGGCATGTTCTGCACCACGCCATTCACGCGGAATTGCCGGGGTGAGTGCGGATCGGTTTGCACTTGTAGGCGGAGTTGCTCGGGGCGGGTGTTGCCGCACCAGCTCTGTCCGTGCCCCAGAAAGAATTGCTGGATCGGCGTATAGCCGTCTTCTTTCTTCGTCAGGTCGATGCTCTTCCGTTTCGCATCGGCCAGGAGTGCGATGTAGGCGAGGCGCAGGCCTCCGTTGTCAGCGGTGTTTTCGCCCAGGGTCAGCTTGCCATTCACTTTCGCGTCATCGACCGCGACAAAGTTGCCGTACTCCTTTACTTCGCACTCCGCTTTCTCGTCAAAGTGTTTGCCATCCTCGGGGGTCCACCAGTCCGCCAGGTTTCCGTTGGCATCGAATTGACGGCCTTGATCGTCGAAGCCGTGCGTAAGTTCGTGTCCCACGATGCCGCCCATGTGGCCGTAGTTCGACGCGTCCGAGGCATGACTGTCATACAGCGGGGGCTGAAGGATACCGGCCGGGAAGTTGATGTCATTCATGCCGGGATCGTAGTAAGCATCGACTGTGGCGGGCGTGATGAACCACTCCCCGCGATTGAGGGGCTTGCCGATCTTGGCCAATTGGCGCCGGGCCTCAAACTCGGTGGCGCGCTGCGCATTCCCGAAAGCGTCTTGCCGCGCGATGGTCAGAGTGGAATAATCCCGCCAGTGCTCGGGATACCCGATTTTGTCGGCCACCGCGTTCAGCTTTTCCTTGGCGCGGACTCTGGTTGCGGAACTCATCCAGTCCAGAGTGTCGATGTCCTGGTCCATCGCGGCTTCGATGTCCTTCACCATTTGCACCGTGGCCTGCTTGTTGGCGGGAGGAAATTCCTGCGCCACGTAAACCTGGCCCAGGGCTTCGCCCAAGGCTCCGTCGGTGGACTGCACGCAACGCTTGTAGCGGGCTCTCTGTTCCGGCTGGCCGCGCAACTTGCGGCCGTAGAAGTCGAAGCGCTCATCATCGAGGGTCTTGGGCAGAACGGAGCTGGGGATTGAGAGAATCACCTGCCAGCGTAAATAGGTTTTGATGGTTTCCAGATCAGTGGAAGCGAGCAGGGCGTTCATCCCCTTGAAGAAGTCGGGATTGGTGACATTCAGTTCAGTGATCGGGGGCGCTCCGGAAGCGGCCAGAAAACGGTCCCAGGCGAGGCCCGGAGCCAGAGCTGCGAACTCGGACACCGGCATCAGGTGGTAAACCTTGTTGGGGTCGCGCCGCGACGTAATGTCCAGGGAAACCTTGGCCAGGTCGGTTTCCAGCTGCATGATGGCTTTGGAGTCGCTGGCAGCTTTGTCTTCCGGCTCGCCCACCAGCTTCAGCATGTTGGCGATGTGCTGCACGTACTGGGTGCGGGTTTTCTCGGCGGCGTCTCCGGTGCGAAAATAATAATCGCGTTCGGGCAGACCCAAGCCGCCCTGGTCGGCCACCGCGATCTGCTTGCGGGCATCCTTGAAATCCTGCTGCTCGCCAAAGCTCATGAAGGCGTTGGCGGCGATCAACTGAAAGCGGGCGAGGAGTTCGGGCAACTCATCTTTGCTCTTGAGCGCGGCAATGTGATCGAACTCCGGTTGCAGTGGTTTCAGTCCCTTCTGATTGATAGCGTCCACATCCATGCAGGCGGCATAAGAGTCGCCGATTTTCTGCTCATTCGGAGTGCGGCCGGGGCCGCCCGCGGCGGCTTTTTCCAGCATGGCGTGCAGGATGTACTCGGTATAGTCCGCGACCATGGCGCCGGTGCCGTAGGCTGAGCGATCGTTGGGAATCGGGTACAGCTTGGTAAAGTTACCACAGGCATACTGGAAGAAATCGGTGCACGGATCGGCGGTGGTGTCGATGAGGCGCTTGTCCAGGCCAGGTAAACGTGCGGGAGCCGCTCCCGCCTCCGCCTTTCCGTTGACTGGCATTTGCGCCATGGATGCGGCGCACAGGGCTGTGACGATCACGAGCGCAGCTATCAATTGCTTTGTCATGTGTTTTTCCTTTGACAATCCACGAGCATGCAGACAGGCTGACCCTACGATTCGACGCGCGTAGTCGGGATTTGTGAGCAGGTCAATTCAGAATATCGGCCGAGTCAACTTCAAAACCCCTAACCGCGAAGGGCGCCAAGACACCGCAAAGGTCGCAAAGAAAACCCATCCCATCTGATCGCGATCTTATTTCCCGCCCATCACCAGCTTGGCGATGGTGGCCAACTGCATGTTGGATGTGCCCTCGTAAATCTTGCCGATCTTGGAATCGCGCCAGTATTTCTCCACCGGATAGTCTTTGGTAAAACCGTATCCGCCATAGATTTCGATGGCCAGGGAGGTGACCCGCTCCGCCACCTGCGAGCAAAAGAGCTTGGTCATGGCCGCTTCCTTGACGAAAGGGATGCCCGCATCTTTCATGCGCGCCGCGTTATACACCATCAAGCGGGCCGCTTCAATCTCGGTGGCCATCTGTGCAATCTGGAACTGAACGCCCTGATAGTCGCTGATCGGCTTCCCGAACTGTTTGCGCTCCTGCGCATACCTGGCTGCGTACTCCCAGGCGCCGCGGGCCACTCCGGCCATCTGCGCTCCGATCCCGATGCGGCCCTCGTTCAAGGTCTCAATCGCGATCTTGTAGCCTTTGCCCACTTCGCCCAGAACGTTGGATTTCGGGACCTGGCAGTCTTCGAGAATCAGCTCGCAGGTGGACGAAGCGCGAATCCCCAGCTTGTCTTCTTTCTTGCCCACGGTGAAGCCGGGGAAACTCTTCTCGACAAGAAAAGCTGTGATTCCCTTGTATCCGGCCGCGGGATCGACGGTGGCAAACAGGACAAAAAGGCCCGCTTCCTTGCCATTGGTGATCCACAGTTTCCGGCCATTGAGGACGTAATCGCTGCCCTTGAGCGTGGCCCGGGTCTGGAGGGCGAAGGCGTCCGATCCCGAGCCGGCCTCGCTGAGGGCGTAGGCGCCGCAAGTATCGGCTGCCATACGTGGCAGGAACCGTTTCTTCTGCTCCTCGCTGCCCCAGCGCAGCAGGGCATTGTTGACCAGAGTGTTCTGCACGTCCACCACGACGCCGGCGGACGCATCCACCCGCGACATTTCCTCGACCGCGAGGATGGCCTCGAAGAACTTGCCACCACCGCCGCCGTATGGCTCGGGAATTTCGATTCCCATCAAACCGAGCTGGAAGAACTGGAGAATCAGGCCCTGATCGAAGACGCCCTTTTCGTCCATTTCTTTGACCAGCGGGCGGACTTTCTCGTCGGCAAACTGGCGGATGTTGTCGCGAAACATGATTTCGTCTTCGGTGAACGAGGTCAGTGGGGTGGGCGAGGGAAGCTGGAGGGTAGCGTCAGGCATGAAAGCACCTTCAAGACTAAAGAGTGGGAGGACTAAGAATTCTAGCACTTGTAGCGCCGGCGTCTCGCCGGCTGTCTGGCAGGCGTCCCGCCCGCCCATCGGGCCGCCCGGGGGCGGCGCTACCTTCTGATGATGAGGTTACTCCTGCTTCCCGCCCTGTATGAGCTTGAGTCCGTCGGCTTGCAGGATGCGTTGGATCTGGTTGCGGGCGTGTACCGCCCAGGGACCGACCGTGTCCAGCTTCACGTAGGCGCGCCAGTGTTTGAGGGCCTTGCGCGGCTCCTTGATTTTTTCGTAAGCCAGCGCGAGGTTGTAATGGGCGTCAGCGTAGGTGGGCGCGAGTCGGAGCGCGGTGCTGTAAGTCTGGATGGCCTCCGCTACCCGGCCGGTCTCGTCCAGTACGTTGCCCAGATCGAAGTAAGCCAAGGCGTAGCGTGCATCCACCTCGATGGCATGGCGGTAATGCTTTTCCGCCAACGCGTATTCCTGACGGTTGTAATGCAGCGTGCCCAGGTTGATGTGCGCGGCGGCGTGATCGGGATCGATTTCCAGCACCTGCTGGTACATGTCTATGGCCTGCGCCTGATGGTTGGGATCTTCCTCGAGCGCGATGCCTCGCGCGAAAAGCTCCGCGGCGTCGGTCGGGGCCGCCTCGCTGTAGCTGGAGATCGGGGTGCTGGCCACAACCCGCTGTTCGGGAGAAAAATCAAACATGAACTGGCCGGCGATGGGTTCGACCACTTTGCCCTGGTGGCGGAAGGCGATGCGGTGGCCGGTGGAGAAGGCGCCAGCCTCAAGCAGAGGATTTTCCATTCCCGCAACCTGCTTGAGCATAGCTTCAAGCGATTGCCGGATCACCGCCGGCCGCACCTTGCGGGCGCAAAGGTCTCGCACTTTCTTGACTTGAAGGAGTTCGAAAAAAGAATAGCTCTCGGCAGCGGCCACCAGTCCGGCCTTCTCCCAAGCTGCCAACTGGCGCGCCGTGATCCGCAGAATGCGAAGCAAATCCGCTTGACTGTATCGGTACACGATTGTGATTAAACTCTTACCGTATTATCGGAAAGGTTATTCCTCGTTGGCAAGGGGAAACTGGCTTGAAGGGGAATCTCAACCGACAACTTGCCCAAATTGGAGTGCAAGATGCGCGAAAAACTTCGCACGAAATTAAAACTGGAGCCGACGAGCGGACTTGAACCGCTGACCTGCCGATTACGAATCGGCTGCTCTACCAACTGAGCTACGTCGGCTTGCTTTCGATTCTAACAAAGGCAGTCGTCGGTCGTCGGTCTTCAGTCGTCAGGAAATTCGAAGTCGCATGCAACTAAGTTCGCCTGCCCGACGACGGAAGACTGAAGACCAATGACCAAGGGCTGACGACCGAAGACTGAAGACTGACGACCGCTCCCCAAACAAAAAGGCCACCCTGGCAAAGGGGCGGCCTTTTCTTTTAGGGAGAATAGTTCCAACGGGGCAAAAATCCGTCAAAACTTTCTGGCGAAATCTTATGAGCCGAAAAAGGGGGGTGTCAAGGAATTTTTGGGAAATAAATATCTTTAGATTCAACAACTTACAAAATAGGTTAACAGGTCTTCGTCGGCGGCCATTTTTGGACTTTGACCCCGTTTTGCTCTCCTAAACGGCTTTGATTGATGAGCTTACCTTGGAATCGGCGACCTGTCCTGACCCTCGGACAGGTTCAGGGAGATGAAATCCGCGTCCTTTTCTCGATGCAGAATGTGCTCCGGCAAAATGCGATTGAAGAAGATCCGAATCCCTCCGAAGGCGAGGCCCGCCACGCCTGCGAATACGATGAGAATGCCGCACAGCAGGAAGACGTTCAACAGCAGGTTGGCCAGATTGTTTTTCTTGTTCTGATAGGTGTTCTCGTTCCAGGTGACGTCGGCTTCGTAGTTCACCGCACTCAACAGTGCCCGAGCTTCTGCCTGCGAAACCACGCCGGTTGCGATCACCACCATGGGACCGGTGCGCTTATCGAACATTGGTCCTGCAATCGCGATCGGACTTCCGGATTGGGGCTGGGCGTTGGGCTGGTTGGCGGCATCGATACGGCGCAGATGTTCCGCGGCCAGTTGCGGCGTCGGATACGCGATCAGCATCAGCGTGGCCACCCCGCCGGAAGTCTGGTACGTGCCCATGGCTACTTCGGCGCTGGTGTTAAAGTCCACCAGCTGCGCTGAGAGCGGCGCGCTGATCTTGTCGAGTCCAACCGGCCCCATCACGTACTTCGCGGTGTTCTTCACATAACCTGATTTGGGAAGATATGCCGGCAGGCTGGGTAGATTGCCTGCATTCCCGGCGGGCCGGGGCAGGGCCTGCGACAGTTCTCGCAACGAGGCGGCGGACATGGCGCTGAGTTTTTCGAATACCGCATCCACCAGGATGTTGCCGCGATAAAACAGCACCCGCTCGTTGAGCGATGAACCCTGGTCCGGGATCGATTCCTTGAGCATCTGCGGCATCTTGTAGTAGGTGAACGCGCCGTACGCGCCGCTGGCATCTGCGAAGCGAATGGCCTTGAGGGCGACCTTGCGTCCGTCTTCGCCGGTGTAGGTGCCGGATTCGAAGTCAGTCAAGCCATACTCTTTGAGCAGGTCAGCGTTCACAGAATCGGCTACCGCCGGATCTTTGCTGGTCTGAATCGAGCCGGAAATATGCCACCCCGCAAACTGCGCTGGAAGAATGGACGGTAGTGGCGACGGTGCTGTGGCCGTGGGCGACTCGCCCGCGAGGGCAGAGCCCACGCTCAATGCCAACAAGAGAAGAACGGACATGAATCTGCTGACCATAATCGGGCAGGGAGCAGGAAGGCCCTGTAATACTTAGACTACAGACGGAGAGGGAAAGTTTCCATCAGGCAGGCGATGGTCGGGGCTTCTTTGCGTCCTTTGCGGTGTTCTTTGCGCACTTTGCGGTTAAGGGGTTGATCTTGTGGCTAGCAGAAACGAAAACCTTGAACCGCAAAGGACGCAAAGCAAGGCCGCAAAGGTTGAACTACCGGCTCTCGTCTTTATCAATCTTGCTGGCGACTTTGACCCCGCTCAGGCCGCTCACATACTTCGATATTCCCCGGTAGAGCGATTCCGCTATGCGCTGGCGGTAGTCGGAAGTTCGCAGCCGGCGCTCGTCGCCCGGGTTGCTGACAAACGAAATCTCGGCCAGGATTGACGGCATGTTGGCCCCGATGAGCACGATGAACGGCGCCTTCTTGACCCCGCGATCGCGGATTCCCGGGCTCTTGGCCGCCAGTCCGCTATGCAGGGCGCGCTGCACGTTAGAGGCAAACTCGCGCGACTCTTCGATCTTCTCTTTTAGCGCGATCTTCTTTACCAGATCCTGGAGTTCGTGGATGGATTTGTCCGACGCCGCATTCTCTCGCGCCGCCACATCCAGCGCTTCGGCCGATGAAGTGAAATTCAGGTAGTAGGTCTCTACGCCACGGGCATCGGGGTCGCGACTGGAGTTGGCGTGGATAGAAACGAACAGGTCCGCCTGCTCCTGGTTGGCGATCGAGGTGCGAGTTTCGAGCGGAATGAAAGTATCGTCCTTGCGGGTGTAAACCACGTCGGCCCCAAGCCGCGCCTGCAGCAGCTTGCCTAACCGCCGGCCCACATCCAGGACGAGATCTTTTTCCTCCAGGCCATTGGGGCCGATGGTGCCGGTATCGTGTCCGCCGTGGCCGGGGTCGATCACGATTTTACCGATTTTCAATCCCAGGGCGCGGATCAGAGAGCGGTCGCCGTTGGCCGTCGGCGAAGCTTCGCGCGCATCAGGAAAAATCACCGCCGCCTTGGGCTTGCCCCGGCTGGAACCCTTGGCAGCCGTGGGCCGGGTCAGCGTAGTCGCGGCCCGGGTTTGAGGCTTGATCTCCGGCGGATCTAGTTTGGCGACCGTAAGCGCGCTATCGTCGTCGTCCGCTTCCACAACTGTTCTCTTGGCACCGGCGCTGCTGGCCGCGCTGGTCAAAGACCCTGGCATTCTGGGGTTCTCCTTGACCTGTAGCTTGGCTTCCGCAGTCGCAGATGGTTTGGATGTGGCCGCCGCCGGCTCTTTCAGGGATTTCTCGGCCGCGGTTTTCTTGTCCGCGTTGCCCGGATCATGGTCGCTCCGGGAGTGAAGATCTTTGCTGTGAACATCAATGATCAGGCGCGGCGGATCAGTGAGCAGGAAAGCGGTGTAGTCGGACCGATCCTGCACCTCCAGCACAATCCGGGCTTTTGCCGGCTGGAACTGCGCTACCCGGATCTTTTTCAGCAGCCCATCATCCACGTCAAAGGTTTGACCCAGCAACTCTGAAGTCAGATTGGTATCCAGCAGATCGAAAAAGATACGCTCCGGATGATCGATGCGCTGGGCCTCAAACTTTATGTCCCTCTCCAGACCAATGGCAACCCGGGTATAGTCCGGGCTGGACCAGTGGCGGATGCTGGTGACGTGCGCCACCTTGCGGTTTTGACCATTCGCGTCGGTGTCGCTTGTACCATCTTCAGGCGCTGCGGATGTCAGACTCTTGCCCGAGTTCGGTTTCTCTGCACGTTTGGGGGCGCTGGAATCGTCATCCGAATCGTCTTCGTCTTTTGATCGCAACCCGGCTTGCTGCACCGGTTCGCTAAGCGCCTTGCGGGCCTCGCTGGCCAGATGGTTGTGAGGATAACGGTGGAGAAATTCTTCGAACACCAGTTTGGCCTGGGACGGGTCTTTCAGATCATCCTGATAGATCTGGCCCATGGTGAAGAGCGCATCGACGCGGTCGCGGCTGCCAGGATATTCCCGGCGCAGAAACTTGTACTGGCCGATGGCTGAGCGCAGGACCTTGTCATCGTTGAAGCGGCGGCCCATTTCCGTCAGCAATTCGGCCACAGCAACCACACTGGGGTCCGCTTTGGAGGAAGCCGGTGAACCGTAGTACACGCGGCGATAGGCGGCGATCACATGCTGGTATTCGCGGCGGCTCTGCTGTGCGGAAGGAAGACTGTTCAGGTTCTCCCGCAGGTGCTCGGCGGCGGAGTATTGTGTGCGCGCCCAAGCCTCAGACTTGCCCCGTGCCTGCAGGGGCAGCACCGGGAGCAACAGCAGGAGCAGAGTCGCACCCAGACGCCTTGCGCGTTGGCCTCGATCGGAGTTCTTCAATGTTCCAGCCTGTAGTCGCCTAAGCCGTGATCGCGTAGCTCGTGAGAGCTAACTTCCGTTTGTGTACCCTGCTACAGATGCCGGTTTCTCAGTCGGTGTTGCTGAAGTTTAAGACGCCCCGGTCATCGCGTGTGACCCGTACGGGCTCGCGCACCGGGCTGCCCAGAATGCGATAACTGGCATCACCCCCCCCGTAGTACAACTGGGTGATGCGCTTCACGTAATTACGAGTCTCGCGGAAGTGCGGTATTCCGGCGCTTCTCGCCACCGCACCCGCGCCGGCGTTGTAGGCCGCCAGGCTCAGCTTGACGTCGCCACCATAACTTTCCATCAGCCGCTTGAGATGGCGAACGCCCGCATCCACGTTCTGCTGGGGATCGAATGGGTTGACCACGTTCAAGCTCCGCGCTGTCTGTGGCATCAACTGCATCAGCCCCATTGCCCCGGTGCGAGAAACGGCGTTAGGGTTGAAGTTGGATTCCACCTTGATGACCGCGCGCACCAGACTGGGGTCCACGTTGTGCCGGGCCGCAGCCTGATCGATGGCGGCATCAATCTCTGCCTGCGTGAAAGGCTTGCCCCGCACGAAGCTGGAAACCTCCTGCGAACTGCTGACTTCAGCGGCGGCAGACCGCGCCGCCCGGACATTGGCGGATGGGACCGACTTCCAGCGGTGGGCAGTGGGACTCCAGTACATCAGACCGCTGGTTTGGATCGCAGGACTTGTTGACCGCCTCGGTGCTACCGCAGTCTCGTCATTGACGTAGATTTTGCGTCCCGAGCGGTCAACGCTGGTGGTAATGGGTGCGGAACCGGCTTGCGCCCGCAGATATGGCGTGGTGAGAGAAAAGAAGGTCGCGAGTACGGGACTAGCCATCAGGGCGATTTGCAGGCGTCTTCGCATAGCCGGGCTTAGTGCGTGCGCGGACAAAGAAACTCCCGCGCCTACCTACCCGGAACCTGACGGAGAAACATCTACCAGAGTGAAGCAATTATAGGCTGGGCAGTGGGCGGTAGCAATTGCTCAAGAGACCAATAGAACCACCGAAGTAATACAGCAATTGACTGAAAATATAGATATTTACGCCGTTGGCTGGTTACCTTGCTGATCGGCGTCAACATGGCTTGGACGGGACAAAACGCCGACGCGGCTCTTACACTGCTTCGGCGCCTGTAGTAGGCTGCCTCCGTCCCCGCATGTCCGTTACATCATGAACGACATCTCTCTGCCGCAACGCGAAACGCCGGACTCGCTGATGCTCTACGGCTTCTGGTATCGCGCCCTGCCGGGTCGGCAGGTGGGCGGGAGCCAACTGCAAAAAGCCACGCTACTCGAAACCCCGCTGGCCCTGGGGCGCGATCGTCAGGGGCGTCCATTTGCGCTGCATGACGCCTGTCCGCACCGCGGCATGCCGCTGTCGCACGGACTCTTCGACGGCGACCAGGTGGAGTGCAGCTATCACGGCTGGAGGTTCGATGGACACACCGGCCAGTGCCGGCTCATTCCCTCCCTCACTGCGGACCAGAAGCTGAAGATCGATCGCATCTATGCCGGCAGCTATCCCTGCGAAGAGCATGACGACTTCATCTGGGTTTTCATTCCCGAGCCGGCGGTGCCGGGGGCTGGATTCAGCAGAGCCACGGATGCGCCCATGCCCGCGCCTCGCGTGCCCACCTTCAGCGAGAAATACAAGCTGGCCTACCTCACCGCCGATCTGCCCTGCAGCGTCGATCACGGAATCATCGGGCTGATGGATCCCGCGCACGGGCCGTTCGTGCATCAGGCCTGGTGGTGGCGCAGTCGCGATAGCATCCACGAAAAGCAGAAGAATTTCGAGCCCATTCCCAACGGCTTCCGCATGAGCGCGCACACCCCCAGCTCGAACAGCGCGCCTTACAAGCTGCTGCGGCTGTATGCCGACGCGGAATCCATTACCACTACCATTGATTTTGTTCTGCCCAATTTGCGGCTGGAAACCATCCGCGCCGGCAAGTACTGGTTCTCGTCGTTGACCACAGTGACGCCCATCACCCGCAGCCAGTGCCGCATCGATGTGGTGGCGGCGTGGAACATTTTCCGTTGGGTGCCGCTGGGACCGCAACTGCTCAAGTTTGTGTTTGCAAAGTTTGTGGAACAGGACCGGCAGACCATGGAACAACAGTCCGAAGGACTGAAACACGACCCGCACCTGATGCTGATTGATGACGCCGACCGTCCTGCCAAGTGGTACTTCGGATTAAAGGCGGCGCACCTGGAGGCGAAGAGGACCGGCGGCGAGATGAGGCATCCGCTGGCAGGCCCAGTCACGCTGAAGTGGAGGAGTTAGGAGCGCCAGTGTCCGCCCTGGTTCAGTCCGCAACCAGCCAGTCCAGCGCTTCCTCGCGGGTCTTGAACGTAGGCAATTCCCGCTGCGAAAAAGATTTCAGGTGCTCGTAGAAGACTCTGGGCAGGCTGTCGGCTCCCACCCAAGCGGAACGCTTGAGATGCGGCCGGTCGAACACTAACGCGGGCTTGAGACGATCAAGGCTCTTCTTGTCCATTTTCGCGCCGGTGAAGTCGGCCAGCAGCAGCACCGATCCGCGAGGTTCAGCGGTAACATGCGGGGGAACAAGCTGGGCAAACTGTTCCAACTGTTCGGGCGAACAATTGGAGCAGTCTACCAGCAGGACCTTTTTACCTTGGTGGCTGATGAAGTTGATGCGGTTTTTCACACGCCCCTCACATCGTTCGTCAGCGTCGCGGCTGAGAACCGGGAACTGGTATCTGACGACTGGCTCTATTTTCCCAACAGGGCCTCGACCACGCCATACACTTCGCTCAGCGCAGCATCCAGCGCCCCGGGGTCCTTCCCGCCGGCTTCAGCGAGATCAGGCCTGCCGCCACCCTTGCCGCCAACCTTCTGCGCCACCGGCCCAATGACCTTGCCCGCCTGGATTTTGCCGGTAAGGTCTTTGGTTACGCCCACGATGAGCGCGACGTTGCCGTTCGTGGCCGAGCCCAGGACAACCACACCCGATCCCAGCTTGTCGCGCAGTTGATCGACCAGCGTGCGCATCTGCGCGCGCTCCAGATTATCCACCCGGTGGGCCAGCACTTTCACGCCGTGCACATCCTTGACCTGGTCGGTAACTGACGCCACCGAGGAGGATGCCGACTTCATCCGGGCCTGATCGAGTTCGCGCGACAACCGCTTAATCTCCGCGTCTTTCTTTTCCAGTTCCTGTTTCAGCGCTTCGGCCGGTGACACATTGGCCTCTCGGGTGGTCAGGCTGGAGACCACATTCTCCAGCTGAAGGTCCTGCTGGAAGTGATGCAGCGAATCCTCTCCGGTGACGGCCTCGATGCGGCGCACGCCCGACGACACGCTGCCTTCCTTTAACACTTTGATCAGGCCGATCTCGCCCGTGGCGGCAGTGTGGGTTCCGCCGCAGAGTTCGGTGGAGAAATCACCAATCTTGATCACGCGCACTTTGTCTCCATATTTTTCGCCGAACAGCGCCATGGCCTTGTACTCGTTGATGGCGACATC
>JAIQFF010000294.1 GCA_020073395.1 Terriglobia bacterium
GAAGTGTAAATGGCACTCTCGTGCCATATAGGGAAATGAGGGGTCGGCTAAGCGGCAAATATGCCTTTTCTCAACCGACCATCTCCCATTTGCTAGCGGCTGGCAGGCGGAATAATGCCATTCATACGCAGGTATTCGACCATTTGCCCGTAGTGATCGAAGCAGTGGCCTACAGCCCCCGTGGCCAGCGCCAGACGGGTCGCATTGCCCTCGCCGAATGGACTCTTTATTGGTGCAACCTGGTTATTTTCGTTAACGCTTCCTATTGCTTTATGAACATATGCGAAGGAATCCTTCAAGTACTTCATGATATCTGCCTTGCTCTTGACCGAGGCCGGACCGCTTTCTTCGCCGGTATCCACAGGCGGCTTCTCGCCCAGAATGGCAGCAGCCAATATGTAGTTGACGGCGGCCACGTGCTTCACCTGTTGTTCAAACGTGCGGACACCCTTGAACTCGCCGTTGGTCGGGGCGAAGGAGTACTTGTCCTCGGGCATGGCATCGGCTGCGGGCACGAATTCACTCTCCACGTTGGTGACAGAACGATCCAGAACCTGGCTGACGGTGCGGGGTTCGGTGGATTTGGCGGCTTGGGCGAGCCCGATGCCGCTCAATAACAGCAAAGAAGCGCATAGGGCGGGAATACCTTTCATGAAGATCTCCTTTAGGATTTTAGATGTAGGCGCGGGCGTCCTCGCCCGTGCTGGTGCTATACGTGGCCCGGTTCATCTTCACTGCCGCACGAGCGAGGACGCTCACGCCTACATCAATCAAAAACTAGTCTCGAACTACGGACGGCGTTAATTCGAACTGCTGCGACGTCAGGCGATGCCGGCGGACTGCCAGCAGTCCCGCTACCAGCGCCGCAGCCGAGCAGAGAAGAGCAGTCGGAACTCCTGCCCGAGTGGCCAAGGCTCCCCAAGCAGTACTGCCCACCGCCATGCCTCCTTGCAGAACCAGCAGATACATGGACAGGGCCCGCGCCCGCAGAAACGACGGACACATGGTCTGCGCCGCGATATTCAGACAAGCCAGGATTCCTATCCACGCCGTGCCGCTGGCAAACAATACCAGACAAAGCAGCGAAAATGTCTGTACCCGTCCGGCCGCGAAGGTCATGGCAGCGAACAGGAGAATGTCGAAGGCTACAAGTCGATCAACGGAAAAATGAGTGCGCACGCGAGGTAGAAGAGCGGCGCCAGCCAGGGCCCCGAGGCCAAAGAATCCCAGCAGCAGGCCATATCCGGTGGCGCCATGGGGCCGGGCCAGGATGGGCAGCAGCGCGGGCAGGGAACTCGCAGCCAGGCTGAAAGCGCCCGTCCGGATCAGGATGGAGCGCACCTGGGGAGCGCCGCGAACGTAGCGCAAGCCTGCCACCAGAGCGTCGCGCACCCGGCCGGTCTCGACCTGCTCGAAGTGGGGGCGCTTCCAGCGATACAGGAAAAAGATCACACCAAAAAATGAGGCGGCATTGAGCAGAAACGCCACTCCGGAGCCTGCCGCCGCAATCACCAGTCCGCCGAGCGCAGGACCGAAAGCGCGGGCGACATTGAAGCCCACAGAATTCAGCGCCACAGCGGGAGCGTGATGTTCCGGGCGGACGACTTCCGGCGTGATGGCCTGCCATGCGGGATCATTCATGACCGCGCCCAGGCCGAGGATGAACGTGAACAGTAGAAGCACCCAGGGCGTCACCTGGTGGTAGAGCGTGAGCACGCCCAGCACTCCGGCGGCAACCACCATCCAGCTCTGGGTGATGAGTAAAAATCGTCGCCGGTCCACCAGATCGGCAAGAGCGCCCGCGGGCAGGATCACCAGAAAAACCGGAAGCGTGGTGGCGGCAGTGACCAGGCTGACCATCAGCGGCGACATGGTGAGCTGAGTCATCAGCCAGCCCGCGCCCACGTTCTGCATCCAGGTCCCGGTATAGGAAATAACGGCGGCAATCCAGAGCGAGCGGAAGAGCGGCTCAGTCAGCGGTGCCCAGGCTGAAGTCGTCAGCTTGGGAGGCAAACTCTCGGGCGCCGATGTCTTGATCGCTTCCGTCATAATCAGTGGCCCGGTCAGTGGCCCGCCGTGCTCTCCCTGACAAGGCTCCTGCCGTCAAACGGCCACTCCCGATTTCGCCACGCCCGCACCAGGTAAATGGCGGTACCCGTAATAAGGATGACCAGCGCGTAACGTACCTGCTTCAACGAGTTGGTGCGGGAGACCAGCACAAAAATGAATCCGACGGAGGCCAGCAAGGCCGGCAGAGGATACAGCCACATGCGAAATGGACGAGGCAAATCAGGCCGGCGTATACGCAACACGATTACGCCGATGGCCTGCACCAGGAACTGCAGCGTAATTCGAATCACCACCAGCGCAGCGATCACGTCGGCCAGAGAAAAAAAACAGAACATTGCCGCCACTCCACCCAGAGCCAGCAGGGAAACGTAGGGAAAGCGGTGTTGCGGATGCACTCGAGCGAAGGCCTGAAAATAATTGCCGTCAATCGCCGCGGCGTAAGGCACGCGGGAGTAGCCCAGCAGGAGCGAGAAGACCGAGGCGAATGCCGTCCACATCACCAGGGCAGTAACCAGGTTGGCCGCCCAGGTCCCGTACATCCTTTGCATGAAAACCGAGACCACATACAAACCGCGATTGGATTGGCCGGTGTGCGTAATCTCCTGCCAGGGCACCACCCCCAGGATACTGATGTTCATCAACACGTATAGACATCCCACTAACAGAATGGATAGCAGCAGAGCACGCGGGATGGTCCTGCCGGGGTCCTTTACTTCATCGCCCAGAAAGCAAACATTGTAGTAGCCCCAATAGTCGTAAGTCGCGATGAGCATGGCCGAGCCCAGGCCCAGGAAAAAATTGTGCGACAGAGTGAAAGCGCCGGGAGGGAAGCTGAAGGCGCGCGCGGCATCGAAGTGGCTGAATCCCGCTATGATGATCCAGCCCATGGTGATCAGAACGCCAGCCAAGAGCAACTTGGACATCCAGCCGATGCTGGTGATTTTGCGGTAGAGCAGTATCACCGCGAGAACGACGATCCCGATGGCAAGGAACGTGGCCCCGGACATCAACCACCGCAGTTGCAAAGTACCCAGCAAGGGGAGATGCAGTTCCCAGAGGTGATCGGCATATTGGTATTCGAGCGCGGGCCAGAAGTAGGAAGCGTAGCCCGCCAGTCCGATGGCGCCGGAAGCGATGGACAACGGCGCGCTGAAAGAAAGCTGCCAGATGAACAGAAAGGAAATCAATCGGCCGAAACTGCGCGAGCCGTAAATCTCGCGCAGATAGTTGTACGATCCGCCCGACTTGGGCATGGCCGCGCCCAGTTCCGCCCATACCAGCCCGTCACAAATGGCAAAGATTGCGCCCAGGAGCCACCCCAGCATGGCCTGCGGTCCGCCCATCGCC
>JAIQFF010000116.1 GCA_020073395.1 Terriglobia bacterium
ACAACCTTGGTCGTGCCCGTAAACTGTCGAAAATGGACTGTGTTTTAGCGCCTGAGGTTTGCTGTTCCAGCTCTAGCGGAGTCTTTCCGCAACCGTCCCGGCGAGTGAAAAATCACAAAATCATTGTGTTCTTCCCTGCGAAGGATCGGCGCTGGCCGCGGTATTTAAATCCACATACAGGTGCTGAGCAAGATCGATCCCTGGCGGATAGCAACTTCCGTCGCGGTCGTAATTGGCGGGACATCCGGCGGCAACGTCCGGCCTCTTCGGAGATTGCGCAAACTGCCATACCTCCGCGAAGTCAATGCGGCTCTCGCCGGGGCTGGGCGGAGGCTTGGGGAAGGCGCATCCCGGCGAAGGCGGACAGGCATCGTTCGCGACCCAGTACACGATCTTCCTTCCGCCTGAATTTTGCCGGATATCTTCAGCGGTGACAACGGACGCGCCGCCATCCTCCTTGGTCGCGATGCCGGAGCAATAGATGCCGGCGCGGAAACCGGCCGCGGCCACACCGTCCACCCACGCGTAGATGTACGCCCTCTGCTCGGGCAGCATTCGGCCCCCTTCCTCCTGGTCAAGAAAGAATATCGTTCCGCCAGGAAAGCCTTCGCGCCGCGCGGAGGCAACGGCTGCCTCGGCATCGGATTTGCCCAGCCTGCCGGCACTCGAAACCGTTTTCAATTGGGAGAAAAGCCTTCCGTTGAAAAGCACTAGAAATCCGAAACCCGCTGATTGCAGCGCCTGCCGCTTCCCTGCCCAGGTGTTCGTCTTTTCGCCCGGAGGACGGTTAAGCCAGAAGCCCGCGTAGGAGAATGTCTGCCGCAGCAACCGCAGGTTCGCGCCTCCGGGATAGTCGTTGCGGTCAAAACCCAGATAGGTGGATGCGGGCGTAGAAGGCGCGGACTGCGGTGTCATGTTCAGGCTGAGAGCGATTATCAGGACCGTCGTTAATCGGATTCGGGGAAGGCGCTGCATGGTCAGATGTTACTGGGTTTTTGGCCACGCGGACGCTGCAGATTGAGTTCCGACAGAAAGCAGGTCCCTCGACTGCGCTCTGGATGACAGGGTTGTGGAGGGGAAAAAAACAAAACAATTGACGGCGGAGAGCCGCTAACCGCCGATGTGCACCATGGTACGGGACGCGGGCACGAAATCCGGTTCGCCGATGTGGTGGCGCTCTTCTTTCTTCTCGATCACGCCGCGAATGAATTCCGCCAATTCTTCATCGGACGCGCCACGGCGCATCTGACCATGCAGGTCGTGGTCCCAAACCGAGAACAGGCAAGTACGAATCTTGCCGTCGGAGGTGATGCGAATGCGGCTGCAGTGGCCGCAGAAGGGATGAGATACCGGCGCGATGATGCCGATTTCTCCGATGCCGTCGTCGAAGTGGTAGCGGCGTGCGGTTTCGCTGCGGGCGTGCGGAATTTCCACCAGCGGCCGGTATTCGCCCATGCGGTGCAGGACTTCATCGAGTTTCACTACCGTATTCGGCGACCAGACGCGGTCTTCTTCCAGCGGCATGAACTCGATGAAGCGCACCACCACGCCTTCTTCGCGGGCAAACATGCCGAAGGGAATTATTTGGTCTTCGTTGAAGCCGCGCATCAGCACGCAGTTGACTTTCACCGGCCACAGACCCGCGCGGCGGGACGCCCGGATGCCGGCCAGGACGTTGTCGTATCCCTCGGGCACGCGTGTGATGCGGGCGAAGCGGTCGGGATCGACCGCGTCCATGCTAACGGTGACGCGGCGTAGCCCGGCATCTTTGAGCGGCTGCGCCAGGTCGGCCAGGAGATGGCCGTTGGTGGTCAGGGCGATGTCGAGGTCATCTCCATCGGTGGTGCGCAGCTTGGCCAATTGGCGGACGAAATCCACCACACCCCTGCGCAACAGCGGTTCTCCGCCCGTGATGCGGACCTTTTGGATTCCACGTTCGACGAGCACGCGGGCCATACGCAGATAGTCGGCGAAAGGCAGATCGCCGTAGAGCGCGCCTTCATTACCGGTGCGGCAGTAAACACACTTGTAGTTGCAGCGATCGGTGACCGATATCCGCAGATCGGTGATGGCGCGGCCGAATTTGTCGGTAAGAGGCACGGCTTTTAGCAATTGGCAATTGGCACTTAGCTTCATGGCTAAATGCCAATTGCTAATTGCTTCCTTTTGAACCCACGCAGGAAAGGACACAGACAGGCGGGAACATCCCGGCAGCTGTTTCCTTTCCAATGGCTTCTCGTGAAGCCGGGAGGCGCGGGCGTTTCCACCTGCACCCTCGGGGTTGGCGTTTCTTTGCGAACTTTGCAACTCCTTGGCGATCCTTGCAGTCAAGAGCTATTAACCGCAAAGGACGCAAAGAAAACCATCCCTCGCCGCCGCAGCCAGAGTATGCCCGAAGGCTGGGGCGGTCGGAAACTCACTAGCATTATAGACCGTCGCTGACCACACTTGCGGTCGCGAAGGCCGATCCCCTAGCGCGGGGATTTGAAAGTCACCATGGCGAGAATCTCTTTCACCCGTGCCTGCGAGGGGGCTTCAACCTGGAGGGAAACAATATAGCCATTCAGGAATGTCGTGTACATGCCTTGAAAGTGAGCTAGCCCTGGTCCTCCACTCTTCATCGTCGCCTGGACAAAGCGCAAACCCGATATCTCGATGGGAGATTCTTCCTGGACGGTTACCAGACCTTCCTTTTCAAACTGATGGCGAACGCTGCGCAGGTACTGATCGGGCGAATGGATCAACGGATTGGCGGAAAGAGCGTCCGCGAGTATTGCGATTGAATACTTGTTTTGCCAATTCTTGGCGTTTGCCTCCACGGCGACCAGCCTCGCCCTCTTCCCTTGTGAGCTGATGAAACTACCCTGAGTGAAGTTCCCGCCAACGGTGGTAAGAGTGAGGCCAAAGTAGTCGTTTCTCTACTGATTGCCAGTCACGCGACCTTCCGCGTAAACGGCGGAAATGTCCTTGATTGAACTCTGAGCCGCGGCGACTGCCCACGATGCACACACGAAAGCGAGGCCAGCCAGCGCTTTCCGTCGTATTGGGTTCCTCCCCATCACATCTCCCCTCGAGTCTACGGTTTTCCTGCCAGAGCCTTGCCGATCGTCCCTTCCGCCAGCGGGGCCATGATCTTGAACCCGGCGGCGTTGGGATGCAGTCCGTCTTCCGCTAGCTCGCGTTTCAGCAGGCCTTTGTCGTCCACCATGGACGTGAAGTAGTCCAGATATACAAGGCCGTTGGCGGCACAATAGTCGTTCAGCCAGCGATTAAGCGCCAGGATCTTCTCGGGAGAGCGCTGGGCAAAAAAATCCTGCGATTTGGGCGTGTAGTTGTGCACCGGCAGCACCGAGGAGAACACCACCGCAATGTGATTCGCTCGCGCTAGTTCCGCCAGCGAGGCGTAGTCGGCCTCGATGTCTTCGAGGCGCATGGGGCCTGTGTTTCCGGCGATGTCGTTGGTGCCGGCCAGAATGACCACCACTTTGGGATGCAGGTCAATGACATCCTGGCGGAAGCGAACCAGCATTTGTGGTGTGGTCTGCCCCCCAATGCCGCGGTTGAGGTAGGGCTTGCCGGGAAAATAGTCTTCGAGCTTCCAGATATCGGTGATGGAATCTCCGAAGAAGACGACCCGGTTCTCGCCAGGCGCGGGTGGCTTGAGGGCAGCGTTAGCCTCACGGTAACGTGCGAGCTGCCCGTAATCGTCAGTGAAGACCGCAATACGTGAGGCCCGGTACTGGTCGAGGCCGGCAAAGCCGGTGGTGGGAATGGCGGGTTGCTGGGCAGAGGCGCAGAGCGTCAGGCCCACGATGGATGCCAAAGCGATAAGGCGACGCGATGTCAGCAGCATACTGTTCCCTCAACGATGCTAAAGATCGGCCAGCCAAGAGATTTTCCGCCTTGGCGCCGCGACCGCCCGTGTAACGGAGCGTTAGACAAACTAACGCTTTCGGTCGCTTTCGGCAATGTGTATACTCGACGTATATACATTGTCCAAGGAGGTTGCCATGGGTACGGCCAAGGTATTCCGCTCAGGAAACAGCCAGGCAGTGAGGCTGCCGAAACAATTCCGCTTGAAGAGCAAAGAAGTCGAAATTTTCCGCCGGGGAAAAGAGATCGTCTTGCGAGAGAAGGACGGGACCATGGCGCGTGCGTTCGATCTGCTGGCTGGGTTGCCGGACGATGTTGAGGTTGACCGCCGAAAAGATTACCCGCAGAAGCGCAAGGGCGTTTAGATGGAGCCGCGCTTTCTGTTGGACACGAACATTTGCATTTATATCCGGCAGGAGAGGCCGGAAGCAGTATTACGGCGGTTCCGCAGGCTCCGCCCGGGCGAAGCTGCGCTCTCGGTGATCACCTATGGGGAGCTGATGTACGGGGCGGCGAAGAGTTCGCAGCGGGAAGCGGCGCTGGAAAGGTTGCGCGAGCTCTTTTATTGGCTGCCGGCGCTCCCCCTGCCGGAATCCGCGGCGGAAGCCTACGGGACGATCCGCGCAGAACTGGCCTCCAGGGGCGAAATGATCGGCAATAACGACCTCTGGATTGCTGCCCACGCCGTTGCATCAGGGTTGACCCTGGTCACCAACAACGAAAGAGAGTTCCGACGGGTACGCGGCTTAAAGCTGCAGAATTGGGCAGGCTAAGGCATGATCTCTTTAACCGCGCAATTCGATTGCTGTCGAGCTGCGCTCGACTGGACGGGTCAGAGATCCGTCCCCACACGAACCCTGCCTACATGCCGTCGTAATTCGGCCCGCCGCCGCCTTCGGGCGGCACCCAGGTGATGATCTGGTAGGGGTCGGCGATGTCGCAGGTCTTGCAGTGTACGCAGTTCGACGGGTTCAGGCTGATACGTTTGCCATTGGTCTGAGTGGCGTCGTCCACCATCTCGTACACGTTGGCCGGGCAGAAATTCTGGCACGGGCTTCCGAATTCTTTTATGCAACGGGTGTTGCAGACATCAGTGTCGTGAATGACGAGGTGCGCCGGTTGGTCCTCTTCGTGCTTGGTGCCGGAGTGGTAGAGGTCGGTGAGCTTGTCGAAGGTCAGCTTGCCATCGCCTTTGGCGGGGCCGAGCAGGTGGGTTTCGTCGCCGCCGTCCGCAGGCAGTTCTGCGAGTTTCTTCAGGTGCTGATATCCCGCGCTTGAGGGATAACGATTGCGCAGGCCACGTCCGCCGGTAAACTGCTGCAGACCGGCATTGATCATTCCCCGCCAGAAACCATGCTCGAAGCCCTGGTGAAAGTTGCGGACTTTCCAGAGTTCGTCTTTGATCCAGCTGGATTCCACGCGCCGCTGAAAATCGCCCAAGCTGGCCGCGGAAAAATCGTCTTTCTTCAGCGCCTCAAATGCAGTCTCGGCGGCCAGCATGCCGCTCTTGATGGCGAGATGAATTCCCTTCAGGCGCTGCGAATTCAGGAAGCCCGCGGAGTCGCCGAGAATCATCCAGCCGTTTCCGGCCAGCGGCGGAATCGACCACCAGCCGCCGTAGGGCAGAGATTTGGCGCCGTAACGGATCATCTTGCCGCCGTCGAGAAGCCGGGCAACGAACGGGTGCTTCTTGAATTCTTGTAAGACGCGCTGAGGATCGAGACGCGGGTCGGGATAGTCGAGCCCGACGACGAAGCCGAGCGAGACTACGTTGTCTTTGCCGCCGTAGATCCAGGCGCCGCCGTATTCGTTCGTGGTTAGCGGCCAGCCCATGGTGTAGATGACTTCGCCGGGCGCGATGCGGCCAGCAGGGACTTCCCAGAGTTCCTTGATGCCCTGTCCGTAGGTTTGCGGGTTGCGGTCCTGGTCAAGGGCGAAGCGTGCGATGAGCTGCTTGGTGAGCGAGCCGCGCGTGCCTTCGGCGAGAATTACGACTTTGGCTTGCAAGTTATAGCCAGGTTCGAAGTTCGATTTCGGCTGATTTTGCTTGTCCACACCTTTGTCGTCAGTACGGACACCCGTGACGCGATCGCCCCCCTTGTCACCATCGAACAGCAATTCCGAGCCGGCAAACCCGGTGAAAATCGTAATCCCGGTTTCTTCTACCTTGCCTCCCAGCCACTTCACAAATCGGTTGAGCGAGATGACGTAGTTGCCATGATCGCGAAGTGGGGGTGGCGTGATGGGAAATTTGAATTTGCCCGACTGAGTGAAGAAGTAAACCGCCTCTTTTGTGACCGCTACCTCGAGCGGCGCTTCCTTCTCGAATCCGGGGAGAAGTTCGCGCATGGAGCGGGGATCGAGCAGGGCGCCCGAGAGGCAGTGCTGCCCGATCTCGCGGGCCTTCTCGAGGACATAAATATTTTCTTTGCTGAGCGGCGAGTCAGGTTTGCTCGCGTTGTGCTGATCGATGAGCTGAGAGAGCCGCAGGGCGCACGCCATTCCGGCCGGGCCACCGCCGACGATGACAACATCGGCGGGCATCTGGGGGCGTTCGATGTTCGGGAGTGGCTTGCGAAAAACTAACATATGCAAAACTTAGGCCACAGATTCAGTAAGGATTTTCACGGATAAAACAACTCAGGAACTTGATCTGTGCAGATCCGTGTTGATCCGTGGCTGATGTTACGCTCCAGCCTTTGCCTTTTTCACCTCTTCTATCAACGGCGGCACGATATCGAACAGATTTCCCACCACAGCAAAATCAGCAATCTCGAAGATCGGTGCCTCGGAATCTTTGTTTATCGCAATGATGGTGCGCGCGCCCTTCATGCCCACGATGTGCTGAATTGCGCCGCTGATGCCCAACGCAAGATACAGCTTGGGCGCAACCGTTTGTCCGGAAGACCCGATCTGGCGGTCCATGGGGAGCCATCCGGAGTCGCAGATGGGGCGCGATGCCGCCAGTTCACCACCCAGCGCTTCGGCGAGCTGTTTGGCCAGTTCAATGTTCTTCTGCTCTTTGATCCCGCGGCCCACTGAGACTATGATTTCGGCCTGCGTCAGATCCACTGCCTGTTTGGCTTCCTTGAAAACTTCCTGCGGCTTGTTGCGAATGATGCCGTCAGCGATTTCCACCTTGACGGTTTCGACGGGCGCGGCGCCGCTGCCGGCGTCGACCTTGTCCCCGCGAAAGGCTCCGTTCTGGAAGGTGACAAACCACGGGGCATCGCAGGTAAAGCTTACGTCGGCGGCCAGCTTGCCCTGAAACATTTGGCGGGTAAAGAGCAGTTTGTCGCCATCTTTTTTGTATCCGATGCAATCGCTGATGGCGGTGCGGGCCATCGCGGTGGCCAGCTTGGGAACAAAATCGCGCACTTGATAAGTGTGCGGCATCAACACCAGCCTGGGTTGGTTGGAAGCGATGAATTGCTTGAGCGCTACCGCAAAGGCATCGGGGGTGTAGGGTTCAAGTTTCGGGGATTCAATTGCGTAAACTCTCGCGACCTTTTTGCCGGCGATTTCGTTGGCGAAGTTTGTCACTCCGCTGCCGGCGACGGCGGCTTCGAGAGTCCAGCCGGTCTCGGCGGCCAGCGCCTGCCCGGCGGTGAGGGTCTCCCACGAGACGCGGTTCAGTTTCCCTTCGCGTTGTTCGACGATGACGAGGATGGAATCAGGCATGATTTTCGTCTCGGATACAGGCCCGGACAGATGATTTATAAAAGACCGGCGTTCCCAGATTTGAGTTCTCGGTTCTCAGTGATTTACAGGACGTGTACTTCATTGCGTAATTTCTCCACCAGCTTCTTCGCTACTTCGGCCGGCGAGCCTTCAAGGAATTCTGTGTTTTTCGTTTTCTGCGGGATGTAAAGGCGCTCGATCTTCTGCATATTGGCGCCGATAGCCGATTGCACTTCGGCCAGGGCCACCTTGCGCAGCGGCTTGCTTTTCGCCTGCTTGATGCCGATCAGCGTGGCATAGCGCAGCTTGTTGATCCCGGACTGGATGGTAAGCAGGGCCGGCAGGGGCATATCCACAAACTGAAAGTAGCCGGCCTCGAGCTCGCGCTTGACTCGGATGCCAGCGTCCGTCTTTTCGATCTGCATGATGATGGTGGCGTGCGGCCAGCCCAGCAGTTCGGCCAGCACCACGCCGGTTTGCGCGTATCCGTAATCGTCAGACTGGAGCCCGGTGAAGATGAGGTCGAAGGTTTCATCTTTGATGGCGGCGGCAAAGGCGCGAGCGGTGTTGGCAGCATCCAGTCCGACAAAGGCGCTGTCTTCAAGATGAATGGCGCGGTCCGCGCCTTTGGCCAGGGCCTCGCGCAAGACCTGCTGGGCGCGCGCCGGGCCCGCCGTGATCACGACCACCTCTCCGCTGTGCTTTTCCTTCTGCCGCAGGGCCTCTTCCAGGGCGAAAGCGTCCGGCTCATTGACTTCGTACGACACGTCTTCGCGTATCCAGGCGCCGGAGTCGTTCAGCTTGAGTGGCGCATCTTTCTGCGGCACCTGTTTCATGCAGACCAGTATCTTCAAGGACGGGCTCCTTCCCTGACCGGTTCACGATGGGGAGTGAAACTCACTATTATAAATCAAATCTGCACTTCGCCGCAGCGCCCCGTCCTCCGCCGCGAGGCCCCAGGCCGCGGCGCGTGGCGAAGTATAATCTTTTGCCAAGGAGGAACATAAATGCGCACACTTGGTTGGCACAGACTGGCCGTCACAGTGTTCTTCTTTTGCCTCTTCGTGCTGCCGGCAACTGCTCAGGAGGATTCATGGCAGGGATCGGAGAAGGGTCCTCAGCTTAAGGCGCACCTAGTCGACAAGGAAAAGAACGCCGCCCGTAGAATCGCCGTGGTAGACGTGGACGTGCGGAACGTCACACTAACGGATCCCATCAGCTATCCTGATAGCGGCTCCGGAATGGGGCATCTGCAGTACCGGGTAGATAGCGGCCCTTACATTCTTCCCATGGCAAATCAGTTGGCTTTTGAAGGGCTGACGCCGGGCAAGCACAACATTGAAGTGTCGCTGGCCGACGGTTCCTTCCGTCCCATGGGGGCGCAGGCAGAACTGGAAATAGTGATTCCCTGAAACAGCCAAATCATTCGGTGAAGACCACGGACTGCACGCCGGAAATCTCAAAGCGCTTGCGGCAGCGCACATTCTTGCAAGCCATCAGATCGTCTTTGCGCAGCATGTAGGAGCGAGCTTTGGCGAAGCGGGCGCGATCGCGCTCATCGGCGCGACCCGACAATTGTCGTTTCTTGGTGCGGACAATCCAGGTCACTTCGTATTCGGCGGGTTGATGGCAATGCGGACAATGGAGCGTGGCCATCTTTCTTTCCGGCCGTTCATCGAAAAAGTCGCGTTCTTCCATGGTCAGTTCATTCTTTCGTTCTAATTATTGCAGCTTTGCCCAATACAAGCTATGGCAAGATGGGTTTGATGGCGAAGAAGAAGCGCAAACCAAAGAAGTTCAGCGCGGTCGATCAGGTGAAAGCCATGGCACGGGCACAGATCGGCGCGCCTCCCGCTGGACGTGTCGTACCGGACCGCAGGGAAAAGAAGGCTGACAAGCACAAACCGACACTGGGGAAATTGCTGGAGCCAGAATGAGATTTCACGGCGGTGGCAATGGCAGCTTGCTTTCGATCCCCTGACCTTCGGCAATGCTATAGATAAAGTCTCCAGGTAGGTCGCGCAGCACTTCCACTTTGCCGCTGGGCCACCTGATTTCGACCTCGTTCATTTTGGTTTCCACTCCCAGGCCAAAGTGCAGGCGCGGATCGTTCTGTGAAATGTAGCTGCCTCCGGCGCGGACTTCGCTGAACTGCACCAACTTCCCTGCTTTCACCGTCACGCGCGCTCCGATCGCCGACCGATTGCTCTTTGTCCCTGCCAGTTTGAACAATGCGCGATGATTGTGGTTTCCGCCCTGGTTCAGCAGCAGCGTGGGGAGCGATCCTACATTCACCAACACGACGTCGATATTCCCGTTATTGTTAATGTCTCCGAACGCCGCTCCCCGCCGACTTTCCGGAGGAATTCCCGCCAGCGTACTGGAGACATCCTGAAAGGTACCGTCGCGGCGGTTCCGGAATAGCTGAATGGGTTCGCGATATGAAAGTCCGCCAGGAATGGAGTCCACCTGCGGATACACATGGCCGTTGGCGATGAAAATATCCAGCCAGCCGTCGTTGTCCATATCGAAGAAAGCGGTGCCCCAGCCCACCTTTAGGAAAGTGGGTTGGGCCAGCTTGGCGGGATAGCTTACGTCAGAAAAACCATCTTTTCCCTGGTTGAGATACAAGGTGTCCGGCTGTTCATGGAAGTTGGTTACAAACATGGAGAGCCGGCCCTGGTGCAGATAGTCCCCCCAGTCCACGCCCATGGAACCCTGGGCCATGCCGTCGCCGCCGAGCGCAATCCCGGAGAGCATGCCGACTTCTTCAAAAGTTCCATCATGCTGGTTGTGGTACAGATAATTTGGGCCGGCGTCGTTGGCCACGTACAGGTCGGGCCAACCGTCGTTGTCATAGTCGCCCCAGATCACGCCCAGTCCGTAGTAGCGGTTTACGTCTTCCATGCCAGCCTTCTTCGAAACTTCTTCGAAGGTGCCGTCGCCGCGATTGTGGAAGAGCAGGTCCGATTCGCCGATCATGCCCCAGGGGCCACACTGGACGAGGATTCCCTTGAAGCGGCAATTTTTTTCATCACTGCCGAAGGTTGGCAGATGGTCCATGTCGAAGTGGACGTAGCGCGAAACGTAGAGGTCCACGAAACCGTCGCGATCGTAGTCGGCCCAGGCCGTTCCCGTGCTGAAGCCACCGGCGGCCACGCCGGCCTTGTCGGTGACGTCGTCAAATTTGCAATTGCCCAGGTTGCGATAGAGCGCGTTCCCGCCGAACCCGGTGACATAGATGTCCGGCAGGCCGTCGTTGTCGTAGTCGGCGACGGCCACGCCCATTCCCCAGCCTTTGCGCGCCAGACCTGCAGGGGCGGTGATGTTGGTGAATTTGAAATCTGCATCCTGATGGTAAAGCGTGATCATGGGGTCTCCGCCCTGGCGATAGCGGTCGATGGTGGACCCGTTCACCGTGATGATGTCGAGCTTGCCATCGTTATCGCAGTCGATCAAGCCGGCGCCGCCACTCATGGATTCAACAATGTATTTCTTTTCCGGAGTGGAAATGTGGGAGACCGTCAGGCCGGCCTCTTTCGCCACATCTTTGAAATGGGGCACTTGGGATTGCGACGCTTGGGATTGCGATGGCGGAGATTTCGGAGCGGCCGTCTGGGCGGATGCGCACAGCGAAAGCAACAGGCCCAGAGAGAAAATGGCACGCATGACGAGGAATTTTGGGATTATAGCCCACAAGCTGCGGACGTAAGACGGAAGACCACGTGGCGACACGTGTGCTGCTGTAACTTTTGGCGGCGCTCGCACATCTCATACGGCGGCGTGCGATACTGCTCGCAGCCCAGGATTGGTGGGGAATGATCAAGCTTTCGGCTTTGCTACTGGCTGTTGTTTTTGCCGCCTGGATGTTCGTGTCTGCGTCCGGCCCACCGAGCCGCGAGGCCGCTTTGCCGGTTCTGGTTGAGCTGTTTACTTCTGAAGGTTGCTCGAGTTGTCCCCCTGCTGATGCGCTTCTCCAGCAACTGGATCGTACCCAGCCAGTGGGTGGAGCACAGTTGATCGTGCTCAGTGAGCACGTGGACTACTGGAACCACATCGGCTGGACCGATCCCTACTCTTCGCGCATCTTCAGCGATCGGCAGAGTGTTTACGGCAACCGTTTCGGCTTGAGCAGCGTTTATACACCGCAGATGGTCGTCGATGGTGAGACGGAGTTTGTGGGCAACGATTCGCGGCTGGCCAGCCGGGCAGTGGAAAAGGCCCTGGCTCTGCCGAGGGTGTCGGTCAGGATTTCGGACATCTCACTGGATGCCGCAAAAGCACTACGGGCCCATATCGACACCGACGCGTTGCCGGAGATTTTGAAGGTTCGCAAGGCTGACGTTTATCTGGTCGTGGCACTGAATCATGCCGAATCACAAGTGTTGCGTGGCGAAAACAGCGGCCGGCGCCTGACTCACGTGGGCGTAGTGCAGAGTCTTACCAAAATCGGCAGCATCGAAGGCGGAAAGACTTTTTCGCAGGACGTCCACATGAAGCTCGATTCCAGGACCGATCCGGCCAATCTGCGGGTCATCGCCTTCATCCAGCAACCCGGCCAGAGGCAGGTTCTGGGCGTGGCGCAGCAGCAACTGCAAAAGTAAACTCGTTTTTCTTGCGAACTTTGCGGTACCCTGGCGCCCTTTTGCGGTTAGGGGTCGATTGTTCCGCAGTCCGGCAAGAGCTTGAACCGCAAAGGTCGCTAAGACAACCCCTCTTCCTACTCTCTTACCCTCTCTGCTAAATTTGTGCACCTCGGAGTGCTGTCGACTGGAGGGACCGTGCGCATCGACTTGTTCCGGATGGAACGAACCCAGTGCCTGTATGAAAACGAGGTCGAATTCAATCTGTCAGAGAGTGGCGTTCTTCCGCTGCGGGTTGAGGAGGTTTTGCAGAGTTCGAAAGAATCGGCTGACTTTCTTGCTCTCGGCTTGAAGTATCCCGAGTCCGATGGCTCCGAGGAACTTCGCGAATGCATCGCGCTATGGTACGGCACCACTCCCGACCATGTGCTGGTCACAAACGGAGGTTCGGAGGCCAATTTCACCGCGCTCTGGGGGCTGCTGGAAACCGGCGATCATGCCGCAGTAATGCTGCCCAACTATCTTCAGACCTGGGGGCTTTCCCGCGCCTACGCGGCCAGGACCAATGCCTTTTATCTGGTGGAAGGCAGCGAGAACGGGAAGGCACGTTGGGCTCTGGACATTGAAAGCCTTCATCGAGCAGTGAGCAAGAAGACGCGACTGATCGTGGTTACGAATCCTAACAATCCCACCGGCGCAGTTCTGAACCAGCAGGAGATGGATGAAGTGGTACGGGTCGCGCGCCAGGCCCGGGCCTGGCTTCTGGTGGATGAAATTTATCGCGGCGCGGAGGTGAACGGGCCACTCACACCAACGTTTTGGGGACGCTACGACAAATTGCTGATCACTTCCGGACTCTCCAAGGCTTTCGGGTTGCCCGGGCTGCGCCTGGGATGGATCGTGGCCCCGCCGAAGACCATCGCCAAACTTTGCTCTTACCACGATTACACCACGCTGACTCCGACCATGCTGTCCGATCGCCTGGCGCGGATCGTGATGGAACCAGTACGGCGCGAGCAAGTTCTCGAACGCACGCGCGCGATTGTCCGCCGCAACCTGCCGCGGCTGGAATCCTGGATCCATTCGCACGATGACATCTTCACCTACATCCCGCCCGTGGCCGGTGCGATTACGTTCTTTCGCTACAAGCTGCCGATTTCTTCCAACGCGCTTTTTGACCGGCTGCGCAAGGAACGGTCGGTGCTGATAACGCCCGGCGACCACTTCGGCGTGGGGCGTTACGTCCGCGTGGGCTACGGGTACGACGTGGACTACACGCTGCGCGGCCTGGCACAGGTCGATCTTACGTTGGAAGAATTGAAGAAGCAGGGCGGGCGCAGGAAATCTGTGCGCAGAGAGACGGCGCGCCGCGGTGCTGCTTAGTTTCTTGCCTGCTTAAGAACTGAGGGCGGGACACCCTCAGGACAGCCGGCGGGACGCCGGCGCTACGAAACCTTTTTGCCTTGGCCTTCGGCTTGGGCGCGTTCGAGGACCAGCGACGCTGCCGCCACATCCTGGACGCCGACTCCGGTCAGGTCGCAAACGATAATCTCAGTTTCTGAGCTCCGCCCCGGTTTGAGCCCGGCTGTGATCTCGCCCAACTCTGCGTAAACTTTTTCTTTCGCTATCGCTCCGCGTTCGATCGCGTGATGGATTTCGCCCAGCCGCAGGCATTGTGGAATACTGTCGGCCACGATCTTGTCGGCGCGCGCCAGCACATCGACATCGAGTTCCTGCTTATCCGGTCCGTCGGAACCAACCGCGATCACTGTCACTCCAGGTTTCAGCCATCCCGCCTGCACCAGGGGCTCGCGGCTGGCGGTGACGGTGATTACCACGTCAGCTCCGTCCACCGCCTCCCTTACCGATTCGGTTACCGCAAACTTGCACGCAGGAATGTTACGGCGTTTTGTCAGATCGTCGGCGCAGGCTTGTGCCTTACCGGGATCGCGTCCCCAGACGCGCACCTCTCCAAACTTTCTCACTAAGGCCAGCATTTCCACCTGATATCGCGCCTGCGCGCCGGCGCCGATCGCCGCAACCGTGGAAATCTTCGCGGGGGCCAGATACTTGGCGGCGACCGCACCTGCGGCCCCAGTCCGGAAGTCGGTGATAAATCCGTTGTCGAGCAGAAATGCGGCTGGGGCTCCAGTCCTGGCGTCGAACACGACGATCATGCCGTCGTTCGCAGGCAGACCCAGCTGCGGATTGTTGGGAAATCCTGAGACTATCTTGACCGCGTAGTGAGGCCCGCCGTTCAGATATCCGGCCTTGACGTGAATCTCGCCCCGATTTTGCGGAGCCGTGTTCCCCGGCACTTCGTTTTCGGGTACGTCGAGATGAATGACCGCAGGCAGTTGCGCCCGGCCGGTGGAATAGGCTGCGAAAGCCTGTTCCATGGCAGAGACGCAGGAGCGAGGATCGAGCAGGGCGCGAATTTCGGGCTCGCGCAGAATCAGGACTTCACGCTGCATCCGCAAAGCCTACCACTTTCGTTCCGAGGTCCTACTCCGGAGCAGGTGTGGCTGCGGGTTCTGGCGACCTTCGCCGTTCGCGCCAGCCTTCAATGATCAGGTACAGCACCGGAATGAAGAACAGGTTCAGGATGGTGGAAACAACCATTCCGCCGAACACCGTGGTGCCCACTGAGTGCCGGCCATGTTCGCCTGCACCCGATGCCACCACCAGGGGCACGACGCCCAGGATGAAGGCCAGAGAAGTCATCAGAATGGGGCGCAGCCGGATTCTTGCCGCTTCGACGGCGGCCTCCATCAGCGGCATTCCGCGATGGCGCAGTTGTTCGGCAAATTCCACAATCAGGATGGCGTTCTTGCTGGAGAGTCCCACCAGCATCACTAGCCCGATCTGGCAATAGACATCGTTTTCCAGGCCGCGCAGCGACTGCGCCGTCAATGCTCCCAAAAGCGCCATGGGGACGGCCAGCATTACGATGAATGGCAAAACAAAACTTTCATACTGCGCCGAGAGGGACTTCATGCCTTCCGCGGCCGTTGATCTGCTGCTCGATGGGCACGGTCACCGCGGTTTCTACGGTTTGGGCGCTAGCCCCCACGTAAAAGCTGTTCACGGAAACCTGCGGTGGCGCCAGGGTGGGAAATTGCGCAATCGGCAAACTGGGAATTACGGCCGCGCCTGCCAGGATGATCAGGAGCGCGCAGACTGTGGCAAAGACCGGTCGTTTTATGAAGAAATCAACGAACATCTAAGATCGGGCCTCGGGCGGCGGGCGTCAGACTTCAGACCTCGGGCGTTAGGGTGATTTCATGTCTGAGCAATTAGCAATTGGCTCTTGATACTGAATGGACGCAGTCCGCACGCAATCCAGGGCTACATGCCAATTGCCAAGTGCTTCCCACAGTCTGACGCCTGAGGTCCGACCCCCGGCGTCTAGCCTTGCGGAATTATCACGGGAGCGCCATCGACTAGGAACTGGGTGCCCGAAACGATGATCTTGTCGCCGGGCTTGATCCCTTCCAGCACCACGTAGTTGTTGCCCGCCATGTCTCCCACTTGCAACGGCTTCTGGTGCGCGACCGTCTTTCCGTCCTGCTGCTCCGCGACGAAGGCGAAGTATTGGCCTCCGAGGCGCGACACCGCGAGCGCGGGCACCACGGTACGCTGCTGCGTGCCCCATACGATGCGGGCGTGGATGAATTGTGCGTTGCGCAGCTTGTCGTTGTTGTTCGCAATCGGGGCCTTGGCTAACACGGTCTGGGTCGTCGCGTCCACCTGGGGCGAGACAAAGTTGAGGCGGCTCTCGGCGATCACATTGCCCGACTGATCGACAATCTGTACCGGCAGGTTCAGCTTGAGCTGGGAGGAGCGCTCGATAGGAACGTACACGTAGGCTTCAAGACTTCCGGGCTTGTCCACCGTGGTCAACGGCGTGCTGGTGGTTACCCGGTCTCCGACCCGCACCGGGATGTCTCCGACGATTCCGGCGCTGGGAGCGGTCACGCGGTAGTAGTGCAGTTGCACACTTTCCTGGCGCACCTGCGCCTGCAGGGCCTGCAACTGGGCGCGGGCCTGATCCAACGCCGTTCTGGACTGGTCAAGCGCCTGCTTGCTGATGACTTTTGCGTCGTATAGACCGCTATTGCGTTCGAACTCCTGCTCGTCCCACTTGACCTCGGCCTGCTTGGCCGCCAGAGTATCTTCCTGAGTTTTCAGCGCAGCCTGCTGTTTGGCCGGGTCAATCTGCATCAGCGGGGTCCCGGCAGCGACGCGGCTGCCGGAGTGAACGAAGATGCCTGTGATCTGACCTTCCACCTGAGGCATGATGACGGCTGTATCGCGCGACTTCAAGGCAGCGACGTATTCCGTCGTGTCCTTTACTGCAATCAACTGAGCAGTTTCAACTCTTACTGGTATGCCGGCCGGGCCCTGGGGCGGCGCACCCTTGACCGAACCCCCGCTGCAAGCCACGCTCAGGGCCGCCAGTGCCAAAATTGCCGCTAAGGGTGCCCCTGGCCGGGCCGATTCCCGATGTCCCTTGCTGGTCAGCAAATCCATCTTTGAAATGCTCCTGGAGAAAAAGCCGCGACGCCTGGGCACAAGACAAGCTGATTAGTAGATGCAGGTCAGGGAGTTTGGACTCGAAAATTGTCGGAAAGATAGTCGAACAAGAATGTATCGTGGAAAATTTCAGGACAAGGCCCAGATAAGGACCAGCCTAGCGCCTGAGAACAATCTAGCGCTTGCGGGGCTTGGTGGCTTCCTGCATCTGCCGTTCTTCGGCCACGACCGCCGCGTACAGCAGGCCGAACGCCAGAACCACCATCAAGAGTACGAGTGTCATGGGCTGAATCTAATCCCATGGTTCCGGCTCGCCAAGGTCACGGTGGTACCCGCGAAGTAATACCACCAAGGTGGGGGTGTGGGTCGGACACTCCTGTCCGACGCCTTTGGCTTTGGCTACATTATTTCGAAACATGAAACCTGCCCGCAGTTTTGCCAGCGACAACAATGCTGGAGTTCATCCTGAGGTCTTGCGAGCCGTGGCCGAAGCCAATCGCGGCCACGCGGTGGGATACGGAGACGATCCGTACACCACATCGGTGGTGCAGAAATTCAAACGGCTCTTCGGTTCGGATATTGAAGTTTTCCTTGTTTTTAACGGTACGGCGGCCAATTGCCTGGGCCTGAAGGCGCTGACCAATTCTTATCACGCTGTCATCTGCGGCGAAGCCGCCCACATCTACACCGACGAATGCGGTGCGCCGGAGAAATTTACCGGCTGCAAGCTTCTTCCGGTCCCGGTGACCAACGGCAAGCTTACGATCGAATCCGTCAGTCATGCTTATCACGGCATTGATGACCCCCATCACGTGCAGCCGCGAGTCATCTCCATTACGCAAGCCACTGAAGTGGGCACCGTGTATCAGCCTAACGAAATCAAGGCGCTGGCTCGCTTTGCCCACCAGCGCGGCATGTTTCTGCACATGGACGGCGCCCGCATCGCCAACGCCGCCGCCAGCCTGGGACAAACCCTGCGGCAAGCCACGCGGGATCTGGGCGTGGACGTGCTCTCCTTCGGGGGAACAAAGAATGGCGCCATGGGAGCCGAAGCCGTGGTTTTCTTCGACCAGAAGCTGGGCCATGACTTCCTGTATTTGCGCAAGCAGGGCATGCAACTCGCCTCCAAGATGCGCTTCATTTCAGCCCAGTTTGACGCCCTCTTCACCGGCGATCTCTGGCACAAGAACGCGCAACATGCCAACCGCATGGCGCGCCTGTTGCAGACCCAGCTCCGCAAGATTCCGCAGGTGAAGATCGTTTATAAAGTGGAGGCGAACGGAGTATTCGCCAAAATCCCGCGCCCGGCGATCGCCAAACTGCAAAGGCGTTATTTCTTTTACGTGTGGAACGAGCAGCAATCTGTGGTGCGCTGGATGTGCTCCTTCGATACCACCGAGCAGGATGTGAGGCAGTTTGCCCGGTTCGTGGCGGAGACGGTGGAAAGGTAACGATGATCAGCCCGGCCGCCAATCCGCACCCTCTTGGCCAAGTTCGCATCGCATTCCCACCGGTTTCATCTAACTTGCCATGAGTAACGAGTTAGCTGTTTCCGTACTCGATCTTGTGGGCATGCGAGCAGGTGAGCCCGCGGGCAGCGCCATTGCCCGGTCGGTGGATCTGGCGCAGCACGTGGAGAGCTGGGGATACAAGCGCTACTGGCTGGCGGAGCATCATGGCATTCATGGTTTGGCTTGCTCCGCCACGGCGGTACTGATTGGGCATGTGGCGGGAGCGACGAAGACAATTCGGGTGGGCAGCGGGGGAGTGATGCTGCCGAACCACGCCCCGCTGGTAGTGGCGGAACAGTTTGGGACGCTGGAAGCGCTGTATCCGGGTCGTATTGATCTGGGCCTGGGACGCGCTCCGGGCGGCGACGCTTACATGATGCGGGCGCTACGACGGGATTTGCGCCAGACCGGAGACGATTTTCCCGCCCTGCTGGATGAACTCCGGACCTACCTGGGGCCGGAAAGACCCGGACAATTGGTGCAAGCCATTCCCGGGCAAGGGAGCAATGTGCCAATCACGTTGCTGGGGTCGAGTGGCTTCAGCGCGCAACTGGCCGGGATGCTGGGGTTGCCGTTTGCATTCGCGGCACACTTTTCTCCTGAGTATCTGCACCCGTCCGTGCAACTGTACCGCGGCCGCTTCCAGCCCAGCGAAGTATTGCGCAGGCCTTATCTGATGGTCGCTGTGCCGGTCATTGCGGCCGAGACGGATGCGGCGGCGCGACGGTTGTTCACCACAGCCCAGCAGCGTTTTCTGCGACTGATTCGAAACCAGCCGGTCGAGTTGTTGCCCCCGGTGGAATCCATGGAGCCGCTGTGGCGTGACTCCGAGCGGGCCGCCGTGGAGAACAAGCTGGGCGCGGCGATCGTGGGATCGAACGCCACGGTGAGGGCGGGGCTGGAGAAGCTTGTCGCTGAAACCGGGGCGGACGAGGTCATCGTTGTGTCTGACAGCTACGATCATGCAGACCGATTGCAGTCCTACGAACGGGTTGCAGGTGTTGCGGCGAAGATCGTTGCGGCGAAAAACCAGGTGAAGTCGCCCGTGGCTGTAGAAGCCTGAAGGCTGGCGAACCTCACATCCCTGGCGATTCCTTGCCAATCCAGATGTAACTTTTCCCCGCGCCCGGAATCCCATCGCAGGGGTAAACTATCCGCTTCCGGGCACACTCATGGAATCACGAATTGACAATCGCAAGTTTAAGCGCGTCACCCGCCGCGAATTGCTGAAGCTTGCGCCGGTATTGGCGGTGGGAGCAATCGCCATCCCCAAACTTCAGGAGCCCCTGCTCAAGGCCGGTTTGGGATTCAGTGATTGGGCTTCCGCCCTTCTGTTTCGCTCCCGGCATCTGGCTACTACCTTCGCCGACTCCGAAGTCGTTCCCTTTGAAAAATTTCCCATCAACGGTTACGACGTCGAGGATCCCGGCGTCGACCTCGAAGCCTGGACTCTTACTGTGAGTGGAGCAGTTCAGAAACCGGGACAATACAAACTGGCGCAAGTGCACTCTCTGCCCCGAGTGCGTCAGAACACACGCCACGTATGCGTTGAGGGCTGGGACGTCATCGGCCGCTTCGGCGGCGCACGGCTTTCGGATTTCATGCAAATGATCGGGGCTGACACCAGCGCCCGCTTCGTGTACGTCGAATGCGCGGATGACTATTACGAATCGTTGGACATGGTGACCGCGCTACACCCGCAAACCCTGCTGTGTTATGAGATGTACGATCAACCCCTGACCCGCGAGCATGGCGCGCCCCTGCGCCTGCAAATTCCGACGAAGATCGGCTACAAGCAGGCCAAATATTTGACCGACCTGAGGGTCACCAATGTTTTGGACAAGGTGGGCTACTGGGAAGACCAGGGCTATTCGTCGTTCTACAGCCTGTAACGGCTCCGGACCGGGCGGACAGGGTTGAGTGAAAACGATGAGTGAAGCAGTAATCGAGATCGAGTCACCCAAGACCGGAGAAGTCCAAGCGGCCGTCTATGAGCATCCCTGGGCGGTGCGGTTCGCTCATTGGCTGAATGCGGTTTCGCTTCTGGTCATGGTGGCCAGCGGTTTTCAGATCTTTCGCGCCTTCCCCAGCTTCGGCGCAAAAATTCCGCAGAAGGATTTGCTGCTCTGGCCCAAAGCCTTTGCCCTGGGAGGATGGCTGGGCGGGGGCCTACAGTGGCACCTTACCTTCATGTGGATCTATATCGCCACTGGCATCTTCTACCTTGGTTACCAGGTGTTCAGCCGGAACTATCGCCAGGTGCTGTTCACTCCGCGGGATGTTCGCGGAGTCTGGCCCATGGTGCGTTATTACTTTTTCTTTGGGCCTAAGCCGATGGTCCGCGAAGTTTATAACCCGTTGCAGAAGCTGGCGTACACGTCAGTAGTAGGCCTGGGTGTCCTGTCGCTGTTGACCGGACTTGCGGTATGGAAGCCGGTGCAGTTTTCCTGGCTGGCCTGGATGATGGGCGGTTTTCATTGGGCCCGAATCTGGCACTTTGCGGTGATGTGGGCGATCCTGTTCTTCGTATTTGGACACCTTGTCATGGTAGTTCTGCACGGCTGGAATAACTTCATGTCCATGCTTGCGGGATGGAAGAAGAACCCCGATTATCTCGGGCGCTAGCCCGTTCCCGGGGTGGGGACGGCTCGAAATCCACTCAACGGCAGTCATCCTGGGCTTGCGAAGGTTCTGGCGTGGAGCGGATATGACCTTTGGACCGCCGATGCAACGCCAGATCCTTCGGGACTGAAGTCCCTCAGGATGATGCCGCGGGTGGTGGTTACTCCAACGGGTATTGGCCGGTTGAGTGACAGCGCAACAAAACCAGATGCTGCGACGAATGACGATTGTCGAGAAGCCGGCCAATGATAGCGAACACTCCCTCATCACACGCATCTGTAATGGGGAGTCTTGGCTGTTCGCCGACCTGGTGAAGCCTTACGAGCGCCGGGTTTACGTGACCGCCCTGGCCCTGTTGCGAAATGAGGCGGATGCGCAGGATGTGGCCCAGGAGGCCATTCTGAAGGCCTTTGCCAATTTGCGGCAGTTTCGCGGCGAGTCACGCTTCAGCACCTGGCTGATCCAGATCACGGTGAACGAAGCGCGCATGCGGCAACGGAAGCAGCACGCCGACCTGTTCGAACCGATTGCCGAATCGCAGGATGAAGAAGGCGCCTACACTCCGCGAGATTTCGCCGACTGGCGGGAAATTCCGTCGGAAGCGCTGGAACGAAGCGAAGTTCGCGCCTTGCTGGTGAAGGCCCTGGCCAGCCTGGCCCAGAAATATCGGGAAGTATTTCTCCTGCGCGATGTAGAACACATGAGCATCGAAGAAACCGCGGACGTTTTAGGCATTTCGATCGCCAGTGTCAAGACCCGTTTGCTGCGAGCAAGGCTGATGCTGCGGGACTTTCTGGCACCTGCGCTGGCGGATGGCTGGTTCAGCCGCGCGCCGTTCGGGAAAGGGAGCAAGCCATGGTAGCCAATTGCGAACAAGTCTGGCAGGAAATCTCGAATTATATCGAAGGCGAGGTCAGCCCTGAACTGCGGGCCGCGATGGAGGCGCACATTCGCGATTGCCAGCGTTGTACCGCCGTGCTGGATGGAACCAGAAACATTGTCCACGTGTACGCTGATGATCGCTTGATAGAATTGCCCGCAGGTTTTAGCGCTCGCTGGCAGAGAAAGCTGGCTGAATCTATGCCCAGTCCCCGGGGAACGGCTTTCGGGTGGCTCATCGCGGTGGCCGCGCTGGCCCTGGTTTCCGGCAGCTTTGCCCTGACCGGATTCGGCTCGCCCGCACTCACTGCACTGCGTTCCCACCACGCTGAACCAGGGATCGGCGTTCCGCCGGAAATGATGGTGGAGATTGCAACCGACGGCAAGACCTTTCATGTTCCGGGATGCAAGTATCTGCACAAACATGAGGGTGAAGTCCGCCTGCTGGCAGCGTCCGAAGCCATTCGTGAAGGATATGTACCCTGCGTTCGCTGCTTGCGGCAATATTTGAATCGTTGACGGCGCCTGGGCCACATGGGTTGCCCCACCCTCTTTTGCGTTTTTCGCGAAAAGGGTAGTGACGGCATGATAAGTGCCCTCCGGGACGGTCAAAATCCCACCCTTTTTCGCAAAGAACGCGAAAAGAGGATGGAGCACCCATTGCGATCACTCCCCCTTCGGGAATCCTTCTGGCTACTAGCCCTTACCGGCGAATAGAATCACACTTAGACTGGTCTATAGTTTCTTTTTTGGAGGTGCAAATGTTTGGTCGTAGAAGTGTGCCAGCAATTCTTGCAATCATGGCCCTGCTTAGTCTGGTTCATGCCGAGGATCGGGTTCAATCTGAATTGAAGTTCGTGGCCCACACCAAGGCGGAGAAAACTGCCGGGGTATGGGTAGACGGACAGTATGTGGGCTTTGTAAAGGAACTGGCCGGCGACAAGAAGATTATGCTGCTGCCGGGCAAGCACGAAGTCCTGGTGCGTCAAGCCTGGTACAGAGATTATGTCCAGCAGGTCATACTTGAGCCCGGGCAAACCAGCGTGGTAAATGTCTCGCTGGTAAAGGATGCGCACTCGCCCACCCACGAGGCAACTGGGGAATTGAAAATCTCGGCCACTCCCACCCGGGCGGCGGTCTTCGTGGACAACCAGTTCGCCGGGCATGTGGACGAGTTCGACGGAGTAGGAAAGGCGATGCTGCTCACGCCTGGACGGCACAGCGTGCGCGTCGCTCTACCGGGTTATTTGCCGTTTGAGACCGTAGTGGATCTGCGTCCTCACCAGAAGCTCAAAATCCAGACCGAACTGGTAAAGGGCAGTATCACCGAAGCCGGTTCGCTGGTGAATCAGCAGTAAGATAGCGAGATTGAGACGAGCACTGCGCTTGCCGCTTGCGATTCTGGCGATCCTTCTCTTCGGGATCGTCGGCGCAGTCCTGCTCCGGGTCGGGGCCGACGAGAAGCCTCACAGCGTTCTCCTGAAGTGGAACCCGCCCGCCTCCAAGCCCGGTGTGACCGTAACCGGCTACAACGTTTATCGTAGCCAGCCCGACGGGAGTTTTGGGCCGCTGGCCTCCGTGGTCGCTCCGACTTACGTCGATACCAAGGTGAACAGCGGGACAACCTATTACTACTATGTAAGGGCCGTGGACGCAGCCGGCCACGAAAGCCCGCCTTCGAACCAGGTCTCGGCAACCATCCCTTAGCGCGTTTCCCCATACCCACGGTTTCAGACCAGTGTTCTTTGCCGGCTCTTAAGAAATATTTTCAAAGATCTCTCCTGCCTGTCGATCCCGCGAGCTGTCATTCGACGTCTAATAGAGCCGGGAAATGAACAAGACCGGGCTCCAAGTCACAATTCATGAGGAGAATCACGATGCGGGTCATGGTAATAGTCAAGGCCGACAAAAACAGCGAAGCAGGCATCATGCCCAGCAAGGAGATCCTGAATGCCATGGGGAAGTTCAACGAAGAACTGGTCAAGGCCGGCGTAATGCTTGCTGCCGAGGGACTTCACGCCAGCTCGAAGGGCAAGCGCGTCAAGTTTTCAGGCGGGAAGCACACCATAACGGACGGCCCCTTCACCGAAAGCAAAGAGCTGATCGCCGGCTTCTGGCTGTGGCAGGTCAGGTCGATGGAAGAGGCGGTCGAGTGGCTCAAGCGTAGTCCCTTCGACCGAGGAGCTGAGATCGAAATTCGCCAGGTATTCGAGGCGGAAGATTTCGGCGCTGAATTTACCCCAGAACTCAAGGAGCAGGAGAATCGCTTGCGCAAACAGGTCGCGGCCAAAAAGTAACGGTGCCCTACCCTCGTCGTTCCGGCTTTTGCAGCGACAGGGTGGGAATTTTGACTCTCCGGAAGACACCGCTCATTCTCGGGGGAGAAGCCCCCGCCCTGTCTTTCCAAAAAACGGAGAGAAGAGGACAGGGCACCCGTTTAAGGATTTCTACTTGCGCGTCGGCAGAGCGGCCTGCCCGGCATCCTCTGCCGCCAGCTGCGAGAAAGCCGACCAGTCCAGCGATTCGCCGCCGCGGGCCAGCAACGTCAGGAAGCGGTTGTAAATCAGACTGGCCAGCGGGAGGGGCACACGTAGCTTTTCAGCGGCGGCAAGCACCAGACGGTTATCTTTAAATCCCAACGGAGCAGCGAAGCCGGCGGGAACAAATTTCTTGTCAGCGATGAGTCCGCCGTAGGTTTTGTAAACCGGCGCGTTGAAGAGCGTAGAGGTCAGAAAATCAACATACTGATGCTGATCCAGACCCGCCTTGCCGACCAGCGCCATGGCCTCGCCTAGTGCCTCGATCACCGACGAAATCAGAAAATTGCCGCTGAGCTTCACCAGATTTGCGTCCGGCGGATTCTCGCCGAAGTGAAAAGTTTTCTGCCCGATGGAGTCGAACAGGGGCATGCAGTCATCCACCGCATCAGGCGCGCCGGCCACGGCGATGAACAGCCTCGCCGCAGCCGCAGCCTCGGGACGTCCAAACACTGGAGCCGAGACAAAACGCTGCCCGCTGGCCGCGTGCGCCGCAGCCATCTTTTCAGACAGTGCCACGCTGATGGTGCTCGAGGAAATGTGGATCGCACCCTTGGCCAGATTCTTGATCACACTTGCATCGCCGAAAACGACGCTCTCCACCGCGCTGTCATCCGCCAGCATCGTAATCACCGCATCGCCGCGGCAGGCGTCCGCTACCCGGGCGACGTGGCGCGCGCCTAGCGCCACCAGCGCCTGTGCCTTAGTGGGCGTGCGGTTGTACACCGTGACTTCATGCCCACCCTTGAGCAGACTCGCGGCCATGCCCGACCCCATGTTCCCCAGCCCGATCAGTCCGACTTTCATGCTTCACCTCGTCATTTTGTGCCGCGGAAGTTGGATGCGGCGGCGATCACACCAGATTCGCTCTTCTATCTTGATACATCCTATAGGAGGTGGTATCTTATATGATGCTACATGAGAAGGATCGTTCTCGATACCTCGGTCGTGGTCGCTGGACTTCGCACCCGGCTGGGAGCGGGAAACGCCATATTGCGGCTGGTGGCCCAGCGGCGGCTGGTGGCTTTGGCGACTCCGCCTCTCTTCCTGGAATATGAAGATGTATTGAAGCGTCCCGAGCACCAACTGGTTCACGGCCTGCGGCCCGAGGCTATTGACCAATTTCTGGCGGAGTTAGCCGCGCTAGTCGAGCCGGTCGAAGTTCATTTCCAATGGAGGCCGCAGTCGCGCGACCCGAATGACGAGATGGTTCTGGAGGCCGCGATCAATGGTCAGGCAGACGCGCTGGTGACGTACAACGTCGCAGACTTCGTCGGGCCCGCGGAACGGTTTAGAATCTCTGTCCTGCGTCCAGCTGACTTGCTAAAGAAGGTGAAACCATGAGCAAAGCTACGTATCCATTGAAGCTGCCCCTCTCCATCAAGAAGGCTGCCCAGCGGCTTGCGAAAGAAGATGGCGTGTCTTTGAACCAATGGATCGCGGTGGCGGTCGCCGAAAAAGTCGGCGTCGTGGAAACTGCCGCGGATTTTTTCAAAAAGCGGGCAGGAAAGGCCACTGGCGAAGGCCTCATGAAGTTTTTACGCACCGCACCCAAGCTCGCGCCCGAGCCCGAAGATACGCTCCGATAGCGGGGGGTCCACAACTAACCCGCCCGACGATCCTGAGTTCCCTGCCGAATACCTGCCGCATTAGAGAATCAGCCCGAGCGTCCGTCCCATGATCCTAATCACCCACCCTTTTCGCAAACTACGCGAAGAGCGCGGGCAGCCCGCGGTTCTAGAGCTACTATCAGAGACAGATCTATTGCGCATATCGCCGACCGACTCAATGAGTTACTTCACTACGCACTATCTGCTGCCTACTTCTACAAACAAGAGATCATCGAAGTTCCTGGACTCCTTACCGCAAGTCTAGTGACGTACGATGGTGTACGGGACGACCAACGAGAAGTCCAAGAGAATCTGACATGGGAAGCTTTTCTAGGGCGCATGTCTGCTGTGAAGGCAGATTGGCTTCATTTCCGGGGACTGATGGAAGAATTTCTCCAACACCCTGAAAAAGTAATGGGCGGTTGGGAAGGCCGAACGATCTACATTCTCAAAGGCGGGTCCTACGCCGATCGGTGGGCTCCGGAAAAGGCAAAAACGGATGCCGCGCGGTTCTCTTAATGTCGGCAACTCTCGGCTTGGGGGACATGGTGAGCTTTCCGTAACTTGTGTTATTAGAGTTTTTCATACTGAGTCTCGTTACATAACAATTAGTGAGTCGTAACCATGTCGGTGACTTGATGTGTTATGTCCAGAAGGCCCTTCCAGGACTGCTCTCCCAGCTGACGGCGCAAACGCGATTGAACTTTTTCCCAGGCCCGCGGAGCACGCTTGAATTGTGTTTCGCCTGCCCTGGCCAGCCGCAACCGACGTTCCCCCTCTTCGCAAAGTACGCGAAGGAGGGTGGGGCACCCGTCGGCACTTCAATAAAAACTCCAAAAAGCAACTTTACCTGTCGATCTCAGTGCCTCTCGTTCGACATACCAGTGAAAGCAAGGAGTGGAATTCAGGAGACGGTTATGGCGAGACAGCACAGGATATCGGAGAGCTTGAAATCAATTGCGGGCGGGACCTTGGTTGGGGTCGGGCTTCATATGTGGTTTGGAAACCTGCATGGAGTCGCAAGCCAGTTGACGCATGCCCTCGGCACTCCCGCCGGGGACACCCTGGGACTGTTGCCCTCGGTCATCCTGGCGACCGCGCAAGCGGGGCGGGTTTACACCTCCGATCACCAGGGGTTTTTCCTGGAACTCCTCCGGATGTTGCTATCATTCTGGCCGCTGCTTCTCGTCAGCGTGGGAGCGGGATTCTTGCGGGATGCTTTCACGGATGAAGTTGACACTTTGAAGGCACCTGAAAAATATTTCCAAAATAACGATACGGGATGTCGATTTTGCTGCCCCTCGTTCGACGCATAGATAGGACCCAGGATCATCCGGTCGAGATCAGCCGGTTCGAGACCGTCCGGAAAGCTCGGCTCCCAACTTGAGACTAATCAAAACTAAATAAAGGAGATCTAACCATGCGATTCATGATGATCGTCAAGCACGCCGAGAAGCAGGGCCCTCCGCCCAAGCCGCTGATGGATGCCATTGCGAAGCTTGCCGAAGAGGAAGCCAAGGCCGGCACGATGCTCGGCAGCGGGGGGCTCGGGCCAACCGCGCTGGGCGCCCGCGTCCGGCTTTCCGGGGGGCAGGTGACCGTGACCGACGGGCCTTTCACCGAAGCCAAGGAGGTGGTCGGCGGCTACGCGCAGTTTGAGTTGAAATCCAAGCAAGAGGCCATCGAGGGCGCGGTGCGCTTCATGGAGCTGCACAAAAAGCACTGGCCAGGATGGGAGGGCGAGACCGAGGTTCGCCAGATGTTCGGACCGGAAGACTTCGCTTGCAAATGATAGGACCCGGGTGCCCCACCCTTTTTCGCGAAGAACGCGAAAAGATGATGGGGCACCCGTTGCGCTGACCGGTTAAAGATGGTGTGATCGCTAGCGTGCCTGCTGACGATACCCATCGCGCGATCGACGCCGTCTGGAAGATCGAGTCGCCGCGGCTCATCGCCGGGCTGACGCGGATCGTGCGCGACGTCGGCCTGGCCGAGGACCTGGCGCAGGACGCCCTGGTGGCCGCGCTGGAACAGTGGCCGGAGTCGGGCGTTCCGGACAACCCGGGCGCCTGGCTGATGGCCGCGGCCAAGCATCGCGCAATTGATCACTTCCGCCGGAACACGCGGCTCGAGCGCAAGCACGAGGAACTCGGTCGCGAGGGCGTGGTGCAGAAGATCGGGGTCCGCGAGGTCCGCGCCGGCGAGGTCCAGATGACAGACATCGAGGCGGCTCTCGACGATGATGTGGGCGACGACCTGCTGCGCCTGGTGTTTATCTCCTCTCACCCGGTGCTCTCGAGCGAAGCGCGGGTCGCGCTCACACTGCGCTTGCTTGGGGGTCTCACGACCGAGGAGATCGCGCGCGCCTTCCTGGTTCCGGAGGCGACCGTTGCCCAGCGCATCGTCCGCGCCAAGCGCACTCTCTCTCAGGCGCACATTCCCTTTGAGGTCCCTCGCGGGGCGGAACTTTGCGCCCGCATGTCGTCGGTGCTCGCGGTCATCTACCTTGTGTTTAACGAAGGCTACGCGGCGACCGCCGGAGACGACTGGTTGCGTCTGGCGCTGTGCGAGGAAGCGCTGCGGCTGGGACGCGTGCTGGCCGAGCTGGCTCCGCGGGAACCCGAAGTGCATGGCCTGGTCGCGCTGATGGAGATCCAGGCGTCACGCTCCCGGGCGCGCGTAGGCCCAGCGGGAGAGCCCATCCTGCTGCTCGATCAAAATCGCGCCCACTGGGACCAACTGCTTATCCGTCGCGGTCTCGCGGCTCTCCAACGTGCCGCGAAGCTGGGCGCTGCCCGGGGCCCGTACGTGTTGCAGGCCGAGATCGCCGCCTGTCACGCGCGGGCGCGGGCTCCGGAGGAAACCGACTGGGCGCGCATCGTGGAAATTTACGGTGAACTGGCGGGGATCGTGCCATCACCCGTGGTGGAGCTGAACCGGGCGGTGGCTGTCGCAATGGCGTTTGGTCCAGCGGCGGGGCTCAAACTTGTGGACCCCCTGACTTCGGAGCCCTCGCTCGAGAGCTATCACCTGTTGCCCAGTGTGCGTGGCGACCTGCTCAGGAAGCTCGGACGACTGGAAGAAGCCCGCGTGGAGTTCGAGCGAGCGGCTGCGCTCGCCCGCAACGCCCGCGAGCACCAATTGCTGCTCGAAAGGGCCCGAGCCTGCGCGCTGCCGGCATCCAGCTGACCGGGAACGCTGTCTGACGGGAATTTGAATTTTCCCTTTAGGAATAAGATCTCACCACAAGCCGCGAGATCTATCTTCCTGGCCTGACCGTGAGTGTGGGCGGGACGCCCCACGACAGCCGCCGGGACGGCGGCGCTACGATCAGGCGAGCCGTGCAACGTCTTCCCGCGCCGCATGCGCGATTGACTCGTTCTCCGGCTCGGGAGTAGAGTGCTGTACAAATCTTCAACGATGGAGACTCGCTCCATGCCCCAGTTCGTGATCGAGCGCGAAATACCTGGATTGTCAAAGCTATCCGATAGCGAATTCCGGGCACTCTCTCAAAAGTCGGTAGAAGTTCTCAGGGGGATGGGTCCGGAAATACAGTGGCTGCACAGCTACGTCACCGGCGACAAGCTTTATTGCGTGTACATTGCCCCCGACGAAAAAACCATCCAGGAGCACGCCAAGCGAGGCGGATTCCCGGCGCATCGAATCTCCGCCGTGCGCCGTCTCATTGATCCAACCACTGCGGAATAATTCCCGATGAACCCGTGGAGACAATCGCCCTCGGCTGTCTCCACATGGTTGCCGTCATTCGGAGTCTGACTTTAGCGCTTCCTCGACGGCCCTCTCGACGGGCATTCCCCATCCCTCCAGCCACGCTGCTGAAGCTGCCGCATTGGATAGTGCTTTCCGGGCCGGCTCCAAACTCCTTTCATGCTGGGCCTGTTCGACCGATGGAAGCGGCGCGCCCAGCCCCTGGCGCAAAGCGGCCGCTGCCCCCGCCAGCCGCAGCGAGCGCTCGGGCTGCAACTGGGTGGCCGCGGAGCAGGCAAAGCACTCCAGCAGGCGAGCGATCCCTCGTTTGTGTCCCAACTCCTGGAAGATCTGGATGCTTTCCCGATAGAGGGGCTCGGAGGCCGCGTAATCCCGCTGGTCGCAGATCAGATTTCCCAGGTCAGCGAGTGAGCCGGCAATCCCCCAGCGATCGCCCAGCTTCCGAAATATCGCCAGACTCTGTTCGTATAGAGCGCGAGCCCCTATCGGGTCGCCGTGACTGCGCGCTGCATCGCCTTGATGGTTGAGCGACCAGGCCATTCCCGTAGTGTCACCCAATTCTTTGAAGATCGAGAGACACTCCTCATACAGGGATCGTGCCAGGGCATAATCGCCTTGCAACTTGACGACATTGGCCAGATTACTGAGAGCGCGAGCCACGGCTGAGCGGTCACCCAGTTCTCTCCATACCACCAGGCTCTCCTCGAAGAGGGAACGGGACTTCGCGATACTTCCCTGGTTGCGGGTAGTGACCGCCAGCGCGTTGAGCGAGACAGCGATGCCCCAGTCATCCTTCAACTCCCGGGCGATTCCCATGCTTTCGCGGACCAGTGAGCAGGCGGATGCGTAGTCGCCCTGCGCACCGGCGAGGATGCCAGCGGCAAACAGCGCCCTGGCCCGCGCAGGGGTTGGGGCAGCCGCTCCTTCGAGCTGGAGGACTTTGGCCAGGCGGTCCCGCCCCTCGGCGAAGTACTCGCGGCTCTCCCAAAAGCGAAGGAGCGCGGCGCCCAGGCGCAGGCCCCACTCTGCATTGCCAGTCTGCGTCAGCCAATCCAGGGCCGCACCAAGATTGTCATGTTCCATCTCGAACAGGTCGAGCCACTCCGCTTGCACTGTCTTGGCACCCTCTTCTGCCAGCACAAGGCAGTAAGCGGCGTGGGCGCGCTTTGTCGCCGCCTCTTCCCCGCTGGCCGCCAGACACTCCAGCCCGTATTCGCGGATCGTATCCAGCATCACGAAGCGCGATTCCCCTTCTCCACGCTCGACCCGTTGCAGCAGGCTCTTATCCACCAGCGATGCCATGCCGTCAAGCCCGTCCACCTCCAGATCGCTTTTGGTGTTGCACACCGCCTCCACCGCCTCCAGAGTGCATCCGCTCACAAAAACCGAAAGTCTGCGGAAGAGCATCTGTTCGCCCGCACTCAGCAGACCGTAGCTCCAGTCGATCGCTCCTCGCAGAGTCTGCTGTCGAGTTGGCAGATCTCGCGCCCCGCCGGTCAACAGCTGCAGGCGACTTTCCAGACGCGCCTGCATGGCGGAGGGCGAGAGCATCTTGATACGAGCCGCAGCTAGCTCGATGGCGAGAGGCAGACCGTCCAGGCGCGCACAAATAGTGATCACGGCCGCCGCATTGTCCTGGTTAACCTCAAAATCAGGCTTGACGGCTTGAGCACGCTGCATGAACAAGGCCACCGCTGGATAGCGCGTCAGTACGGCGACCTCAGGAACGGATTTGGGATCCGGCAATTCGAGAGGCGGCACGGGATACTCATGTTCGCCATAAATATGCAGCGGAGCGCGGCTGGTAACCAGCAGCTTGAGCTGGGCGCTGCTGGTGAGCAACTCCGCCACCAACGGTGCCTCGGCGACCAGATGCTCGAAGTTGTCGAGCAAAAGGAGAATTGGCAGTCGCAACGAATGCTGCAAATAGGCTTTCAAGGTTTCAAGCGGCGATTGGCCCCCGGTTTCCCGCAGGCCCAGGGTCTGCGCAATTGCCGGTGCAACCATCCTGGGATCGCTCACCGGAGCCAGCGCAACGTAGTAACTACCATCAGCGAAATGGCCCGTCAGGGCCTCAGCTACTTGCAGGCCCAGACGGGTCTTGCCAATGCCTCCGGGGCCGGTGAGCGTAACCAGATGCACGTCTGGTCGAAGCAGGAGTTCCTTCACCGCGGCTACTTCGCGATCGCGTCCAATAAACGCCGTACGCGGTGTGGGGAGATTGCTGGGTCGACTCTCGGGGCGCTCCATCGGAACTTCTGACACCCCGTCACGGGTGGCCGCAAGCTCGCGCGCGAGGTCGCGGGTCGAGGAGTAACGCTGCTGGGGCCTTTTTTCCAGGCAACGCTCGACTGCCCAGCACAGCGGCGCGGGGGTTTCCGGATTCAACGAGCTGATCGGTTCCAATTGGTCGCGGAGAATGGCAGCCATGGTCTCGGCCATGCTGTCCCGTTGAAAGGCGGGTTTACCCGTCAGCATCTCGTAGAGCACCAATCCGAAAGAAAACTGGTCTGAGCGGAAGTCCACTTCCAATCCGCTCGCCTGTTCCGGCGACATGTATTCCAGAGTGCCCATGACCGTGCCCGGAAGAGTTTGCAGGGGGCGTGTGTCGAGTGTTTCCGCGCCGGGTGCGGGAACGAGTTTTGCCACACCAAAGTCAAGAATCTTGACCAACCCGTCGCGAGAAACCATCACGTTTTCCGGTTTCAGGTCGCGGTGCACAATGCCGGCTGAATGGGCTTTCGCCAATCCATCCGCAATCTGTGCGGCAATCTGAATCACTTTGGGTAACGGAATCGAGCCCGAAGCCAGCAACTCGCGCAACACGTCTCCCTCTACGAGTTCCATGGCGATGTAGCAGTTTCCATCCACCTGTCCGAGTTCGTAAATGGTCACGATATTGGGATGATTGAGGGCGGATGCCGATCGGGCCTCTTGCTCGAAGCGCTCGATGCGTCTCCGGTCGGGACACAGGTTGCCCGGCAGGATCTTGATGGCGACCTCACGGCCGAGACGGGTATCGCGTGCGCGATAAACTTCTCCCATCCCACCAGCCCCGAGCGGGGACAGAATCTCGTAGGCGCCAAATCGCGAGCCCGGCGAGAGCGTAGCGGGTCCCTCATGCAGTGGCGGTGCTGGCGCCCCTTGCGGCTCTTTCGTTTTTGCGGTTTCACCCCGGAGCATACGTCCCCTTCGGTGCCTTACTATATAGGTGGTTTACAGGACAACCGATAAGCCGCTCCCGGAAGCGGCGTCTGTTATTGAAAGAATAACAAAATCGAGAGAACACCATGGATCTGAGATCGGTTCAACAACCGTTGAAGGAACAATACCGCCGCGAGCCGGGCAGTTCCCGGATAACCCTCAGGGCGAAAGGCAGCGAAACCGCGACCCCGATGTCATGCTCGGTGGACCTGGGACGTGCCCTCTATCAAGCCGAGGCCCACACCGGAGTCGGGGGCTCCGGTACTGCTGCCTGTTCCGGCGACCTCCTGCTGGGCGCGCTGGCGGCCTGCGCCCAGATCACTTGCCAGATGGTGGCGGTGGCTATGGGCATACCCACGGAGCACATCGAAGTCACGGTGGAAGGGGATCTGGATCTTTCGGGAACGCTGGGTGTGTCCAAGGAGGCGATGGTCGGCTTTGAACACATCCGGGTGCGTTTTGATATCAGCGCGCCCCAGGCCAGCGCCGACCAATTGAGCCGATTGCGCGAGAAGACCGAGCAGTATTGCGTGGTCATGCAAACCCTGCTGCGACCGCCAGGTCTGCAGACTGAGTGGGCCTAGTCAGACCTCCACCCGAGAAACCAAGTGAGGATCTCTGCGTCCACGATTGGTTGACGCTTGGTTTTCAAACTTTCCTCGGCCAATAGGCAGGCTGGGATCGTACTTCTCCCTGTCTCAGCCCGCTGTTCGTCGTCCGCTAAGCAGATGGTCCAAAGCATGTCAACTCCTCCTTCTCGCACGCGAGTCTCCACACGCTCGATCGAAAATTGTTTCCGCTATCGCACATAGACGGTGATTGCGATTCGATCCCGGGGATACCTGGGGTTGTACAGGTAATAGCCATCCTCGTAGTAGTCGACATACACATCATCGTTGTCGTACCAGTCGTCTGACCAGTATTCTGGCCAGGGATCCATGAGACTGAACCAAAAGCCGCCATATTGGAATCGAGGGTATCCGCCAACCACGACCACGGGGTACCTGTAGATGCGGAACGCGTGACTCGGACCAAAGTAGCTACGATAACGGTCCTCGGGAATGCGATAGCCATGGTACCCGCCGCGTTGCTGCCAATCGCGGTGCTCGGACTGCCAGCTGTGTGCGCGATGCTGCTGCCAGACGGCCTGCTGTTGGCCCCGCTGTCGATGTTGCTCTTGCTGTGAAGGCCGGATGGCCTGCTGTTGTTGTCTGTGTTGCTGCTCTTGCTGACCCTTGGCCTGTTGCTGTTTGTGTTGCTGCTCCTGCTGACCCTTGGCCTGCTGCTGTTGCTGTTTGTGTTGCTGCTCCTGCTGACTCTTGGCCTGCTGCTGTTTGTGTTGCTGCTCTTGCTGACTCTTGGCCTGCTGCTGTTTGT
>JAIQFF010000295.1 GCA_020073395.1 Terriglobia bacterium
GTCGTACTCCTGGCTCAGCAGAAGAAGCTTTCGTTGGACGACGACATCCGAAAATTTCTCCCGGAAATCCCCTCGTATGGCAAGACCGTCACCATCCGCCATCTGTTGCATCACACGAGCGGTGTCCGGGACTATTTGACCCTCATGAGCCTGGCCGGATTCAATTTCGACGGCGTGACCGGGGATGAGGAAGCCCTTGGTCTCATTGCCAGGCAGAAAGCCCTCAATTTCAATCCCGGGGATGAGCACCTGTACAGCAATTCCGGCTTTTTCCTCCTGTCGATCATCGTGAAGCGCGCGAGCGGCAAGACGCTGTCGCAGTTCGCTCAGGAGAACATCTTTCAGCCGCTCGGCATGAAACACACCCACATTCACAACGACCATACGCTGATCGTTCCCTTGCGAGCCACGGCATATGCGCCGAAGCGGGAAGGCGGCTTCCGGATCGACATGTCAAATTTCGAGCAGACCGGCGACGGCGCCGTCATGACCACGGTTGAAGATCTTCTCCTGTGGGACCAGAACTTTTACGAGCCAAGGGTTGGAGGCAAGGACTTGCTGGACCAGCTTCAGACGACCGGACTTCTCAACAACGGAGAAAAGTTGACGTATGCGCTTGGTCTCACAGTCGACAGCTATAGGGGATTGAAGTCGGTCAGCCATGGTGGTGCGTGGGCAGGATACCGCGCGGAGTTGATCCGGTTGCCCGAGCAGAAGATGTCCGTCGCCTGTCTCTGCAATCTCGGGACGACAAATCCTTCGCGGCTGGCGAGGCAGGTGGCAGAGGTTTACCTGGGCGACAAGATGAGTCCGGAAGAATCCAGGCAGGCACTGCCCTCCGCCGTTGTGGAACTCACCGCATCCCAAATGGATTCCAAGACAGGCCTGTACCGGAATTCCTCGAGCGGCTCTTTCATGAGGGTCACGGCTACGCAAGGCAAGCTGCGCGTTGACTCCTTCGGGCCGGTTTCCGAACTTGCAGCGGTGGACGCCAATCACTTCCACATGGTAGGTCCGTTGCAGGCCGAGGTCGTTTTTGAAAGCGACAAAGGAGGGCACCAGAGGATTCAGGTGTTACGCGCCGCCGGCAAACCGGAGGTTTATGCATCGGTATCGACCCAGCCAAAGACAAGCACCAGGCAGCGCTTGTCGGCGCCGATGGTGTGCAAGTTGGCTCTTCCTTCTCGTTCCCTGTCAGCTCCGATGGCTTTGAGATCGTGTTGTGGAAGAACATAGCCAAATCTCTCGCTGACTGCAATCCGGACAACACGCTCTTTGCCATCGAGACCTCGTGCAACCTCTGGCAAACACTCGCTTTCTACCTGCACACCGTGATGGGGTACACGGTGCTCTTGGTCTCACCCCTGAGCACCCGCCATGAACGTCCCATCATGAATCTTGATTTCTCTCGCACAGACCCCAAGGACGCCTTTCTGGTCGCCTCCCTGGCCCGCCGAGGCGCCTTCAGTCTGTGCGAACACTTCTCGCCCCAGAGCAATGCCTTGCATGATCTCAGCATCGCCTACGACAAACTCCGCAAGGACCTGGCCCGCAATCGGGCTCGTCTCCGTGCCCATATCGAGCGCATCTTCCCCGAGTTCCTTCTGGTCTTTAAACCCGGTACGGACTCTGCGCTGTACCTCCTGAAGAAGTTTCTCTTCCCGGATGAATTTCTCGCCATGGATATCGAAGCCGAAACACTGGCGATCCAGAAAATCTCCCGACGGCAGCTCGGCGTCCCTGAGCTTGCACGCGTTTGCACTCTCGCGAAGAGAAGCATCGGCATTGTCAAACGCAGCGATGAGCGCCTGGCTGACCGTCTTTCGCTCAATGCCTGGATCGCTCAGATCGACTCGCTCGAAGCACAGATCAAGCCTGTCCACGATGAACTGGTCCGCCTCGCACAACAACTCCCCGCATTCGCCATCATCACCAGTCTCAGCGGTGCGGGTGACACTCTGACCGCCTTGTTCCTGGCCGAGGTTCGTGACCTGGATCGCTACCGCCATTTCAAACAACTGGAGAAACTCGCCGGCGCCAATCTGCGTCTCTCCGAGTCCGGACGCTACGTTGGGTCGCGGCATATTTCCCACATTGGCGATAAGCGCTTCCTCTGGATCCTGTACAAGATGACCGAAGAAACCTCCAAACGTGTCCCCGAGATCCGATGCAAGTACCTCACGCGCCAGATTCATCGACGCAAGCATCGCAAGAATGTCGTCGCATCCATTCCCCAACTCCTCCAGCTGATTGTGGCCCTCAACAGGGATAAGCGCACGTACCAGCTGCGGGAGGAGACTGTTGCTCAAATGAAGAAACTTGAACAACGATACGCTGTGCTTAAAACACAATCGTCATCGCACTCGGTGAGGCGAATCACTCTGCGTAAGGCAGAAGTACCTGTTCTTTGACATTCTCAGTTCAACGACACAGGACGATGTGTGCCACGCAACAACCAGAATCTGTTCATCAAGAGCTTCTGCACCGCAACGATCATGCGGTGCACATCGCCTGCCTGATCGGCAGGCGAGCCGGAATGCCCGGAGCGTTTAGCGCGCATTGAGGGGTTCGCCTCACGGCGGATCGTCTCGTCTAACTGATAACTCTCCGGGCCTCCGTGCTGTTGGGATCGCATCAGAACATTTGTTCTCGCTGCACTCCAAGAGCCTTCGGCTCACCATGCAGCTCTAACAACGAAAGCAAGTACAGGTCCAACAGCTTTAGCACACGGTCGGCCACGCATTCCACGAGAACCCTGGCTCTGTCGCAACGGGATATCTCTGTCCCTGTGGTGATGGGGGATATCAAAACAATATCAAAGAACACAATGAATCAGGCTCCACGCTTAACCGGTCGCCTTCTTCAGCAACAAGAAAACTTCAAATTATTATCTTCACCTCTTGACATTGCACAAGCAGCTTGGAGGCTAAACTTGCCTACCACATCGCGACAGTTCTGTGCTGTCGGAGTGCGGGGGCTATGACAAACTAATTTTTGTGCGGTGATGTTAGATTCCACTACTGTCAATTCGGTCAGTTTCAGCCGCCGGTTATGCGGTGGCGAAAGCGTTTCGTGATTGAAGCGAGCCCCGCACCTGCAAAGCCGAGAATAGTCCCGAAAACCCCAGCGACTATGGAAAATACCAGCATCTCACCGAATCTATGGCCCTCCCCCCGCATCCAGCCGATCACCTCGTCAACAACCCCTCCCTTCATCACCAAAAACGTAATTTCAGTGCAAAGTAATCCGGCCAGCATGCCACCACCGGTCTTGTCACCCAAATGAGCCGCATGTTCAGGCGCCGAAGAACGCCACAATCCCACAAGGATACCGGCGATCAGAGGCACAGTGAACAGGAGCAGTACGACTGGGAAAGGGATGCC
>JAIQFF010000117.1 GCA_020073395.1 Terriglobia bacterium
GTTAGCTTCTAGCTGCGAGCTTCTAGCTGCGAGCTTCTAGCTGCGAGCTTTCACAAACCGAACGACGCGATGCACGCGCAGAAATACGAGGCCGGTAATTTCGCAGGGGTCCTTCGACTGCGTAGAGGCTTCGCAACCGCGAAGCCCCTACTTCGCTCAGGATGACAGGTGGATGGATCTACTTTCCCTTGGCACGGGCTGCGTTCACTTTAGCCAACAGATCTTGCGAAAGCGGTTGAACCGGACCGGGAATTTTTGCCGCTTCCATCAATACCTCACGGGCCTCGGTAACCCGGCTGATCTTGGCGTAGGCGTAACCGAGGCGATAAAGTGCAACCGCGTACTGCTGGTCATCCAGACCTTTGAGTAGCGCGGTGGCGGACTTCAAATCCGTAATTGCAGCCGCGGTTTTTTCCTGCTTCATTTCGGCATAGCCCAGAGTGGAATAGGCGACTCCGGCCGAGAGCTTGCGGGTGCGGTCCGCGTCCGGGGCGTCCGCCTTGGCTGCAGCCACCGCTCTTTGCGCATAGGCAGCGCCCTTGGCCACGCTGCCCGGCTTGGGATCTTCGACGTACGTCCCCGCCAGAAGCAACAGGGCAGCGAGATTGTTGGGATTCGCCGCCAGCGCCTTTTCCCCGAAAGCTACCACCCGGGTTGTATCTTTGAGCTCGGAGAGTGACATCATGGCGTAAGAAGCAACCGATTCGTCAAAGCGCGACTTGGGAAAGGCAGTGGTAAAACGATCAATGTCGCTCATGCGCGCCTTGGCGTTGGTTTCATCGACGATCACATTGAAGGCCGCAGCTTCCAGGAATTCGTATGAATTCTTCGCCGAGTTCTTCTGCTCTTCTGTCTGCGTGGCGAAATCCTGGTCGCTCATGCCTTCCGGCTTAGTCTTGCCGATGGAGTTATAAACTTCGCCGCCGCGCACCGAGTAATCCAGTAACTTAGGGTTGTTCTTCATCTGCTGGGCGATGCTGGCCTGGGAGACGAAAATATCGAGGCTGCGGGGTGCACTGGCCAGCGCCTTGTCTCCGTAATCGAGCGCCTTCTGCAAGTCGCCGGTGCCCTGGTAGGCCTGCGCCAGCTGCCAGTTGCCATAAGCCACAGCCGCCGGATTAGACGAGAACTGCTTCAGGAAATCCTCGTACATGGCCAGCTTCTTTTGATCATCCGGCTCTTTGGTGATGGCTTGCAGCGCCTGGTCCTCCGGCGTGCCCGCCGGAATCACGATGGGTTCTATCTGGGCCGGGGAAAGGAGAGCAACCACGAACAGAAAGGTAACTAGCAGAACGGACCAGCGGCCGTGCTTCATACGTCACCTCCGGAATGGCGTCGGCATCGTAGCGCTGAAAGGCGGGATATGCAAGCGTTGAGGCCGCTCGGGTGGTGTCCTAAGAGTATGTTAGGACCCTACCGACCGCTCGTGTAGGGCCGGGTCTTCGACCCGGTCAGGCCGAGCGTAGCTCGGCTTCACCGGCTCAGATGGTGGCTCATCTAAGACACTGTCGAGCTACGCTCGACCGGGCGGGTCAGAGGCCCGCCCCTACACAGTCCATGCTAGTCTTTTCCTCATGCGGGATCGCGAAGAGCCGGTGGTCGCGGAGAATTCTGCTGCTGGCTGGACGCATTCCATACTCTTTATCGTTCTGGTTGCCTTTCTGCTTCGCCTGGCTGTCATCACCATAGGCCACACCTACCGCATCACGCCCCGCCGCGACCACTTCCAGTTTGGATGGGAAATGGGACGCATCGCACGTTCCATCGCGTCCGGACAAGGCTTCAGTTCTCCCACGGATTTGTCCACCGGGCCCAGCGCCTGGGCGCCGCCGGTTTATCCCTACATCCTGGCTGGGGTGTTTAAGCTGTTTGGGATTTACAGCAATCTTTCTGCCTGGGTCATCCTGGCATTCAACAGTATTTTTTCCTCGCTGACTTGTCTCACGCTTTACCGGATTGGCGAGAAGATCTACGGCGTTGCAGTAGCGCGGGCCGCGGCCTGGACCTGGGCGCTGTTCCCCTACGCCATCTATTGGCCGGTGCGCGTGGTCTGGGAGATGAGTCTCAGCGCGTTCCTGTTGAGTCTGGCGCTCCTGCTTACGCTGCGCATGGCGGACGAACCTCCGCGGCTTCGAATCTGGATCGGATTCGGGTTCCTATGGGGTTTGTTGGCCATCACCAATACTGCGGTGCTTTCGATGCTGCCGTTTTGTCTGCTTTATCTGTTGTGGCGGCTGCCCCGGCGGTCCCGGCAGCTGGTGGGGTTTGGATTGTGCATTCTAACGGCGGGGCTGGTGGTCAGCCCCTGGCTGCTCCGCAACCATGCTGCCTTCGGCAAATTCGTTTTTGTTCGCGACAATCTGGCACTGGAAATACACATGGCCAACAATGACCAGTCCAACGGCCTGTGGACCCGAGGCGAGCATCCCGGCAACGATCCCGAAGCCATGCGCCGATTTCAGCAGCTGGGCGAAATTCCCTTTATGGAGGAAAAGCAACAGCAGGTCCGCGAATTCATCCGGGAACATCCAGGAAAATTTCTCATCTTTACGCTCAAGCGCATTCTTTACTTCTGGATCGGACCGCCCCAGGCCAATATCGTCGCTGGATATGACCTCATGATCGCCCGCCATGTCATGTTCATTCTTCCCGCTGCCTTTGCCTTCGCGGGTCTGTGGCTGACACTGCGAAACAGAAAGCCGGGAGGATTTCTGCTGGCTTGCTTTCTGCTGATATACCCTCTGCCGTACTACCTGGTGAACCCGTTCCCGCGCTATAAGCACGCTATCGAACCGGAGATCATCCTGCTCGCGGTGTACTTATTTTGGGAAGCAAGCCGGGTGCAAACGGGTTGGCCGGTTCGCACAAAATCTTCGTGAGCGAGGCTCTTGGCGTTACCACACCAATCCCATCCGGTTGGAGAGTCTTTCTTCATCGTTTACATTTGAAGCGTGCGTGCGATTCTGCAGAAACGGGCGCTGCGGTACGTTTTCGGCGCCAACATGATCTCCATGCTGGGCAGTGGCATGAATTCCGCCGCCGTGGCCTGGTACATCCTGCAGGCCACTCACTCCGAAGTCGCGCTGGGAACATTTGCGGTGCTGCAAACTCTGCCTGCCATGCTGATGCTGCCCTTTACCGGAGTCCTGATCGACCGTGAGGACCGGCGCCGGCTGGTGATGATGCTGGATGCGGCCCGCGCCATAATCATTCTCGTGGTGGCAATCCTGGCCTTCACCGGCAAGGTGAAAGTGTGGCAACTCTATCTGATGAACACGCTGGTAGCGGCGGGCTTCTGGATGTTCTGGCCGACCATCACCGCGCTGATCCAGGAATTGACTCCAGGTGAGGAGTTTGTCGACGCCAATACCTTTCTGCTGGCGGGAATCCAGGGTGGTTGGCTGATTGCCGGATCGATCGTAGGATTCGTCTACAACCACATTGGCCTGGGCGGGGTGTTGCTGATTGACTTCTCTACTTACCTGGCCTCGTTTCTGCTTTATCTTGGAGTGCGCAAGGGCCGCCACGTGGTGCCGCGACCGGCGGAACTGCGAGCGGACATCATCGCCGCAGAAACCGCGGTGGGGCGCTTTGTGCGCGAGATGCGTGAAGGTATTGATTTCCTGCGCAGCCACCGCTCCGTGGTCACGCTGGGAGTCAGTTGGGCTCTTTTCCTGGGCGCAATGATGACTGGAGTGGTGGTCACCGCTCCGTTGAGCGACAACGTATTTCACGCCGGCGCCGTCGGCTATGGCTGGCTGAACGCAGGCTGGGGCACCGGTGCGTTTCTGAGCGCGCTCTACGCGCCCGCCCTGATTGCCTGGGTCGGCGCGCGCCGTTCCATTGCGATTTCCATGGGCGTGCTGGCTATTGCAATGACCGTGGCGCCGCTTTCGCCCTGGCTGGCGGTGGCGGTCGCGATTTACGCCATCATGGGCTCAGGCCGCGGCATAAGTGGCGTCGCCATGAACACCAGCATCATGGAACAGGTGCCGCAGCACTTTATGGGGCGGGTACAGAACACCTTCTACTTCGCCGGTACCATGCTGCAAATTGTTCTGGGATTTCTGGTTGGCGCGGTGGCGCAATTGAACCTGGTGGCGGGCTTCTCCATCATCGGCATGGTCTATGCGGTGGCCTTCGTCACCGCGGTGTGGCCGGTGGCGGCGGCGAGGCCCGTTTGCGAGGTTGGGCCAGATTGAGGCGGGTAGATTTCAGATTGTCTGATTCAGATTTCAGATTGTTGATTTCAGATTTCAGTTCTCAGTTCTCGGTTGGCTTGAGCGGTTAAATCTGAAATCTCAAAATCTACAATCTGAAATCGCACTTCTTCCCATCCGCCCCGAACTGTTATCCTTTCCCGTTCCAACTTAGCCCAGGAGACTTGCATGTCATCCAGCCTCGAAGGTCGAGTTGCGGTTGTCTTCGGAGTCGCCAACAAACGCTCGATCGCCTGGTCGATCGCGCAAGGGCTGCATAATGCGGGCGCGAAAGTGGCTATCACCTACCAGAATGAACGTCTGGAACTGGAAGCCAGGGAGTTGATCGCTTCGCTGCCGGGCGCGGAAGGCTTCATGTGCGATGTGTCCGATGACGCCGCCATCGAGCGCTTGTTTGTCCAACTCAAAGAGCGTTACGGTAAGTTGCATGTGTTGGTGCACAGCATAGCGTTTGCTCCCGCCGAGGAGCTGAAGGGCGAGTTCGTTGCCACCACGCGCGAAGGTTTCCGCATCGCCCACGACGTCAGCGTATATTCGCTGGTCGCGCTCGCCCGGGCTGCCTCCCCGCTCATGGAAGACGGCGGCAGCATCATCACCATGACTTATTACGGAGCAGAGCGGGTTGTGCCTCGCTACAACGTCATGGGCGTGGCCAAGGCGGCACTGGAGTGCAGCGTGCGCTATCTGGCCTACGATCTGGGCAAGAAGAAGATCCGGGTCAACGCCATCTCCGCCGGCCCGATCAAGACCCTGGCGGCCCGCGGTATTTCCGGTCTCGGCGACATGCTGAAAGCCCACGCCGAGCGCGCCCCTTTACAGCGCAATGTGGATGTGAACGAAGTGGGCGCGACCGGGGTGTTTCTGGCCTCGGACGCCAGTTCCGGCATCACCGGTGAAGTGATCTACGTGGACTGCGGCTACAACATTATGGGTTTTTAGCTGGCGCTATGGTTTGCGCTTCCTGCCGAAGAACTTGCGTTCAATGTCAGGATAAAATTCCTTCAACACATTGAAGCCGGCATCGAAGGCAAACTGGATGCCGGCGCGCTCGGCCACATCGGAAAAATCTCTCTGGCTTCTGGGATAGTAAGTCATTGCGAGGGCGGATGAACTGAAACTGCCCAATACTTCCGAGACATTGAACGCCTTTCGCCCGGAATCCTGCCGCGTTACCAGAATGCGGCTCAAAGAATATCCCATGCGGCGGGAGAAGCCTCCATCGCCGAGGCGGTAATACCGTGGGTCCTGGCGTAACAGAGAGGGATATACGCCGGTGATAAAGATGCCGGCGGTCAAGCCGTCCGCCAAGCCAGCCCCGTATCGTTTGCCGTAGCCCTCCGCGCCTTGTCCATATTCCCTGGGGCTGTTGCGTGCCTGGTTCACGCCGGCTTCGGCAGCTACAAATACAAAAGTGTAAGGATTGAGATACTGCACCGCGAGTTTGAACTTCTGGCCGCTGGTTAACGGGGGCGGTTGCGTCCCGACTTCGACCAACCCGTATGCGGGCACGATGCCGAACATTCGCTCCTGGCCGGAGGGCTGGGTGGAAGAGTCAACTCGCTTCTGCTCGTGATTCTGGCTTGCACCATCTTTGTCGGCGGTTGCCAGCGGCGGCGAGTCTTGGGAGCGGCAGAGCTGAGCGCTCGTCATGGTCATCATCAAAATCAAAGTGGAGACAATCGCCAGCGCAAACCGGTTGGCGGGAAGTTCCCGGCGTGAAGTAAGCAGCGAACGATCAAACATGGGAAGCGTAGCCTTTGACCTACGTGCTGGTGATCCGAATGTGCCGGTCGTTTTCAGAACTTCGCCCCCGTTCGCCGAGTTTTTCATTCACTCTCTCCAGCGCAATTTCCACATCGCGCTCGCGCTCAAAGCGTTGGAACTTCTCTCCCCACTCTATCAGGAGAACGCTTTTGTCAGCGATCAGGTCATCGAGTCCCAGGGTTTCCAGTTGGCGCGGCGTATCAATACGATACAAGTCGATGTGATAGAGGTTAGCCTGGGGACCACGATATTCGTGGATCAAGGTGAAGGTAGGGCTGGTGACGTCTTCAGCGGACGCGGCCTGGAAAGCCTCGGCGATGCCTTTCACCAGCGTGGTCTTGCCTGCTCCCAGATCGCCGCGCAGCAACACCAGCTTGGGCGGCGCGAGCATTCCGGCCAGAGTACGGCCAAGCGCGATGGTCTCCTCGGCGGAATGGGTGACAAATTCCTGTGTGGCCATGCTGGTCGAATTCAAATGACCAGTATAGCGATTCCCTCCCCGGACACCGGGGGGCCACACTTCAGCCGCGCCGTAAGGCCGAAAATGGGAACGACATTACTTCAGTCGTGCCATGACCGCTGAACATCAGTGCGGCTTCAGCCGCTGAGGTTAGCTTTTGCTTCCCAGAGCGCCGCTCAAACTGACTTCGGCGCCGTCCACTGGCTGGACCGGATTCCTTGGAAGCTTCGGTCCGCGGCCGAATCCACGACCATGCGCAAGGCGCGATGGTCGTCGTCGCCCAGTGCAACGAAGCGGAAAGGCTGCAGGGCGCCGTCAGTGGCCGCCCGTACGGGTGTGAGCATTTCCGCCATGCCTCGTACGGGACCAGATTGAGTCTGAAAAGCGACTTCGACAAAATCTCCCTGACTGAGAGATTTGGCCAGCCGTAACAGACCGCCGGTGACGGAGATAGTTTGGAGTTTCGCTTTGGCGCGCTTACCGTCTTCCAACATGACTAAGGCCAGAACTGAACCACCAAGCTGGATACGTGGAGAGCGGCGCTGAGGATGCACTTGGGGAAAGTGAGTCATGCACGGACTATTTCACGGCGCTGCTGGTGGGGACAGGTTACTGAAGACACATGTACGGATTCCGAACAGGGATCTTACTGAACGGCCGCTAAGGTCCCTTCCTATCAGGAGATGCGCGCCCGTTGCGGAGTTGGTTACTGGCCCGAAGGACGATGAGTCGACGCCGCGCTCGGGCGGACCAGGCGCAAGCAGCCAACCTGACTGAACTCGCGCCCTTCCCACCAATTTGTGAGACCCGCTCTATCCGCTGATCGTGACCGCCGACGTTTGCGCCGCGTCCTGAGTCCGGCGAAACGCCTCAGGCAATGACTTGAGCAGATCAGTCGCGACCAGTGAGTACTCGCCGGTGCTCTCGCGCGCAACATCACCCGCCAGGCCGTGGAGATGGACCGCGGCAATCACCGCCTCCGCAACTCGATCTGGATGCTGCGCGATCAGGCCGGCGACCATGCCAGTCAAAATATCGCCGGTGCCCCCGGTCGCCATGCCTGGGTTCCCGGTGGCGTTCACCCAAACCGTACCGTCGGGCTGCGCAATCAGGGTGCGATGTCCCTTCAGCACGACTATCAATCTATTCTCGCGGGCAAATGTCCGCGCCACATTCAGCCGGTCATGCTGTACGGCGGGAACGGTGGAAGCGGTGAGCCGCGCCATCTCGCCTGGATGGGGCGTAATGACCAGCGTGCCCGCGCTGCTTTTCAACTCGCCGGCCCGGCCTTCGAAGGCGTTGAGGCCATCGGCGTCCAGAACGATGGGCAGTTTGTATTTCCTGACGACACCCCGCACCAACGCGGCCGTGTCGGGATGGCGCGAAATGCCCGGCCCGACCGCCAGCACTGTCTTTGCCTTTATCAGCGTGTCCAGGCGGCCTTGTTCCAGTGCGGCCAGAGAAATGCTGCCTGCTTCCGTTTCCTCGAGCGGCTCAGTCATGAGCTCGGGATGAAAGCCGGCGACGGTCGCCAGCACGGACTTCGCGGTGGCCACCGTGGACAAACCCGCGCCGGCGCGCAGAACTGCCATGCCGGCCATGGCCGCCGCTCCCGCCTTACCCGTTGATCCACCCAATACTAAGACGTGGCCGAAATTTCCCTTGTTCGCGCTCGCGGATCGAGGACCAATCAGCGGCGCGACATCGCGCGCGATAATCAGGTTGAGCGGGAGAGAAGAGACGACGGCTTCGTCCGGCGAGCCGATTGGGGCCACCACGGTCGGCCCGCGGGTAAGCATTCCAAAAACATGCGCGGGGTGGGGAGCGGTGAAGGTTACGACCGCATCGGCCCTCGCCACCGCACCCACCTGCTCGCCCATCACATCCGCATCGGCGCCGGATGGAATATCCACCGCAACAACCGGTACGGAACTGGCATTCATTGCGGCGATGGCTTCAGCGTATAGGCCGCTTACGGGCGGCCGAAAACCGGTGCCGAGAATGGCGTCCACCAATACGTCCGCATCAAGAACGGATCGGGCAGGTTCATCCTTCAACTGTTCTCTTGATGACGCTGTCACCGGCGCCATAGGGAGCTTCGAAAACATCTCCGCGGCATCGCCCCGCAGTTCGGAAGGCTCCGCTAGCAACAGTACACGGACCTCCTGGCCGGCCTCGTGCAGTTTGCGGGCAGCCACGAACCCGTCTCCGCCGTTATTTCCCTTTCCGCAAACTACGCCGACACATTCGGCCGAGGCATACTGCGACAAGACAAACGCCGCCACGGCCGTGCCCGCGTTCTCCATCAGAGTCAGAGAGGGGACACCGAAGCGCTCGCTGCTAGCACGGTCGATCTCACGCATCTCTGTTGCCGTGACGATCTTCATGACCGGCCCGCGGCCATTTGTTCCAAGCGGCGCAGTTGGGAGGATTCGCCCATGGCGATCAGGTAGTCGCCGGCCTCGATGCGGTCTTCCGGCGAAGGATTGAAATCCATTTTCTTTTCCCGCTTGATGGCCAGGATGACCGCACCGCAGTCCTGCCGGATGCGGGAAGTCTCAATGGTCTTACCCGCGACCGTGGACGCGCCCGCCACGCAGATCTCGCCGATCTCGAGGTCCATGTCAAGGTGAGCGGTCGCGGAGTCGAGAAAGCTGACGACGTGTGGCTGCAGAAATGAACGGGCGATGCGTTGGCCGGCGAACAGGTAAGGCAAGACCACCGAATCAGCGCCGGCCTTGAGCAAGCGCTTTTCCGCATCTTCTTCGCTGGCGCGGGCAATGATCCTCAACTGCGGATTCAGCTCGCGCGCGGTGAGCACGATGTAAAGATTGGTGGCGTCGGTTGTAGTTGCGGCGACCAGGCCACGGGCGCGTTCGATATGGACCTCGCGTAGGGTCTGCCCCTGGGTGGCATCGCCATTCAGAATCAACCAATCCTCTTCGGGCTTTACTGCCCGGTCCACACTCTGATCGATAATGACGAACGGCACCCGCTTGTTCGCCAGCTCTCGCGCCGCGCTGCGGCCCACGCGGCCCGCCCCGCAAATGATGTAATGATCGGAGAGCCGGCTGATCTCGCGCTCCATTTTCCGCCTTCCGAAGAAGCTGCCCAGTTCGAATTCTAGCAAAGCCTGCGTCAATGACCCGATGCCGAGAAACACCAACGACACGCCCACCATGATCAGGCCGACATTGAACACACGTCCGGCATGCGAGAGGGGATGGGTTTCCTGGTATCCGATGGTGGTGAAGGTCGTAATCACCATGTAGAAGCCATCGAACCAGGACCAGCCTTCGATGAAGTGAAAGCCGGCGGTGCCTGCCAGCGTGAGGCCGAGCAGCGCCGCGCCGATAAGCCTCAGGTTGCGGAAAGATTTCATGGTGGTCGTTAGTCGTTGGCCCTTGGCCCTTGGCCGTTGATCCTCGCCCCCTATGGTGTCATCCCGACCGGAGCGAAGCGAGCGCAGTGGAGGGTGACACGACAATTTCAGGAAACTAGGCCAGGCAAGCGGCCCAACGCGCAAGGTGATATTAACCCGACACTGGATTGGCCAACGACCAATGGCCAACGACCAACAGCTATTTCCCGGAATTCTCCGGCAGGGCTTGCACCCTGCTGTGCTTCTGGCCGTAGGTGAAGTACACCACCAGTCCGATCGCCAGCCAGATGATCAGGCGGGCCCAATTGATCCGGCCCAGGCGGTACATCATGTAGCCATTGAAGAGTATCCCGAGAATTGGCACAACCGGCACCCACGGAGTGCGGAAAGGACGGGGCTGATCGGGATCGGTGCGTCGCAGCAGGAGCACTGCAATGCACACGATGACGAAAGCCAGCAGCGTGCCGATGTTCACCATCTTCCCGATATCGTCGATGGGCACCAGGCTTCCTACGATTGCAGCCAGCAGTCCCACCAGAATTGTGTTCTTCCAAGGCGTGCGCCATTTGGGGTGAATGTCAGCGAAGAATTTCTTGGGCAGCAGGCCATCGTTGGCCATGGAGTAGAGAACGCGAGTTTGTCCCAGAAGCATGACCAGCATCACGCTGGTGAGTCCGGCCAGGGCGCCGAGGGTGATGATGTGCGAAGCGCCGGTCAGTCCGCGATCGAGGAACGCACGGGCAATGGGGGCTTCGATGTTCACTTCACGCCAGGGCACCATGCCGGTCAGGACCGCCGCCACGGCAATATAGAGCGCGGTGCAGATCAGCAGAGACGCAATGATGCCGATGGGCAAGTCGCGCTGCGGGTTCTTGGCCTCCTGGGCAGTGGTTGAGACCGCATCAAATCCGATATAGGCGAAGAAGATATAAGCCGCACCCGCGCCGATACCGGAGAATCCCATGGGAGCAAACGTATGCCAGTCTCCGCCCCAGTTGCTGGCGCTGACGTAGCGGAAGCCCAGGCCGATGACGAAGAGCACCACCGAAACCTTGATCACTACGATGGTCGAGTTAAAGCGCGCGCTCTCCTTGATACCTCTGGCAAGTATGGCGGTGATGATCAGTGCGATCACGAACGCCGGCATGTTCCAGCCCACCTCGACGCCCAAAATTTTCGGGGCGTCCAACAGCTTATGCGCACCCTCCAGGAGCTGCGGGGACTGTGCAGCGATGATGTCGGTCACTTTGTTGAGGAAGGCTTGAGTGCCGGGTACAAGCGTGGAATCGGAAGCCTGCGCCATCTGGCGGGCGACAATATTCTCAGCCGCGCGGAGGCCTGTCCAGTGGTCATAGGCCAGCCACAGCGGCATCTTGATATGGAAAATATCGAGCAGTTCGATAAAGTGATTGGACCAGCCTGATGACACGGTGCTGGCACCCATGGCGTACTCGAGGGTGAGGTCCCAGCCGATAATCCAGGCAAACAGTTCGCCCAGTGTGGCGTAAGCATAGGTATAAGCACTGCCCGCCAGGGGAATCATGGCTGCAAATTCCGCGTAGCAAAGAGCCGCGAAGGCGCATCCCATGCCGGAAAGCACAAAAGAGAGCATCAACCCTGGCCCGGCGTAATGCGCGCCCAGTCCGGAGAGAACAAAGATGCCGGCGCCAATGACCGCACCCACTCCAAGCGCGGTGAGTTGGAAGGGGCCCAGGGTTCGCTTCAGGCTGTGTTCGCCCGACTCGCGGGCTTCGGCCAACAGCATGTTCAAAGGCTTTCTGGCCCAGAGATTTGCCATGCGTTTCGATTCTCCTAAGCACTTAAGCTGAAGCGTCTGTCTCGCGGCTTCTCCGCGACCACAAGAAATACACCGGAATTCCCAGCAGCACGATGATCAATCCCGGCCAGGTGTACTGCGGTTTGTAGCGTAATAGTACGACATCGATAAATAAAGCCATCACAATATAAATCGCCGGAAGTACAGGGTAACCAATGGCCCGATAGGGACGTTCCGCATCGGGGTGCGTGCGCCGCAGGACGAACAACCCAAAGATGGTGAGTACATAGAAAACCAGCACGGCGAAGATGATGTAATCGAGCAGTTGTCCGTAACTGCCGGAGACGCACAGGATGCAGGTCCAGACCATCTGCACCATGAGCGAAACCGCCGGAGTCTTGTAAGCTGGATGCAGTTTGGCCACGCTCTTGAAAAACAATCCGTCCTTGGCCATGGCGTAGTAAACCCGCGAGCCCGCCAGAATCAGCCCATTGCAACACCCGAAGGTGGAAAGCATGATGGCGACGGCCATCAGCGTTCCCCCAGCTGCGCCCAGCATCTGCGACATGACCGCCGTGCCCACGCGGTCTTCAGTGGCGTACTTGATACCGCGCTCCAGAATCGTGGCGCCCGCCGGGCTGCCATCCAGGGGCAGAACATTCAGGTAAATAAAGTTGCAGGCGACGTACAGCGCGATGACCACGCCCGTGCCCAAAGCCAGCGAGAGCGGCAGATTGCGGCTGGGGTTCTTCACTTCCCCGGCAGTGAAGGTGACGTTGTTCCAGGCGTCGGCGGAGAACAGCGATCCCACCTGCGCGACCGCGAGGATGGTCAGCGTGCCTACCAGAACAGTTGGACCGCCCACTCCCACCTGCACCGCATGTTGCGCGCCCAGGGCCGCGTTATGCCAGAAATGTCCCTGAAAATTTGCCGCCAGGGCCTGCGCATTACGTCCGATGAAGAGGCCCAGCAAGACCAGCCCCAACAGGGCGGAAACCTTGGCGAACGTGAAAACGTTTTGGATCAAGGCTCCGGTTTTCAAGCCCGTTACGTTGATCACCGAGAGCACTACCACTACCATAATCGCCACCAGGTTCTGCGTGCTCAGTCCGGTCTCCATGTTTCCCAATACCATGGGGCCAATGTGAATGGGCGGCACTTTCCAGAAGTGCACAATCCAGTTCGAGGAAGAAATCGAGGGAAAGAAGATGCCGAGGAACTTGCCGAAGGCCACGCCGACGGCGGCGATGGTTCCCGTCTGAATGACCAGAAAAAGCGTCCAGCCGTAGAGGAATCCCCAAAGCGGCCCCAGCGATTCCCGAAGATAGACGTACTGGCCGCCGGCGCGCGGCATCATGGCCGCCAGCTCGCCGTAGCTGAGGGCCCCGACGATGGTCAGGAAACCGGTCACCAGCCAGGCCCCGATCAGGAGCGCGGGCGAATCGACCTCACGGCCAATTTCCGCAGATACGATAAAGATGCCGGAGCCGATCATGGAGCCCATGACCAGCATGGTGGCGCTGGTCAATCCCAGGCCCTTTACTAGTTCTTTATCCTGATGGCTATGGACGTCCCAGTCGGTTGCTGCTGCAGGCGTGGGTCGATTGGTCTCGGTACTCACAGCCCTCCCGGGGTGCGGTTACTGTAGCGCGGCGTCCCGCCGGCTGTCGCGAGGGCGTCTCGCCCTCGCCCGCCAAACTCCATGGGACTTTACCTCAATATCCGGAAAAATTCCTCTGCTGATTTGCGGGGCTCCCGTATCAAGTCGGATATCACCGCGACCGCATCCGCCCCAGCTTCGATGACCGGCCGGCAGTTTTCGCGGGTTATTCCGCCAATGGCTACCAGTGGCTTGCGGGTTAACCCCCTGGCTTGCCGCACTCCATCGAGGCCAATCACAGGATCGGGGTTGGCCTTGCTCCCAGTCGGAAACACCGGCCCGATCGCGAGATAGTTTGCCGTAGTCTGGTCCGCCTCGGCGAGTTGCTGGGGATTGTGGGCGGAAACGCCCAGCCAGAGGTTATTACCTATCACCGCTCTCGCGCCTTCGGGTGAGAGATCCTCCTGGCCCACGTGAACTCCGTCGAAGCCAGCCGCCAGACACAAGTCGGCCCGGTCGTTCATGATCAGTTTGACGGAACCGGGGAGGCGGCGCCTTAACTCGCGGGCCTGTTCCAGCATCTGGCGGGCATTTTCCGTTTTGTTCCGGTATTGCAAGAGTGTGACACCGCCCGCAACCAGTTCGAGGGCCGATCGACAGATCGTGGCACAATCCCCAAAAGAGGATGCGTCGAGGATGGCATAGAGCCGCGGTAGGGAGATCATGCACGCCAATGTGTGTGGGTCGGACACTCCCTTCGACTCCGCTCAGGGCAGGCTCTGTCCGACGCCTTTGACTTGGACATTGCGTCCTCAATTGAACAGTTCGACAACAATCAATCAAAATCCAAAACAAAACCAAGTTCAAAAGCACGGACAGGAGTGTCCGTCCCACACAGACTACGGCTTCGCTGCCTTGCCCTGGGCCAGAAATCTCTCGATGAAAGTGGTGTCCACCTTGCCCGCGCGGAAATCGGGGTCGGCCAGGATTCTGCGGTGCAGGGGAATGGTGGTGAAGATGCCCTCGATGATGAACATCTCCAAGGCGCGCGCCATGCGGGAGACCGCTTCATCGCGGTCTTTGCCGCGTACGATCAGCTTGGCAATCAGGGAATCGTAATACGGCGGAATCACGCCTTCCGCGTAAGCGGCAGTGTCGATCCGGACTCCGGTGCCGCCCGGCGGATTGAACGTGGTAATTCTGCCCGCTGACGGAGTGAACTTCTCCGGATGCTCGGCATTGATGCGGCATTCGATGGCGTGTCCGCGATGCAGGATGGGGCCATGCAGCACGTTCTCCAGACGCTCGCCCGCGGCCAGCAGGATCTGGCTTTTCACCAGGTCCACATCGGTCACCATTTCCGTGACCGGGTGCTCCACCTGGATACGCGTGTTCATTTCAATGAAGTAGAGCCTCCGGTCTTCATCCATCAAAAACTCGATGGTGCCGGCGTTCACGTAGCCGACGTCGGAAAGCGTCTTGCAAAGCACTTGTCCGATCTGGTCGCGCAGCTCCGGAGTGACCTGGGTGGACGGCGATTCCTCCAACAGCTTCTGGTGACGCCGCTGGATGGAGCACTCCCGTTCGCCCAGGCTGGCCACGTTTCCATACTGGTCGGCCAAAATCTGGAACTCAATGTGGCGCGGCCGCTCCACAAATTTTTCCATGTAGAGGTCGCCATTGCCGAAGGATGCAGCGGCTTCGGATGACGCCGCCTTGAACAGCGCCGGCAGTTCTTCTTCGTTGCGTACAATGCGCATGCCGCGTCCGCCGCCTCCGGCCGATGCCTTGATGATCACGGGAAATCCGACCTGGCGGGCCCACTCCATGGCCTCGCCGTCGCTGGCCAGAATGCCTTCCGAGCCGGGCAAAATAGGAACTCCTGCGCGCTTCATGGCTGCCCGGGCTTTTTCTTTTTCGCCCATCAGCCGGGTAATTTCGGGGGGAGGGCCGATGAACTTGATGTTGCAGGTTTCGGCGACCTCGGCAAAGTTCGCATTTTCCGCCAGCAGTCCGTAGCCGGGATGGATGGCGTCCACGTTGGCGATTTCCGCCGCGCTAATGACCGATGGGATATTGAGATAGCTCTGCGCCAGCTGGGGAGGGCCGATGCAAATGGCTTCGTCGGCAAAACGCACGTGCAGGGAGTTGCGGTCGGCTTCGCTGTAAATCGCCACCGTGCGGATGCCCAGCTCCTTGCAGGCGCAGATCACCCGCAGGGCAATTTCTCCGCGATTGGCAATGAGGATTTTCTTGAACATGCGCTCGATTCGTGCCGCAAAGAACCTTCTACCACGGAGGCACGGAGACACAGAGAACGCGAAAAAAAAGAAAACCGTTTATTTTAATAACAATATGCAAACCATTGCCGGACGATCTGTATCAGGAGGCTTTATCTATTCGTTGGTTTTCTTTGTGTCTCTGTGTCTCCGTGGTAAAAGGCAGTTGTCCCACCCCGGACTACTTCTGCGGCCTGATGGCGAACAACTCCTGCCCGTACTCGATCGGCGCATTGTTCGCGACCAGCTTTTTTACAATCTCTCCCGCTACGTCGGACTCAATCTCGTTCATTAACTTCATGGCTTCCACGATGCACAGAATCTGGCCGGCTTCAACGATGTCCCCGGGCTTTACAAAAGGTGGAGATCCTGGCGAGGGCGATTCGTAGAACGTGCCCACGATGGGGGAACGCACAATGTGCAGCCCTTCTTCGGGAGCGGGGGTCGCAACCACGGGCAAGGAAGCGCCCGCCGGCGGGCTGGTGGCCGCCGGCGCGGCGCCGAGCTCGGGGGCCGAAGGCGCCGCGGCGTGCACGGTAAAGAAGCGCGCGTCCGGGGCGGATCCCGAGGCCACGGGCTCGCTCCCCCGCTTGATCCGCACTTTGACGTCGCCGCGCTCCAGTTCAAACTCGGCGATGTCCTTCTCAATTAAGAACTCGATGAGTTCTTTCAGCTCTTTCTGATTCATCGTATGCGCTGATTCATCGTACGGTGGGACCGACGTTTGCCTTCTTGGGCGTCCGCCGGAAAGGCACGACCAACTCCGCCCGCAATGCCTCCCGGCGCCCGGGATGACAGCGTTTCAAATCGCCACAAGTTCCTTGCTGGTGGGTGTCAAAACCTCGCACCCTCGTTCCGTGACCACAACCACATCTTCGATGCGTACGCCCCACTTGCCGGGGACGTAAACGCCGGGCTCGATCGTGATCACCATTCCCGGCAGCAGGACCTGAGACTGTCCGGCAGCCAGGCGCGGCGCCTCGTGGATTTCCAAGCCTACGCCGTGACCTGTTGAATGCGTGAAATATTTTGCTAACCCACTTTTTTGCAATGACTTGCGGGCCGCGCCGTCAACTTCACCTACGCTGATACCCGGCCTCACGGCGTCCACCGCAGCCTGCTGCGCCTGTTGCACCGCCTGGTAAACTTCGCGAGCCTCCGCAGAGGGGCGGCCCACATAGACGGTGCGGGTCATATCTGAACAATAACCCGCGAGTATAACACCGAAGTCGCAGACCACGAATCCCTGGGCGGGAATGGCAGCTTGCGAAGCCCGGCCATGAGGCAGTGCCGACCGCTCTCCCGAGGCAATGATCGTTGCAAAGGACATTTCCTGCGCCCCAGCCTTGCGGGCCGCG
>JAIQFF010000118.1 GCA_020073395.1 Terriglobia bacterium
ACGCTGATACCCGGCCTCACGGCGTCCACCGCAGCCTGCTGCGCCTGTTGCACCGCCTGGTAAACTTCGCGAGCCTCCGCAGAGGGGCGACCCACATAGACGGTGCGGGTCATATCGGAACAATAACCCGCGAGTATAACACCGAAGTCGCAGACCACGAATCCCTCGGCGGGAATGGCAGCTTGCGAAGCCCGGCCATGAGGCAGTGCCGACCGCTCTCCCGAGGCAATGATCGTTGCAAAGGACATTTCCTGCGCCCCAGCCTTGCGGGCCGCGTATTCCATTTCAGCCGCCACTTCGGTTTCACGGACGCCGGGACGGATGATTTCGAGCGCCCGGTCGAAAAGGCTGGCGCCCAAAAGCACGGCAGACCGAAGGCGAGCAATCTCTTCCTCATCCTTCACCATCCGGGCCTGCTCGATCAGGGCTGGCGCTTCGCGCAGACGGAAACCCGAGGGCAAGGCGCCGGCGAACCGCGACCGGGCCGCAACGGTCATATGCTCACCCTCAATGCCAATTTTCGAGGAGACTCGAGAGCGGATCTTCTGGTGCTTGGACAGCCAGCTTGCGGCTGCCGCGAGCGGCCCCTTGTGAGCAATCACGATCCTCGCCCCTTGCGCTTCGGCTCCCGCCTGCTCGGTGTAGCGCCCGTCGGTAAAGAACACTCGTTTCTTTTCGGTGATAACGAGAACGCCTGCGCTGCCGGTGAATCCGCAGAGATAGCGAACATTAGGAGGATGGGCGACCAGCAGCGCGTCCAGGCGATGGGTGGAAAGAGAATTTTGCAGACGCTGTTGACGGCCTCGATGGTCCATCCCAGGAGTTTAGCAACTGGGCGACGTCGAGGTCATACGAACAGCTGGCTTCAGGCGCTAAGGAACAAGAGATTCAATGGATTAGTGGCACGGGTAAAGGCTGCGATAAGCGTCATTACAAGCGGATATCCGATAAATCGGGGAGTAATTCCTCCGGCGTGCTGTCGGGTGGAGATTGTTGGTGTAGACGCAGTTAACTCCCATTGCCCATGATCTACCCGCCGCTAACGAAGGGGTTAACCTCTGCCTTCCGCCGGCAGAGGTCTTGACGGTTTCCGAGCAGCGGCTTCCGGCAGTGACTGGTTATATTAAGCTGTGGGGATTGTGATGAAGCGTTCGATCTTTGCTCTCTGTGTTGTGTTTGCGTTTTGCGGTCTGAGTGCGCAGACGCCTGCCTGGCAGCCATCGCCGGGACATACGCAAATGCCGATATGGCCGGGGGCGGCGCCTGATGCGCGGCCTGTCGCGGGAACGGGGGTCGCTATGACGGATAAAGACTTTCTGGTTGCCGGCAGGCCGGTGGTTGGGGTGGGCCAGGTCTCGCAGCCTACGATGACGGTTTACTCGCCAAAGGGAAAGAATACGGGTGCTGCAGTCGTCGTGTTTCCCGGCGGGGGCTATTGGGCTCTGGCCATCGATCTTGAGGGCACGGAGGTCTGTGACTGGCTGACGTCCAAAGGCGTCACGTGTGTGCTGTTGAAGTACCGCGTGCCGGGTGAGGGACTAAATCCGAGATCAGGACCATATCCAGACTCACCAATGGCGTTGGAAGATGCGCAGAGGGCGGTGGGGCAGGTGCGCTTTCACGCCGCGGAGTGGCATATCGATCCGCACAAGATCGGAGTGCTTGGGTTTTTGGCAGGAGGGCATCTGGTGGCAGCGATGAGCACGCACTTTAAGCAGCGTTTGTACCCGGCTGTAGATGCGGCCGACAAAGAAAGCTGCCGCCCGGATTTTGCGGTGGCTATTTATCCGGGGCATCTGTCGCTTGCCGCTAACAGTCTTGAGTTGAATCCGGATACCCATGTCACTGGCCAGACGCCGCCCACGTTCTTGCTGCAGAATGAGGATGACCCCGTGGACGATCGGGATGTTTTCGGAGTAGCTGCTCTGGGATTGTATACGACCCCAGTTCGATGTACTGGCGGAGTCGCCGGGGAAGCTGTGATTGCGTCAATTGGCGATAAGTCGCGATTACACCAACAACCCTCGGGCCAGCCGGGACCCTGATTGCCGATGAAGACCTAGTATGCGCGGACGGGGGACCAGTGGACAGCCCCGCCGAATAAGATAGAGTGGTTGTCGCATTTCCAGGGATTGTGCCGGGTCAATCTCATTCTCGTGACAGCAGCGCTCGGCATTTGCCTTCCTGGGTCACGATGGATTGCTTCTTTCGACAAATCACACAGTCACAGATGGTGAGCAAAGGCAGGAGAGCATGCACATCAAGAACCTAAGACGACCCCAGTCATGGGCAGTCGGCGTACTGGCAACAATGCTGGTTTTGACCGCGGCCGTGAGCTCCGTCATGGCGCAGGACGCGAACCAGCCCTGGATGAACTCCAGCCTCTCTCCCGAAGAACGGGCCAGGCTGGTGCTGAAGCAGATGACCTTGGAGGAGAAGATTGCGCTCTTGCACGGCAACGGCATGGAGCATGCTCCCCAATGGCAGATGCCCTTGACCCATCTGTCGAATGGCGGCGCAGGATACGTCGAAGGTGTGAAGCGTTTGGGTATTCCGCCCATATTCATGTCTGACGCCGCTTACGGCGTTCGCGACAGCGGGGCGAATGGCCGTTACTCTACGGCGCTTCCATCCAGTCTGGCGGCCGCTTCGAGTTGGGACCCGCAGGGTGCCTGCGAGTACGGGGCGCTCATCGGGCGCGAGTTGCGGGCGCAGGGCTTCAATATGTCGCTGGGCGGGGGCGTAAACCTTGCGCGCGAACCGAGGAACGGGCGGACCTTCGAGTATGCCGGTGAAGACCCGCTGCTCGCTGGAACCATGGTGGGCAACCTCATGAAGTGCGAGCAGGCACAGCACGTCATTGGTGACTTGAAGCATTTCGTCCTCAACGACCAGGAAACCGGTCGAAACGTAGTGAACGCGATCATCTCCAATCGTGCCCTGCAGGAGAGCGACCTTCTCGCCTTCCATATAGGCATTCAGATTGCGAACCAAGGCGCGGTGATGTGCTCCTATAACCGCATCAACGGCGACTACGCTTGTGAGAACACTTACACCCTGCACGACGTTCTTAAGAGGGATTGGGGATTTAACGGCTTCGTCATCTCCGACTGGGACGGTACACACAGCACCGAGAAGGCTTCGGCAGCGGGCTTGGACCAGGAACAACCCATGGCCAATTATTTTGGGCCGGCGCTTATGCAGGCCGTGAAGGAGGGCAAGGTGCCCATGGCTGAAATTGATGACCATGCGCGCCGAGTTCTTTACGCAGAGTTCCTTTCCGGCATTGTGGACAATCCCGTCGAGAAAGGCGTCGTCGATGTCGCAGGCGGTCTGGATATCGCCCAGCACCTGGAAGAAGAGAGCATTGTGCTTCTCAAGAACGAGAAAGCGATCCTGCCCCTGAACCCGGCCAAGATTCGGAGCATCGCCGTGATCGGCGGGCACGCTGATGTGGGCATGATTTCTGGAGGCGGCTCAGCCCAGGTGGATCCACCGGGAGGCAATGCGATTGCGCCTCCAGGGCAGGGTGCTACGCACTGGCAGGATCACATTTGGTTCCCGACGTCGCCGCTCAAGGCGCTACGGGCAAAGTTTCCCAATGCCAAAGTAGAGTTCGACTCCGGTCAGGACGCAACCGCCGCCGCAGCTCTGGCAAAAAACGCCGATGTCGCCATCGTGTTTGCATACCAATGGCTGGCGGAAGGCATGGACCTGCCTACCCTCTCACTTCCCGACAACCAGGATGGGTTGATCGAGCGCGTCGCGGCAGCGAATCCAAATACCATTATTGTTCTTGAGACCGGCACGGCCGTGACCATGCCTTGGATCGGAAAGGTGCGCGGCGTGGTGGAAGTATGGTTCGCAGGCAGCAGCGGCCATAAGGCTCTCGCGAACGTAGTGGCCGGAGAGGTGAACCCGAGCGGCAAATTGGCCATGACTTTCCCCAGGAGCGATGCCGATCTGCCGCATCCCGTCATTCCGCCGCTTCCTCCCGAGGACGAGGGCCAGGGCACCGGCGCAGACAATGGGCCTACGCACGTCGCATCGAAGTACACGGTGCACTACGACGAGGGCCTGAAGGTCGGGTACAAGTGGTACGAGTCCGAGCACAAAGAGCCGCTGTTTCCATTCGGCTTTGGGCTGTCATACACGAGCTACACCTATTCCAACCTCAAGACCGACAACGCACAACGCACTGTGAGCTTCGAGGTGAAGAACACGGGCAAGCGCGCCGGCGCCGAAATCGCACAGGTGTACGCCACCCTCCCGGAACCTGCCGGTGAACCCTTCAAGCGCCTTGTGGGATGGCAGCGGATCGAACTTGCTCCGGGCGAGTCCAAGACCGTGACCGTTCCCGTCGATCCCCGGGTGATGTCCATCTTCGACGAGCAGAAAAATGGTTGGAGCCTGTTGCCGGGTACTTACAAAATCTTGGTCGGTCCATCTTCGAGCCAGACTCCCTTGAACGCAACGCTGCAGATTCAATAGTTGTCTTCATGCTTCGTTTGCCTGGATGTGGCCGCCAGCAGGTAATCGCCGATTCGCGCCCGCATAACCCCGGAGCTGCGAAAACACGCACTCTGGGTTGATGAGTTGGCACGGTCATTCGGGCGTGGAATTCAGGAAAGGTGGCAAGTTGACACTTGCCACCTTGAGTTTCGGCCTCAGAGCGAGTTTAGAAACGCAATCAGATCGGCTTTGTCTTGAAGTGTAAAACCAATATTGAAACGCACCTCGTAAAAGACGAGAACATCCGCCAGTGACGAGGCTGAACCGTTGTGAAGTAAGGTGCGCGACTTGCAAGTCCGCGAAGAATCGCTACGAGCAAAACAAAACCGCCGGACCTGAGTGATTCAGGATGCCGGCGGCTGTCTTACTTCTACCTCGTGCTATGTCTGCCGCCACTATGTCTGAATGATGCGCGGCGTGATGAAGAAGATCAGCTCCTGGTTGGAGGTGCTGACGCTCTGGCGCTTGAACAGATTGCCCAGGTACGGGATGCTGCCCAGCAACGGTACCTGCTGGATGTTGACCGAGTTCTGGGTCTGGATCACGCCACCGATGACCACCGTGCCACCGTCGGTCACGAGGACCTGAGTGGTTGCCTGCTGGGTGATCAACGTCGGGTTGCCCTGGACCGTACGGCCGAAGTCAGGTGTGGTGTTTTCCACGTCCACGTTCAAGAAGATCGTACCTTCGGACGTAATCTGCGGAACTACAGTCAAGCGCAGGAACGCATCCACGTAAGTCACGGTCGGTGGTCCGCCCAACTGTGCCTGGGTCACGATAGGTACGCGCACGCCCTGCCGAACCAGAGCCTGAATATTGTTCTGCGTGACTACCCGCGGACGGGAAAGGATTTTCAGCAGTCCGCGTGACTCCGCCATGGTGAGGATGGCATCAATGCGCACATTGTTGCTGGCATTGACGAAGGTAAGACCGCTGGTCGGGCTGGTAACGGGAAAGTTCGAAAACAAGGGAATCTGGCTTCCCGTCGTGGTGCTGCCGGCCGTGATATAGCCGGGAGTCAAGCCGCCCACGGTGGTCGGCGAAGTTCCGACTGAAGAAGCGCCGCCGATCGCGGTTTTTCCATCGCCCCAACCGAAACCAAGCTGAGTTCCGATATCGCGAGCGAAGCTGCGGGTTGCGGCCACGACACGGGCCTCAATTTCCACTTCCTGGGTCTTGCGGTCGAGCTGGGTCAGGAGGCGGTCGATCGCCGGCATGACCGAAGGAATGTCCTGGATGATCAGGGCATTGGTCCGGTCGTCGGAGATCACGTCTCCCCGCTGGGTGAGGAAATTCTTCACCGTGGGGACGACATCCTTGGAGTGGGCGTAGCTCAGGAAACGGGTGACCGTGACCTTGTCCACCGCCAGGGCCTCGGCTTCAATCTGGGCGCGCCGTGATTCAGCTTCCTTGCGCATGGTTTCGACAGTCGCGATGCGGAGTACGTTGCCTTCCAGCTGCCGCGACAGGTCGTTGTTCTTCAGAACGATATCCAGCGCCTGGTCCCACGGCACGTCGTCGAGTACGATGGTCAGAGTGCCTTTGACGTTGGGGTCAAGAACGACGTTCAGTCCGCTGATCTCGTGAATCAGGCGGAAGAAATCTTTCAAGTCCACATCCTTCAAATTGACCGAAATGGGTTCGCCGGTGTACTTCGGGCCGGTGACTGCGGGCGCCTGTGAAGCCTGCACCTTCTGCTCGGCAGCCATGTTTACGGCCGGTTGCAGACCGCTGGACTGCATGGCGGCGCTGGCCGGAGGCAACATATTGCCCTCGGGGCGGGCGGCAAACTTTCCGGCGGCTGCAGTAGCCCGCGCGGACGGGTCGATCATGGCCGGCTTGCTGTCGTCGGCTGCGGCTGCATCCTTGGGCCGATAAGAAGGTTCGATGAATGCGAAATCGGTGGCGCGGGCCGAAGCCTGGGTCAACGAAGTCTGGGTCAATGAGGTCTGGTTTAATGAGGCCTGAATCAGCTTGGCTTCCTTGGCCGGAGCGACAATGTCCGCGACCGGGGGTGCGACCGCAACTTCACTCTTAGCTACGGCGGGCGCTGCGGCCTTCACTACGAGCGGCGCCGCTTTGGCCACCACTGACTTGGTGTACAGCTTCAGGACCAGCGAATTGTCGCTGCCTGGCACCAGCTCGTGACGGCACGCCTGGGTCAGATCGACCACGATGCGAGAGGTGGGAGTGCTGCGGCCGTCCATGCCGAGCCGCACGTCCTTGACGCCGTCGCCGTTGACGCTGATCAGACCATGCGAGGTGGTGACTACCGTATTCGGCAGATCGACCACGATGCGGGCCGGATTGTCCAGCGTGCTCAGCCGCGGTTTCACAGTGCCGTGGGCCCTGATCTCCACACTGACGCCGTCGGCGGTGCGCACGACGTTTACCTTCTGCAGTGCGGCGTGCTGCGGAGCGTCCGTGCCCGCGCCCTGCGTCTGGGCCGAGGCGGCAATGAGCACCATTACCAGCATCGGCAGTAAAACTGTCAGAAATTGCTTTCGCATTTCGCTCTCCCCACGGGCTTTGCGCTTGGCTCGCCCCGTATCTTTCTCGCAAGATTCGTTTCTGCCGGGTTCCCGGCTAACCACCCTCGCCGCCCCCTAGACTGCGGACGTCGTAATCTTTTTGGTCACTTCCCGGGTCATGGCCTTGCCCAGGCGGTCCTGAATCGTTTCCTTGAAAATGATCGAATCGCCGGTGATCTTTACCACGTAGCCGTTGAACACCGGATCGTTCTCCCGCAGGAAATACGCCTTATTCAAGCTGTTGACGACGACGGCGATCATTCCTGAGTCAGCCTTCACCACGCCCTTGAGATTGATCTGGTCGATGGCCAGGCAGCGTTTTCCGACGCTGCAGCCCGAACCCGTCATGCTGCGATTCACTACCGGGCTGACGAAGGGGTCCCGCCGGCTGGACAGGTTGATCTGCTTAGGCGCATCGGCTTTCGCTTTCGCGGGCTGCTTCTGGTTCTCTACCGCGATCTGCTGTTTGGGCTGCGCAGCTGCCTTGTGTCCGGCAACCGGCTTCGCTTTAGGCGAGGCCGGCCGGGCAGAAACCTTGGCGGCTGGGGCGCCGTTCGTTTTCTTGGCTGAGTTCTTGGCCGGGCTGGCAGGCATGGCTGGATTGGCCGCACCGCCCTGTGAGGACGCCAAGGCAGCGTTCGAGGCGGCCGCCTGTTTGTGCTGAACACTCTTGAGCGTGTTCTGCGTGTTATTGATGACGTTCGGGTTCTGCCCCCAGGCAGTTCCCGCCACCATCCCCAGGAAAACAATTCCAGTCGTCAGCTTCATATGGTCCCCTGCTTTTTCGCCGCCGCGGGCTGACCCGGTTTCCCAGGCGTGCTCGCCGCTGGTGCCAAGTCATGACTGTAGAATGTGGTGGCCGTGCAAGTGGCCACAACGCTCTCGTTTGGTGCGTACTGATAGGTGTGCTTCGCCTTGGCGTCGGTGGGATGTTTGGTGGTCGCCACCATCAAGCCCGAGACATTGACGATGCGTTCCAGCTTGCCCACCTGGTCGAAGAAATTCAGCATCGAGTAGTACGGGCCATCGAGTTCCATCTCGAAAGGCACCTCGGTGTAGTACTCCTTGGCTGCGGTTCCCTTGGCGGTGTAGCGGCGCAGTTCGATCCCGGCCTTCATGGCCTCGGCGTTCATCATCTTCATGAAGCCCGGCACTTCTTTCTCGTCGGGCACGATCTTGCGCTCGATCTCCAGCTGCTGCTTGAGGCTGGCCAGTTGGCGTTCAATATCCACTAGCTTGGGCCGGTAGGATTCCAGTTCCGCATTTTCACGGAGCTTGGTCTCGAGCGCAGCTTGCGCCGTCGCATTGGCTTCACGCTGGCTCTTGAACACGGTGTAGTACAGGGCCGCGGAAAGTACCAGCCCTACGCCCACCATGGCTGCCCACTGTTTAATGCCCGACATTTCGTTAAAGTTGGCCATATTTTCCCGCCTCCCTAGGACTTCGCTTTTTCGCAGGTCAAGGTGAAGTTGAATGCCTGCATTTCTTTAAAAGTGTCGTCCTGGTAGGTCTCTTTGATTTCGATGTTGGTGAAGTATCCGGTCTTTTGCAGATTGGAGATCAGACTGGCTACCGCGTCCGTGCTCAGGGCCATGCCGTCGATATCGACGCTGGCACCCTGGTCCTTCATGCTGTTCAACCAGACCGCCTCGGTGTTATTCACCGTCTGGCCAATCGTGTTGAGGAGATTGACCGGGCCGCCCTGCGCCGCGCGCAGCTGGTCGATCACATCCACCCGGCGCTTGTAGTTTTCGGCTTCACGCTGGCGTTCCATGTAGCGGGCCTTGACATCGGCCAGCTCAGCGTTCTTCCGCATCGCCACTTCCATCTTGGCGGCGATGTCCCGGTGCTCTTTGTCCAGCTGGTACCAGTAGCCGGCGTTGACCAGGGCAGCCAGGACCAGCACTACCAGGACCTTCATCTTCGGAGAGCCTACGTCACCCACTTCCATGACGGCGGCCGCCGAAGCTGCGGATCGCTTGTTCTTTCCCTTTTGTGCACCCAGCAGGTTGATTCGGATCATAAGTCTCCAAAACTCCTTAAGGCCAAGCCCACCGCAACTGCCATCTGGCCCGCGTTCTGCTCGATCAACTGCACTCCCGGTCCTTCCGTCGGCAGGCCGATCTTCTGAAACGGATTGAAGATCTCCACCGGCAACGAAAACTCCTGGCGCAGGGCCTCCACTAACCCGGGGACCTTGGACGAACCGCCCGCCAGATAAATCTTCTCGATGTGCTCGCCCGCCGAACTGGCGCGGAAGAAATCGAACGTCTTCTGAATTTCGAGCACGATAATCTCGGTCACCTGTTGCAGGATGGGCGTCTTGGCGTCTTCGCTTACCGTACCCACCTTGTGGCCCAGCTTCAGCGACTCCGCGTCGTCGAAGCTCAGGTCCAGTTCTTTCTGCAGCGAATCGGTGTACTGGTGCCCGCCTACGCTGACGTCGCGCGGGAACAGCGGCGTAGTGCCCTTTACGATGTTGATGTTCATCACGCTCGCGCCCAGGTTCAAAAGTGCCACCACTTGCCCCGGCGCGGGTTCGTAGTTGTACTCGTAACAGTTCTGCAAGGCCAAGGCATCGATGTCCACAATAGCCGGAGTCTTGCCCGCCATCGAGAGTACGTTGGTGTAGTTGAGAATCTTGTCTTTCTTGACAGCCACCAGCAGAACGTCCATTTGCGGGTTGCCGGCGTCTTCCGACAGGATCTGGTAGTCGAGGTTGACGTCAGCCAGATCGAAGGGAATATGCTGTGCCGCTTCCTTTTCGATGGTCTCGGCCAGTTCCTGGTCGCTCATCGAGGGCAGCGAAATCTTCTTCACGATCACCGAGTGCCCGCTGACCGCCGTGGCCACGGCTCGCGCCTTGATGGCGTTGTCGAGGAAAAGCTTCGAGATCGCGCTCGACACCGTCCCGGAATCCACGATCATGGAGTCCACCACGATATCCGGCGCCAGCGGTTCCAGGCCCAGGTGCGCCACTTCGATGCCGTTACGTCCCTTTTTCAGCTCCACAGCCTTGATGCTGGAGGAGCCCACATCCAGACCAACAATCGTTTTCGATCCGAATCCAAACATGTGCCCGCCTTTTACGGTTGCCCGGCAGCCTTACCAGCCGCCTTCGGTTTCCTCTTGCTTTTCGCTTCCATCTGGCTTGACTTCTCTTCCATCCACTGGTCCAGCCTCGACTTCTTGAAGCGCCAGCGGTTGCCCAGCTTGAAAGCGGGAATCTTCTGCTCGCCTACGTACTTGTAAAGCGTGTCCGGACTCACTCCCAGGTATTGCGACGCCTGGCGAATGTTCATGACTTCACGCGAGTCGGCCATAGTTCCAAACCCTTTCCACAGATTCAGGCCCGGTATCGGGCAAACGTTGGGAGAAAATTCCTCGTACAAAATTGCGTTCGAGTGAATTTAGGTGTGCTGAGCATATATCAACCGGGAAAGTGCCAAGGTCAAGGCGTATCTTCGGGTTTTACCGGGTTTTATACCTGTTTTCTGGAAAGTGGCTCGGCGGGAGTTACATACTGACACTATAGGTAGTATTTTGTTTGGACGTAGGTACAGCTAATAGCAGTGTTTATACAGTCGGTTCGAGCAATACCCCTATTGCGTAACCAAAGTACTACAGACGTTACTCAGGTATCTGGACAGACGGGAAGGGGTGGAAAACCGCAATTACCACTTAGCAATGGGCATTTGGGCGTAAAGCGTCTGCCAAGTTCCGGTGCAGGCCCTGGCTGATTGCCAAGCGCCAGGCACTAAAGTGCTTATTTTGTAGCGTCGACCTCTCGCCGGCTTTCCTGCGGGCGTCCCCGCCCACAAAGCGGGGGCAGTGACGGCCGCCCCGAAGATACCAGCAATGCCGAGGGCAGGATGCCCTCGTGACAGCCGCCGAGACGGCGGCGCTACGAAAACCTAGTAGTCCGACAGCTCTTTCATCGCCTGGAACAAATCCGCGGTTTGGGGCAGGATGGCGTTTTCCAAGTCCGGGTGATAGGCCACAAAGACGTCCATTGCGGCCACCCGGCGTACCGGAGCATCCAGATGCTCGAACATCTGGTCGGCGATGCGGGCCGCGATCTCCGCCCCGTAGCCCCAGCTCAGGGTATCTTCGTAAGCCACCAGCGCCCGGCTGGTCTTGCGCACCGAGGCGGCGATGGTCTCCCAGTCAAAGGGATTCAGGCTGCGCAGGTCGATCAACTCCGCTTTGACGCCGTGCTCGCGTTCCAGTTTCTGCACTGCCTGCAGTGCGCGGGGGACAACCGCACCATAGGTAATCACGCTCAGATCGGTCCCTGGTTGCACGACTTTGGCCTTGCCAAACGGCACCATGTAGTCCGGGCCCGGATAGGGTGCGCGACCATAGGTTTCGCGATAAAGCCGTTTGTGTTCGAGGAAAAGGACGGGATCGTCGCAGCGGATGGCGGTGCGCAACAGGCCCGCAGCGTCCAGTGCGTTCGAAGGAAACACAACCCGCAGCCCGGGAATGTGAGTAAAGACGCTCTCGCCGCACTGGGAGTGATAGATGGCTCCGCCGGTGAGGTAGCCGCCAATGGCCACGCGAATGACGCAGGGTGCCGAAAACGTGTTGTACGAGCGCCAGCGGATCAATGGCAACTCGCTGCGCAGTTGCATCATGGCGGGCCAGATGTAATCAAAGAACTGGATCTCAACCACCGGCTTCAGTCCGCGCTGGGCCATGCCCGTAGCGCGACCCACAATGTTGGCTTCGGCGATCGGAGAGTTGAAGACCCGGTCGGACCCGAACTCTATCTGTAGCCCGGCGGTGAGCTTGAAGACGCCACCTTTGCCCTTGACCAGTTTCTGCTTGAGGTACTCTTCACGGCTGCAGTCGGCCACATCTTCTCCGAAGATCACAATGCGCTCGTCGCGGCGCATCTCGTCGCGCAACGTGGCATTGATCAAATCGGCCATGGTTTTGGGCGCCGCCTTTTTGCCATCGGAAGCCGCAGCCTCGGCCTTGGAAGGCGCCGGCTGGGTTTCGAAGGCAGAAGAGGTGGGATCCAGGTTCGGCGAATAGACATATTGCAGCACCTTGTCCGGTGTGGGTGCCGGCGCCTGCAGGGCACGGTCAACGGCGACCTGCAGATCGTCATCGACTTGCTTTTCCAGGCGGTTGATGCCTTTTTCGTCGAGAATGCCCTCGCGGATCAGGAACATCTGCATGCGGGTGATGGGATCGCGCTGGGCGTCGCGTTGACGCTCGACATCCGGACGGTAAAGGCGTTCATCATCAGAAAGAGAGTGGGAGTAGGGCCGGATCACGTGCGCGTGCACAAAGGAGGGACCGTGCCCGGCGCGGCTGTGAGCTACCGCGCGCACAAAAGTGGCATAGCTCGCCACGGGGTCGGTTCCGTCAACCTCTTCAAAGTGGAAGTTGGGAAAGCCGCTGACCAGACGGGAAATGCTTCCACCTGCCGTCTGCACCTCTACCGGCACCGAGATGGCGTAGCCGTTGTCTTCGACGACAAAGATCAGCGGCAGCCGGGAATTGGAAGCGGTGTTCAGCGCCTCCCAAAACTCTCCCTCACTGGTGGTGCCTTCGCCCAGTGAAACATAGGTAATCTCATCGCCGTGGAATTTGACGTCCTTGAACTGCCGGTAGTCGCCTGTGGCCTTGCGGGCAGCGTCAGGATGAGCGGCGTAATAACGGCCGACTTCGGCGCAGCCTACGGCCTGGAGAATCTGCGTGCCAGTGGGCGAGGAGCCGGTGACGATATTGAGATCGGGAAGGCTCCAGTGGGAAGGCATCTGACGCCCGCCGGAACTGGGATCATCGCCCGAGCCCACAGCCTGCAATAGCATGTCGTAGGCGGTTGCACCTAAGGCTAGGCAAAGCGCCCGGTCACGGTAATACGGATAAAACCAGTCGTATCCGGCCTTCAGAGCGAAGGCTGCGGCCACGCCCACCGCTTCATGACCGGCGCCGGAGATCTGGAAGAAGATCTTTTGCTGGCGCTTGAGCAGGATCTCCCTATCGTCCACCCGCCGGGAGGCATACATGTGGCGGTAGGCTTCGATCAGTTGTTCGCGGGAGAGACCTTCGTAGGTCTTGCCGGCTTTCCTGACATCACGTTCGGATACCGCGGCCGCTTTGGGGTCAGTCTTGATGGTGGCCATCCGGCTCCCTTCGATGCAAGAGTACCAGCCGCCTTTGCATTGTAAATCTTCAGAGTGGAGGGGGAAAGAAGGTTTCAATGTTCAGCACTTAGCAATTCGCACTTGGCCTGCAGCTTCTCCGCGGTTCGGCTGGTTTCGCCAGCCGTGGGTTTGGCCAAATGCCAATTTGCTAAGTGCTCCTATTAACGACTGTCATCATTTATTCTGAAAGCATCGCATGATCAAATTCCGTCGCCCATTCGATCCCCATAAAATTCGACTGCTGATCTTCGATCTTGACGGTACCTTGATCGACTCCCGCCTCGACCTGGTGCATTCGGTCAATGCCACACTGCGGCATATGAAGCGTCCCGTATTGCCCGACGATGTGATCGCCAGTTACGTAGGGGATGGAGCGCCGGCCTTGATTGGCCGGGCCCTCGGCCAGGAGGCCGCGGACGAGAAACTGGTGCGCTCCGGCCTGGAGTACTTCCTGGCCTACTACCGCGAACACAAACTGGATCACACTCACCTGTACGAAGGCATCAGCGAAGCCTTGGCGACTCTGGAAAATTCATATAACGGCCTGCCTCGGAAGATGGCCGTCTTAACGAACAAGCCAGTGCACCCGTCGCGGGCTATTGTTGAGGCCCTGGGGCTGGGTAAGTTCTTTCCCCTGGTTTACGGCGGCAACAGCTTTGCCAGCAAGAAACCCGATCCCGAAGGCGCGCAAACCATCCTGCGGGAAACCGGGTCGGAGCCCCAGGAAACCCTGATGGTGGGCGACTCCGGGGTTGACGTTCTCACCGGCCGCAATGCCGGAACCTGGACTTGCGGCGTAACCTACGGTTTCGCCCCGCATACTCTGCACCACGAGGCGCCGGACGTGATAATCGATAGACCGGGTGAGCTGTCGGAGTTGTTCTTATGAAGCCTGACTCCGTGTCCTCAGTGTCCTCCGTGGTTAACGCTGTTCTGGCCTGCATCAGCTAAACTCCATCGAGGATGACCAAACCGCCAGAGCCAGCCAGCTTCACCCCCGCCGAATTGCGGAAGCTGCGCAGCCTTAAAGATCCCTATGGCATCCAGCGTTATCTCGACGCCATGCCGTACCATCTGGGCGACACCGCGTGGTCCCCGCGCCGCGTGCTTCGTGAAAATACCGCGCACTGCCTGGAGGGGGCGATTTTCGCGGCGGCTGCCCTGCGCGCGAACGGCTTCCCCCCACTACTCTTGGATCTTGAGGCCGAACACGACACCGATCACGTTCTCGCGCTTTACCGGATAAAGGGCCACTGGGGAGTGGTGGCGAAATCCAACTACACCGGCTGCCGCTATCGCGAACCGGTCTATCGCTCCCTGCGCGAACTGGCGATGAGCTTCTTCAATCTCTATTTCAACCTGCGGCGGGAGCGGACCCTGCGTACCTTCTCCCGGCCTGTGCATCTGGCCCGGTTCGATCATCTGCAGTGGATGACCACAGAGAAACCCATCTGGTTCGTTGTGGATTACCTCTTCGAAGTCCACCATTACAAATTGCTGCGGCCCGGGATGGCCAGGCATCTGCACCGCATCGACGAGAGATTGTACCGGGCAGAGACGCTGGGGAAGGCAGAGAAGTCCGGCTGAGGCGCTGCGCGGCGAGAATCATTGAAGTTTCTGGCACAAGTGGCCGATCATCCTGGCGAGCCTGGTTATGGAGCGCATACACATTCCTGAACGCCTGGATCCGAGCAGTCGTATCGGCGATACCGAGGCGGATCGTCTGGCGGAGAAGCGTCAAAGTCGCCGGAAAAAAGTGAAGGCACCGACTCCAGCGACACCCGAAGCCTCGACTGAGAAGGATGACGAATCTCATCAACTGGACGAGCTTGCCTGATTCATGAAAGATACCGAGGGGCGCGCGAGAGGCCTGTTCAACTGCCTGCCGCTTCGCAGCACTCGGGATCTTTGCCTGCCCTACTTTCCAGAATACAATTCCTTTATGAAGTCCCGCTTCCTGATGCTGTTGCTTTTGGCACCTATGGCCTGGGCGCAGGGCGCGCCAGACATGGCTTCAGCGCCGCACTACCGGCAGTTACTCGTAAACGATCAGGTGCGCGTGTTTGCGCTCGCCCTCAAACCTATGGAGCGGACCATGGCGCGCCACAATCACAACTTCCTGGCGGTTGCGCTTGTGGACTCCGATGTAGTGATGTGGCCGGAAGGAGAGTCGGACATAGTCGATTTTCATTTCAATAAGGGCGATGTGCGCTTTTACCCGGGTGGACGTGCGTTAGGCCTCCGCAATGACCGCACCAGCGAATATCGCAATGTGACCATCGAGTTTCTCGATCCCAAAGTGACCAACTACGGCTATCAAGCCTATTCCGGCGGGTGGGAGTACGGGCCCGCTTCCATAAGTCCGCCGGTGGATCCTCACGCCCGATTCATGAACACGCTTTTGCTGGGAGCCGCAAGTGTCAGTGACGTCCAATTGCTGTCTCGCGATCCACTTCCACCGCCTGAGAAACCGAGTGCGGAACTGCTAATTCCAGTCACGGACATCGATCTGAAAGCGGGGGAGTACGAGAGAATACGCAAATCGTCCGGCGATGTGGTTTGGATCCCGGCGGGACGGAAGTCCACGTTTCTTAACGCGACGGCTGATCCGGCCCGGTTTATAGTTGTCCTATTCACGACGCCCGCCAGGGACTGACCGTTTTTCAGGGCGCTTCAACTAACCAACCCGATGACACAGCTCGTGGCGACATTCCTCCTTCTTGTTTTCATTTCAGTGCCCGCGCTGGCGCAGGACAGGGCGGTGGAAACTGCGTCTTCGACCCCGGCCACGGTGGCGGCGCTTCCCCCGGACCAGATTCGCGCCCTCATTCGCCAGGTGGCGGATAAGGATATCGAGAATGACAAGAAACAGAACGACTACACCTACATTCAGCGCGAGGAAGCGCACAAGCTCGAGGGTAAAGGCAAGGTGAAGTCCAGCGAGTCAAAAACGCTAGAGATCATGGTGCTGTATGGAGAGCAAGTACAACGCCTGATCGCGAAAGACGACAAGCCACTCTCGGAAAAGGACACGGCCAGAGAAGAAGAGAGAATCCGGAAACTGACCGACAAACGCAAGAATGAAACGGAAGACCAGCGCAGGAAGCGGGCGGAACAGGAAGCGAAAAACCGGGAAGATGCCCGGAAGTTTGTAGGCGAAGTTGCGGACGCGTACAACTTCCGCCTCGTCGGCATGGAGAATCTCGACGGGCGCGAGACTTATGTGATCGACGCCCAGCCCCGTCCCGATTTCCAGCCCGACCTGAAGCAGGCACAAATCCTGCCCAAATTCCGCTTCCGCGCCTGGATCGACCAGGCTGAATCGCAATGGGTAAAGCTGGACGCGGAGTGTATCGATACCGTTTCCGTGGGCTGGTTCCTGGCGCGAATTCACAAAGGATCGCGCCTGCTGATCGACCAGACCCGGGTCAACGACGAAGTATGGTTGCCGCGGCACGTTGCGGTCAGAGTAGATGTACGCGTCGCCTTGCTGAAAAACTTTAGCCTGGAAGCGGATGTGACCTACCGCGACTATAAGAAGTTTCGCACCGACACCAGGATTGTTCCGGTGGGAGAGCTGCAGGAACAGCATTGATCTCAGAAAAAAGATTCCGGAGAGA
>JAIQFF010000296.1 GCA_020073395.1 Terriglobia bacterium
GTGCGGCTGGTTGTCGGTACGAATGTGCTGATCGGTGCGTTGCTGGTGGGCACGTCACTGCCGGGTCACCTCGTGGCGCTTTGGCGGGAGGGGCGGTGCGCTTGCTTGGAACTGGCTGATTGGGGCGGCGTTACCACCTGGAGTTCGTCAATTATCCTACCGAGAATCCGGTTTTTGTGATATCGCGGTTCAGCCATGGCGCGAGGCAGAGTGCGGAGATGCCGGGTTCCACTGAGGACGAAGTTGCCCGGCATCTCGGGGCGGAACCGGGCGTCATCGCTAAGGACCTGCGTGCCTTTACCGATGCGGCAAAGGTTTTGTCGTCGGATCATCCGCGACTCATCGACGCCTATCCGATGCAGTGGGTGGCTGTCTATGAGGGAAGAGTCGTCGCGCATTCCGCTGATATGGCCGAGGTTCTCAGGAAACTTGAGGAGCAGGCGATTCCGCTGGCGTCGGCGATTATCCGCTTTATCGAAAAGGAGGAGCCGGCCCTGGTGCTGTAACGGCACCGATGATCAGGGGGAGGTTCGGAAATACCAGCGGACGACCCTACATCGAGGGGCGGGTCGTGCTGCCTCGGTTGTCTGTTTCGGGATACATATCATTTCTGGTGGATACCGGATCAGCGCCGACAATCGTGATGCCGGTCGACGCTGGTCGGCTGCGTATTGATTATAATCAGCTGACGAACACGACGAGCACTCTGGGGATTGGCGGTTTCAATACGGTCTTCCAGGAGCCGGCCTTCGCGTATTTCGTGGATGAGGCGGGGTCTCCGATTTATGGGTATTCGCTGGACATCAGGATAGCGAGCGTCACGCCACACAACGCGAAATTCCCATCGGTGCTGGGCCGGAATATCATCGATCATTGGAGGCTGCTCTACGACAAGCGGAACGATGTTCTGTCCGCCGAGGTGGGTTATGCGGCAACCCGCATACCGGTCTCCGGTGGGCCTGGCACGGCTGGGGGGCCGTAGGAGGCGGTGTTGGGTGGTAAGATCAAAAGTTCCACTGGTTGCGACCGGGCGATACGGTAGTTGTTGCCCGCGTGTTGCGAGGCGCGTGCGATTGCGCCGGGGTGGACGGAGGGTTCGGCGGATGAATTAGGGGGCAGGGAAGTGCCTACGGAGCCCAATCTCGGGGAGGATAGCTTAAATGGATGTGCTTGCTTCGCCGCGCGAGACCGACAATTGGAGATCGTTTTTCAGTGCGGCGTGGATCGTCATAGATGCCGCGGGAGCGGCTGATAAGAGGTTGAGACAAGAGGCTGGATCGGCTTTCAGCATATTTGACTGGATTAAGAGAAGCGAACACGGTCTTTCAGCCATCATTCGCGACTTACTTGATCCCAACGGAAGCCATGGGCAGCAGGAGATCTTCTTGCAGCTGGCGGTTAAGCAATTGTTTGATCTACCTCCTGACATGGCGCTGGATAACCTGACCCCATGCACCGTGGTAGCTGAACAACGGACCTACGAAGGTCGTCGCATTGATTTGCTTATCGACTTTGGATCGCAAGCAGGCATCGGAATAGAAAATAAACCGTGGGCGGACGAAGGAAATAAGCAGCTTGAAGCTTATGCCGAATATCTCTGCAAAAGATACAAAGGAAAATCGTACTCCCTGATATTTCTTCATGGGCAAGAGGCAGAGGCAAAAAGCTTGCCCGACGAGATCAAGAAAAAGTTGGAACCGGAGCGCCGCTTCCAAATGATTCCCTACAGCAGCCCTTCAGGTCGATCATTGCACTCATGGCTCGTGCGATGCGCCGAAGTATGCCAAGCTGATAAGGTCAGATGGTTTCTCCGAGATTTTGCGAATTATGTGGCTACTCAATTCACGCATACGCAGGAGGGAGGCTCTCAAGTTATGCCGCGCAATCAGGCCAAGCAGGATGCGATCGTACGATTCGTTTGTGAAAGTAGCAGCAATCTAGACATTGCGTTCCTCATTTACGAGACCAAAGACCGCGTTGTAAAGAGTCTCATTGCCCGGCTCGCCACGCGCATAGTGGAGGGGTTGAAGAGTGAGCAAGGTTGGAAGATTACAGAAAAAAGTTTGGTTACAGACCCGATGGGGGAGTACTCCAGTTTGACGTGGGCGCCTGTAGATTGGCACGGATCGCCGTGGGGCGTAAGGCTGCAATCGCAGAAGACCGGAGCAAAGGAGTTCAAGATTGGGTTCTGCGCCCCTTCCGACAAGGTAAAGACGGGTGACCGGGACGGCTACAAGGCAATCGAGGACGATGACCGCAAGATATTGGGCGACGCGCTCGAACAGGCACTTAGCGGTATCAATGAGCCTGTCACCCGCGATAATCCATGGTGGCCAGCTTGCGTCGATTTGCCTAAAGGAATCCAACATTGGCAAACCTATAGCGCTCTCAAGAAGATCCAGTTTGCGCTCGAACCAGCGTCTGGATGTACACCGAGAGACGATGATCTAATCGATGGCAAGATGATTGATTGCTTCCTCACGGACGCATTTCGCTCCGTCAAGGCAGTGGCGGATCAGGTTATCAAGACGCGAGCAATTCAGCCCATGCCGGAAGCGTAATAGCGAATTCTTGTCGTTCAACACTGCGTCCTACCCCAGCCTGCCATGACAGTGCTTGTACTTCCGCCCCGATCCGCACGGGCACGGCGCATTCCGCGACGCATTGCGCCACGTTGTCGGATCGTTCGGATCCACCGTGTCGCTCCGCATCGGCTGCGTCGCCAATGACACGGACGCCTCGCCGCCGACACCCTCCAGCGCCATCTCCGGTTCGCCGGCGAAGGCGGGCACCGGCTGCGGGTGCAGTTCCATCATCTGCACCGGGCGCGGCTGCATGATCGGTTCCATCGGCCGATCGGCGGCGATCTCGACGCGCGCGAGCATGCCGGTGACGCGCTCCTTCAGCTCGTCGAGCATCGCGTTGAACAGCGCGAACGCCTCGCTCTTGTATTCGTTCAGCGGATCGCGCTGGCCGTAGGCGCGCAGGCCGATGCCCTGGCGCAAATGGTCCAGCGCGTAGAGGTGCTCCTTCCACACGGCGTCCATCACCTGGATGAGCAGGCTCTTCTCGATGAAGCGCATCAGCTCCGGGCCCATGTTGGCCGCCTTTGCCGCCATCATCGCATCTGCCGCCTGTTCGATGCGCTCGCGCAGGTGGCTTTCGTCGATGCCTTCCTCGCGGCCCCATTCCTCAACGGGCAGATCGAGGTTCAGCACGCGCCGCATGTCGTCGGCGAGTTCCTTCAGTTCCCACTGTTCGTGGAATGCTTTTTCCGGCACGCGGCGCGCGACCATCGCGTCGAGCACCTCGGCGCGCATTTCGGAGAC
>JAIQFF010000119.1 GCA_020073395.1 Terriglobia bacterium
ATCGTGGGAGCTGTGTTGTGGGGAGGAGGTGGAGAAGTAGATGCAATGCCCCCGCCGCAGCCCGCCAGGGTCACAACCAAACTCAAGCACAGGCACACTGCAACATAAGCAGACAAACGCATGGCTGGAAGACTCCCTAAAGGAAGTGGCTGAGAACAGGGCGCTTAACTTTTAGGCCAGGTAGAAGAGTATGCCACTTCCGCGGCTCAAACTCAAGGCAGCCCGGCAAGGTGCGGCGGCTCAGTCTTGAACAAAACACCTCACGCCGATTTCATCCTGAAGGACCTCAGTCCCGAAGGATCTCGTGCGCACCGGATTCAACCGTAGTGCCAGCGTACATATCCGCTTCGTTCCTTCGACTTCGTTCCCTAAAGTTTGTTAATCTCGGGCGGCAAAATGCGAGTTGCCGCCATCCTTGGGTTGGGTTCGTCGACCAGGCATCTCCAGCCCTTCGCAAGCTCTTCCGACGCCCGCTGGCAGTTGGGGATGCCCGCGAACCCCAATGAAGCGGATGCGATCCTGGTCTTCGGCGGTGACGGCACGGTGCACCGTCATCTGCCGCAACTGGTCAAGCTGCGGCTACCGGTGCTGGTGGTCCCGCACGGCAGCGGCAATGATTTTGCCCGGGCGCTGCATCTGCGCAGCGTGGGCGATGCGCTGGCGGCGTGGCAACAGTTTGTTTCCGGCCGCGGCAGCGTGCGACAGGTTGATCTAGGCGTCATCGTATCGCCGGACGTGGGCGGGGCGCTCACGCCAGACAAAACTGGAACTGGACGCTACTTCTGTTGTGTCGGCGGGGTGGGGCTCGATGCCGAGATCGCGCGCCGCGCCAACCGCCTGCCCCGTGCGCTGCGCCGGCGGGGTGGTTATCTGCTCAGCGTTCTACCCGCGCTGTCCGGCTTCCAGCCGGTAGAGGTGAAGGTTCAGGCCTCACTTGGCGAAAGCCCTTTGAATACTCCCTACGCCGGACCCGCCATGGTGGTGGCCTTCGCCAACACTCCCACTTATGGTGGAGGTCTGAGTATCGCTCCGGACGCACGGCTCGACGATGGCAAGCTCGAAATCTGTGTGGTCGAGGCCATGGCAAAAGTGCGCCTGCTGCGGTTGTTTCCGTCGGTCTTTTCCGGCCGTCATCTGACCCTCCCGGAGGTCAGGTATTTCCAGGCGAACCGGCTGCGAATCGAAACCGAGAAACCGTCAGAGGTGTACGCGGACGGCGAGTATGTCTGTTCGACACCGGTGGAGGTGCGGGTTGAAGGTGGTGCACTGCGGGTAATCGTGCCCTGAAATCCTCCTGAAGCTATGCCGAGGGCTTAGCGGGTCGCTTCTTCGATGGCCTTCATATCCTGGGCCGACAGCGAAATCTGGGCGGCCTTCAGATTCTCTTCCAGATGCGCGACCGATGATGTGCCGGGAATCGGCAGCATCACCGGACTGCGGTGCAACAGCCACGCCAGGGAAAGCTGCGACACTGTCGATCCATGTCGCTTCGCCACCTGATCCAATTCGCCGCCCGGTCTTGCCAACTTGCCGGCAGCCACGGGGAACCAGGGAATAAAGGCCAGTCCGTGTTTCTCGCAATATTGCAGCACATCTTCATGCTGCCGATCTCCGACGTTGTATAGATTCTGCACGCTCACGATCTTGATCACTTTGCGGGCCTGATCAATCTCCTTCGGCTTCACCTCGCTCAATCCGACATGCCGGATCTTGCCTTGACTCTGAAGCTTTGCAATCGCACCCAGCGACTCTTCCACCGGAACTTTCGGGTCAATCCGGTGCAACTGCCAGAGATCGATCACATCGGTCTTCAAATAGCGCAAACTCATCTCCACCTGTTGCACCAGGTACTCCGGACGGCCCACCTGGGCCCATTTGTCCGGCCCCTGACGCGTAAAGCCTGCCTTGGTCGCGACCACCAGCCCTTGGGGAAAAGGCGCGAGCGCTTCGCCAATCAGCGGTTCGCTGACCGCGGGCCCATAGCTGTCGGCGGTGTCGATAAAGTTCACGCCTAATTCGACCGCGCGCTTGAGGACGCGCTTGGCTTCGCCTCGGTCCTTCGGCTCGCCCCAAATGCCCTTGCCGGTCAGCCGCATTGCCCCATATCCAAGCCGGTTTACTTCAAGATCGCCGCCAATTTTGAAAGTCTTTGCTGGTGTGCTCATAAGTTCCTGGTTCCCCGTGGTCTGATCGACGTGGCACTTAGGTCTTTTTTTGCCGCCCGTAATATGGATGCCTTTCCGAAGCATTCGATGCGCAAGCTGCGTCATCGAAAATGCGGCTCGGCGCTGCGTCAGGACGATCGCCGGGATACGCATTCATGAGATGAGTTCTGATGGGACTCAAGCACGAGACATGGGTAGGGAGACGGACCGGGCGCAATCGCTGGATCTAGAACCTGGAAACTAGAAACCAATCACTCCCGAACCAGTTCCACGCGCCGGTTGCGGGCGCGTCCGGCCAGCGTGTCATTGGGCTCTTTGGGCCGGGTGGCACCAAAGCCTTTAGGCGTGAGCCGGTTGGCGGCAATGTGATAGCGAGTGACCAGGGCCAGTTTCACGGCCTCGGCGCGGCGTTGAGAAAGATCCATGTTGTATTCATCGCCGCCGATATTATCGGTATGGCCTTCCACCCGCAGGTTCCAGGTGGGATTGTGATTCAGCGCGTCCGCGATTTCACGCAATACCGGCTCGGATTCAGGTTTGATCTTGTCGCTGGCAAAGTCGAAGTAGATGCCATAAACTTCGGCCTGTCCTTTTTGCTTCAACTCCTGCTCGATGTGCTGGCCCCCACCTCCGCCAGCCCCGCCGCCCGCTCCCGCTCCCGAGCCAGCGGCCGTGCTGGATGAAGCCGCAGCCTGAGAAGCAGCCGGTGCTGGAGGATAAGAAATCTTTACCACCTGAAGGGTGTCGCTACCGGCCAGCTTCCAGGCCAGAGCCAGAGGATTATCGAGGTCGTCGAGGAAGTAGAAATCATCCAAGCCGTCGTCGGTCGTGCATTGCGCGTGCACGGCGGCCAACGAGACCCGCTGGTCGTTAAGCAGCACCGGAAACGAAGTCAACCCGCTGCTAACCCGCTTCAATGTGCACTGCCCTTTACCCATGTCGGCCAGGTCCTTGGCTTCTTTCCGCGCGCCCGGGGCGCCTCCTCCCCCCATCTGGCCCAAAGCACCGAGCAGCGATCCCGCCATGCCCTTCAGACCGCCAATCCGGAAACTGAATTCTGTTTCTCCCTTGCCCTTCAGCTCTGCCAGCACTTCCCTCGAAACGCTGATGGCAGTTGACCCGGGCATGACTTCGGGCTGGTTGGGTCCGAACCATTGCATATAGTCGTGCGCAGTTTGCAGGTCCTCGGTGCGCACCGTACGCGAGCCGGTCACCGAGCCGTTGGACTGAGGAGCTTTGTCGCCACTCAGTTTCTGCAGGCCTTCGAGGGGGTTGGGAACATTGTCGGCGCGGTAGGAAAGGCGTACTGCTGACGCACTCACCTGCTGGATCTGCTTGATGGATTCGTAGTCTCCACCGAACTGGGCGATGGCGGTCACCACGGTAAGTCCGGGGCGTAGCGGAATTTTAGTTCCGGATTCGGCGCTGGATGGGGACGACCAGGCAGGGAAAGAAAGCGGCGCCGGACTGGAAGAGCCGCCGCTTCCGCCGGATCCTTGGGAGCCCGAATCGCTCTTCGAAGATCCCGCTCCCAGCGCTCCTGCCAGTTTGTTCAGGTCGTTCGATTTGTAAGCCTGCCGGATTTCATCGGCCTTCTTCTTGGCGCGATAGCCGATGTAAACGCAACTGCCCATGACTGCCAGAACGATCAGCAGAATGAAGACCAGAAAACCCACCAGGACCTTCACCAGCACGCTGCTGCCCTGCGGGGCGGGCTGAACCACCGGCTGGGGAGTGGGTGCCGGAGGAAGTGGAGGCTGGACCGCAGGCCGCACCGGGGTCGGGGGCGCGGGCGCAGTCCCTTGCGCCTGGGGCAGGCGGGCGCCGCACTTGTCGCAGAAATTGCCTGCGCCAACCGCGGAACCGCACTGTCCGCAAAACGGCATAAGGACTCCAATCGTGGTCTGAGAACCTGACCCTAAGCTAGCGCTGGGTTGAAAGTGTCCGCCGACGCGAACAGCCGACCTCAGGCGCTAAAACGCAACAGGTTTTCAGCCGCCGAGCGGCACGAGTGAACTCATGCCCTTCCCATTTTCGTTTTCAGCGCCGCGCGACACCGGCCAACTCACGCCCTTGGCGCTTCCGCTTCCAGTCGTCATGCGGCACGACCGAAGTCGTGCCCTTCCCATTACGCCGAGAACCGCAACCTCGGCCAGGCGTGATTACAAGCGGGCGGCGATCTTGCTTGCCATCTTTTTGGCCGCGTCCGCACTCACTCCAGATTCGCGCAGGTCGATATTTACCATCACGTCGCCTTTGCGCATCATGAGGGCCGAGTTCCCGGGCGCGATGTAGGTCTCGTCGCCGACGCCTTCCACGGTGGTGAAAGTATCCATGCCGGAAATGTGTTTCATGGCGCCGTGAGCGATGCCCATGGTGATGCCACCGTTCTCCCAGGTGTATTCAACATCAAAATGCTGTCCATTGGAGCCATAGGAATACTCGCAAACCGTTGTACCACGCTGCTCCACCGACTCAACCGGCTGGCCCAGTGCATCCGCAGCTTCGCTGGTGGTCAACATGGCACAGGGCTGCCGTCTGCCGGTGTAGGGCTTGGCGTTGGTGTGCAACGATTCTGAGAACTCGTGGGTCTTCTGCCTGACCCGGTAGGCGATATAAGCACAGCTACCCGCCACCACCAGGATCAGGAACACGAAAAAGGCCAGAATGCCGATAATGATTTTCATCCCCGTGCTGCTGCCCTTGGAAGCCGGAGCAGCGGGTGCCGGAGGCATCACCGTTCCAGCCGGCGCGGCCGGCTGAGTGGCGCCGCACTTGGTACAGAATTTCGCTCCATCGGCCAGCGGGTTTCCACAACTTACACAGAATGCAGCCATTGACTTGCCTCCGTTAATATCACTCCCGCACCATCAGACGTCGCAGGATTTCGTGGGCGGTATCACGATTGTTTTCTCCTGATGAAAAATGTCCTTCGAAACTTTGCCCTTGTCTTTACCCAGGATGGTGGCATTTGCCCCCACCTGGATCGTGGTGATCAGCCGCGCCTTCTGGCAGGGTATGAGCGAGCCCGCTCCCGCCGCAATGGTTGACGTAGTAATGATCACCTGGGCGTAGGCCGCGCCGGTAGTCTTCAGCTTGTCTGACACCGCCTGCTGGATCTTGCTGCCAAACGGGGTCTTCTTCAGCAAATTCAAAGCGGCATCGGCCAGGCCTGGAGGCGCGAATCTTTTCACCACCTGGAAGACGGTGTCCGTGCCCAGCTTCAATTCGATCCGCGGCATGGCGACGGCGGCGACGAATCCAACCGGCGCGACCGGCGAAAGTGAGAAGTTGTCCACGATGGAACCTTCCGCGTTGCCCTGGCCCTCCTGATTCACATTCCCCTCGTTGAGGCTGAATCCCTGCACCCCGTTGTAGGCCACATTGAAGCGGCCGCGAGCCACTTCCTTGCCGCCCGTGAACGCGGGATGAAGCAGCAGCGCCTCGCTTACTTCAAGCGAAAAGGGCAGGCCGCCGATGGGCAATGGAATCGAGAAGGAAGAAGGCAGCTTGATCTTCTGCTCCGCGGCTTCGACGCCGGCTTCGTCCTTGGCCGCTTCCCAACTGAAATTCACCTGGCCGTTCAGGTTCTTGTTCTGATAGTCGAAATATTTGAGCTGGCTGTCCTTGATCATGATGGTGGCAGCCGTCTCGAAATTCTGTACGTATCCCGAGCCCGTCACCTTGACCACCAGGCCGTTGTATTTGCGCGAGACGTCCAGGTCGAGGTTGAGTTTGTCGGGCAGTGGTGAAGCCTTGACGGTGTAGGCCCAGCCATCATCTTCGCCGGAAAGACTGAGTCCGCCGCCGTCGGCGTACACCGTGCCGTGCAGACTTCCCAGAACGCGGTCGAGACCCACAGGCTGCGTTTCAGTATCCACTGCGGCGCCCGCTTGCGCGGCCGCGGCAAAATTCACCGGAGAACTCCACTTGATGTCGGCATCTTTCAGGGCTTCAAGCAGCGATGCGTCTTCGGTGACCACCACCAGATTGTTTTCCTGCCGGGTGGCGACATCGACCTTGCGCATCGCGACCCCGGGCACAAACAGGATGCTGCCCTCATGCAGCTTTGCAGCCGCATCGTCGGAGGGATCGAATACAAAGGTCGTGTTATCGCTGCTGATGCTGCGGATGGACTTGATAAACGCAGCCTGCTCCATCTTCACCACTTTGTCGGTAAAGGTTGCTTTAAAGGTATTCCCCGGCTTAGTGCTCAGGTCAGGCGCCAGGTTGAGCGCACCTGCAGAGCTGGGACGAGACGAACCTTGCTGGGACGTCTCCGGACCTGGATTCTGTCGCGAACAGGTTGCGAACAGGAAGACCGCCCCCAGCAGGACCAGCAAACGAGCCGACTTCCAGCCACGATTCATGAGCCTTCCCTTGGGGCGTCTGGGCAAAGCCAGTAGGGGCGCAATGTTACGAAGCTGATGAGCGCGCGTCAAGGGGGAAACCACTTTCTAGTCTATGGTTTCTGGTTTCTGGATTGTGGCGAACACTCATCAAATCCGTGCAGCCGGCCGAACCCAAAGCCAGAACCAGTTAAGGACGGCACCTGGTTTCTAGAAACTAGAAACCAGAAACCCGAAACTGCTCCAAGTGCTAAACTATGCCATCTGTATGGCTGAAAACGGACGTTCGCGCACATTCCTCTGGATCGTGATTGGGGGAGGGGCCTTCTTCCTCTTCGTGCTGGCCGTGTTTACCCTCGTCTTTCTCGCTCTCCATGCCGGAGGGGAGAACGCCTCGTTCCGCGCCAGTTTTGGGGACAAGATTGGAGTGGTCGAACTGGAAGGCGTCATTCTCGATCCCGGCACCGTGGTGCAACAGGTCAAGAAGTTCGGCGACGACGATTCCATCAAAGCCATCATCATCCACGTGAATTCGCCGGGCGGTGGAGTGGCGGCCTCGGAAGAGATTTATCGCGAAGTCAAACGCGTCCGGGACGAGAAGAAGAAGCACATTGTGGCTTCCATTGAAACCGTGGGCGCCAGTGGCGCTTACTACGTTTCTTCCGCCACCAACAAGATCTATGCCGACAACGGGAGCGTGGTGGGATCGATCGGCGTGATCACCGAGTGGGTCAATTATGGCGACCTGCTGCGCTGGGCCAAGCTGAAGCCGGAGGTGCTGACCGTCGGCGAATACAAGAGCACCGGCGATCCCACGCGCGAAATGACCCCAAAAGAGCGCGCCTACCTGCAATCGCTGATCGACAACATGTACGGCCAGTTCGTCAAAGCAGTGGCCGATGGCCGCCACGCCAAAGTGGACGACATCAAGGCCGTGGCCGATGGCCGGGTATGGACCGGCGAGCAAGCTCTATCCATGCACATGATCGACCAGATCGCCGACTTCGAGGCTGCGGTGGACGATACCGCCAAGGCGGTCGGCATAACCGGCAAGCCCGTCCTGGTCCATCCCGAAAAGGACCGCAAAACCGTGCTCGATCTGCTGTTCGGGGATGTGACCGAGTGGTTGCCCAGCCGGGAAAAGCTGCTCGACCAGCACACCGGGTTCTACTATTTGTGGAAGTAGGCGTGCCCCAGTTCAGCGGCTGTCCATGACTGGCACAGGGAGTGGGGACGGCGCGCGCCAAAGAACCGCGAAGCGGCGCAAGATTTCAGCCCAGGGCAGCAAGCCCTGGGTACGCTTTGTCCATGATCAAGCTCCGAAGGAGCGAACGAAACATAAGCCCGGGACCCGGCCAGGACCCGCTTCCCCGGAAAAGCCTCTTGCATAAAACCCCTGAAATTTGAGAAGTTTATACAGGATTGTGGCTCCTAATAATGTCGCCATCCCGTATAATCCAGACGGATTGAGGAGCGTATGACAAAAGCCGATCTGATCGACGAAGTCTCCAAGCTGGCAGAGTTAACGCGCAAAGACAGTGAAGTCATCGTCGAGACCATCTTTGACAGTATCGTGCGCTCGCTCCGCGTGGGCGACAAGATCGAGATCCGCGGCTTTGGCAGTTTCCGCACCCGCCAGCGCAAACCGCGCGTCGGCCGCAACCCAAAGACCGGCGAGCGGGTGGAAGTTCCCGCCAAGAAGATCCCGTTCTTCAAGCCCAGCAAAGAGTTGAAAGACCTGGTCAACACCGGAGGTGGTCAAGCCCCCGCGCCCCCGGCCGCTCCGGCGCCTCCCGCTCCCGCGTAGAAAGCAGCCATCTCTGCCCGCGTAGGGGCGACGTCTCGTACGGCCGGCCGAGCAAAGCTCGACTATCTTCCGTCGCCACAAATCTCGACGATCTCGCCCGAAACCCTGCCGTCATTAATTTGCAGCCGCCCGATTGTTAACGGCAGCCGAAATCGTCTCGGCCCGGCGCTCCCCGGATTGAAATAAAGCACTCTACTCTTGGCTTCCTGCTTGGCCACATGGCTGTGTCCGAAGACTACAACATCAAATCCCGCCTCTTCGGGCTTCAAATCCAATTCGTTCAGGTTGTGGAGCACATAGATAGAAATTCCGCCGACTTCAAGCACATTCGTCGACGGGATCTTCTTGGCCCACGCTTCCCGATCCACATTGCCGCGGATCGCTGTTACTGGCGCAATCTCCGTCAGCGTTTTCAGGATCAGAGGATCGCCGATGTCGCCAGCATGAACGATGTAATCAGAACCACGCAGAGCGGCAAGGGCCTCAGGGCGAAGCAGTCCGTGCGTATCGGAGATGACGCCGATGATCACCACTGCCCGCGTAGGGGCAGGTGTCCTCACCTGCCCGGCCGAGCAAAGCTCGGCTCCGAGACAGACGCCACCCTCGATGCCTTCCAGAAATCCATACTAGCTATTGAACGGCCCTGACAGTTCGGTTGACGTTCCGAGACTACAGCAATAGACTTCGGAGCACTATGGCAGTTTTCTCCCAGAACGAGTTCGAGACTCTTCTGGACGACCCTAGCAAAAATATAGGAGACGATGTTCAGTGGACTGACGATGAAGATCACTCTCCTACTGTGGAGTTCAGAATCGAAGTGCATTCAACCGCTGGGTATCCCTTGTTCGTCCGAGGCAGTTACAATTTCCTTGCAAACGCAGCCGCATTTGCATTGATCCACCGTGGCGTTGGGCGCATCTATTGTTTGTGTGTGGGCAAAGATCATCACAATCCCACTTGTCAAGCACACGGGCGACAGGCATAAACATCGCTGGACCGAGCAGTTTAGGGATAAAGAAGCGTACGTTCCTGCCGATATCACTGCTGACACCACGAACCTAGCTTTGCTCTGGTCACAGTTTTGTTCTGAGGCCAAAATTACTCATACCGGAAGCTTTCAAGTCCCAACAGGGATTCAAGAGGACCTATTCTGATGAGCAGCCCCTGCGCTTTGATCGCCCAACAGGTTGGTGAACTCTTTGTTTGCACTCCTCATCAGAGGTACACGCGGATAAGAACGCCCTATCTGTATCCGGACGGCGATGTAATTGATTTGTTTTTGCGGGACAACGAGGGAATTCTCACATTGACGGATTTGGGTGAAACCCTTCGTTGGTTCCGAATGCAGACCACGAGCCTGCGGCGATCCCCAAGGCAGCGACAGATTATCGAGGATATCTGTCTGAATCATGGAGTAGAACTGTTCAAGGGCATGCTCGTGTTGAGAGTCGATCGGCCAGAAAATCTCTCTCAGGCTGTGATGAAAATCTCCCAAGCCGCCCTCCGCGTGTCTGACCTTTGGTTTTCGCTCCGAAATAGAGCTGTTCAATCAATCACGGACGAGGTGGCCGAATTCTTGACAGAGCGCGAGATTAGGTACGAACGCGCCGAAAAGATACCCGGAAGGTCGGGTAGAATCTGGTCCGTTGATTTCCACACTTGGACTCCGAATCGCAGCTCCTTGGTGTACGTCCTCAGCACCGGCAGTCGAGCAAGTGCACGATCAATCGTCGAACATGTCGTCGCGAGTTGGTATGACTTGAGCCATATGAAAGCAGGTCCGCAGGTGCTCTCTTTCGTTTCTTTGTTCGACGACACGCTGGACGTGTGGAGTGACGAGGACCTTCGACTCGCTGGGGGCTTATCACAGACGGCGATGTGGTCTAGGCCAGACGAATTCGAAGCAACTCTGAAAGCCGCTGCGTGAGAGCTGCCCCTACAGTCCTGGCCTCTTCTCCGCGATCACATTTCTGATCTTCTCCACGAACTCGGCCGCCGGCATGTCTTCCGTCTTCTCTTTGCCACGAGTGCGGACGTTTACTTTTCCGGCCTCGGCTTCTTTGTCGCCCACCACCAGCAGGAACGGTACTTTCTGCATCGCATGTTCGCGGATCTTGGCATTCATCTTTTCGTTGCGTGAGTCTACGTGCACTCGCACGCCAATCGCCTTGAGCTGGTCGGCGACTTGGTTGGCGTATTCGGCGTGGCGCTCGGAGATTGGGATCATCACCGCCTGCACCGGCGACAACCATACAGGAAAGGCTCCGGCGTAGTGTTCAATTAGCACGCCGAAGAAGCGCTCTACCGATCCATACAGGGCCCGGTGCACCATCAGGGGTTGCTTGCGCGATCCGTCTTCGGCGACGTACTCGAGATCAAAACGCTGCGGCAGATTGAAATCAAACTGTACGGTAGAGAGCTGCCAGAGACGCCCGATGGCGTCCACCAGCTTGATGTCAATCTTGGGGCCGTAGAACGCCGCCTCTCCGAGGATGGTCTTGTATTCGATGTTCAATTGCTTGAGAACTTTTTCGAGCGAACTCGTGGCCAGGTTCCACTGCTCATCGCTGCCCACAAAATTCTTGCGATCGTTCGGATTCCAGGTGGAGAGCTCGGTCTGAAACTGATCAAATCCAAAATCCTTAAGCACGTCGCGGGCAAACTCGACGCAATCGGCGATTTCTTTTTCGATCTGTTCCGGCGTGCAAAAAATGTGAGCGTCGTCCTGGGTGAATCCGCGGACTCGCAGCAGGCCGTGCATCACGCCCGAACGCTCGTAGCGATACACCGTGCCCAGCTCGCCCAGGCGCACCGGCAGATCGCGATAAGATTTCAGCGAGTCCTTATAAATCAGGATGTGGAACGGGCAGTTCATGGGCTTTAGGCGATATTCGGCGTCGTCGAGCTCCATGACATCGAACATATTCGACGCGTAGTAGCCTTCGTGCCCGGAGGTCTGCCACAACTGCCGCCGCGCCACGTGCGGCGTGTACACCAGCGAGTAGCCGCGCTTCAGATATTCGGCGCGCATCCAGTCTTCCATCTCTTTGCGGATGATCCCGCCCTTGGGATGCCAGAAGATCAGCCCCGGCCCCGCCAGTTCCTGGATGGAAAACAGATCGAGCTGCTGCCCCAGCACGCGGTGGTCGCGCTTCTTGGCTTCTTCCTGCTTGTTGAGAAAATCGTCGAGGTCTTTTTTCGAGAAAAATGACGTCCCGTAGATACGCTGCAACTGCGGGTTCTTCTCATCGCCCAGCCAGTACGCGCCGGCAATGTTCAACAGCCTGAATGCCTTGATCTTCCCGGTCGAAGGGATGTGCGGGCCACGGCAGAAATCCAGAAACTTGCCGGTCTTGTAAATCGAAATCTTTTCATCGGGCTTGGTGAACTGCTCGATGAAGTGGCACTTCATGAAATCGCCTTCGCCCTTAAACTTCTCCAGTCCTTCGTTGCGCGGCAGGAATTCGCGCGCGTAGGGGATGTCCTGCTGCACCAGTTCCTGCATCTTCTTCTCGATCTTCTGCAGATCGTCCGGCGTGAACGGGGTGGGACGATAGAAATCGTAAAAGAAACCAGTGTCCGTCGGCGGTCCGTGGCCCAGCTTGGTCTCAGGAAATAATTCCAGCACCGCAGCAGCGAGCAAATGCGCCGACGAATGCCGGTAAACTTCCAGCGCCTCAGGATCACGATCGGTCAGCAGGCGAAGGTCAGTGTCCTTCTCGAGCGGGCGGGTGACGTCAATGAGATCGCCGTTAGTTTTGGCAACCAGCGTGGCGTCGGCCAGGCGCTGGCCGATTGATTTAGCGATATCGAACGCGGTCGTCCCCTTGGGAACTTCTTTCACGGACCCGTCAGGAAGCTTGACGTGAATGCTATCTGCCATAGTTAGGTTCAATGTGGAGTGTTTTCAGTTTATTGGAGGGTGCCGGGTGGGTCAAACCGGCGATAGAGCGAGGCGTCATTAGATAGGTCCTTCGCAAGGCTCAGGATGACGCTCTGTAAAGTAATGCGCCCGGAGCACTAGCCGCAGCGCCCCAGGCGCGGTTCTCAAGACTCCCAGGCTCGAAAGCGTGTGGTGATACCTACCAGCGCATCACCATCGCCTGCGAGGTTAGTGAGGCAGGTGGTTCGCTTCTCCCAGCAGGATATTCCCTCGGGTGACGAGCACGAGCGCCTGTATGGTGTTAATCGGCTGACCCCTGAATTCGGCGCCGTTTAGCACCCCCTTGATCTCGGCTGCGAGGGCATCCCGCCGCGCGGTGAGCCACTGGATCTTCCCCTCAATGGACGTGTAAGTTGAATCGTTATTCGGATCGCCCGATGCCAGCGCTTTGGTGGATGCCCTGAGCGTGGCCATGGCGAACTGCCCGAAGGGCGCGTTCAACTGCTTGTAAGTTCGCGCCAGCGCGGTGAAGCCGGGACTGAACTTCACCGCCGGGGGAAGGGCCCGGTTCTCCAAAACCTCGGAGATCACCCGCCCGTCATGGACATAGTCGTCTTTCAGGCCGACCAGGTTCAGGATCGTAGGGCGCGCGTCGGTGTGATCGGACCAGGTCTTGCCGTCGATTCCGATATTCTCGACGCCCTGTCCCACGTAACCGATCCAGGTGGTAGCGATCTCGTTTTGGATGTCGCCGTGGTTCCAGGCGAAGCTTTGATTGCTCCGCGCCGGAATGAGTGCGCATGCATCCGGGGTCGCGCACGTGGTCGCACCCGTGGCGAAGAAGAACCAGTCGGCATCGGCAAACGGGGTGAAGGTCGGGGTGCGGAAGGGGTCGGCTGTAATCATGTGCAGCGTCTTCATGCCCACATGGTCAACCTGCGCGACCATGATCTTGTTTTCTACCACCCCGGTGTACGGGTTCAGCCAGTTCAGATGTCCCATCTCCCGCTCCAGGTTGCGGACGATGGGATCCGTCTGATCGCGGAGCGGTTGCGTGCTGGTGCCGTTGACGTAAACCGTCGGCGCATCATCGGAATGCACGGAGAAGACGGTCGAGTCGCCGAATTGGGTGAAGATCATGCGCTGCAGATCGGCGTTGATTTCGCCCACGCGGTTGTAGTTGCACGGCGTGGTCACGCCATCGCAGCCCGCGGGCGTGGGCGCATCGCCGACAAAATGGTCGCCTTCGTCAACCGTAAAGACGAACAGCGTGTTGCGCTTGTCAATTCCGTCGGCGGCGAGCCGGTCAAAGAACTTCTCGAAGGCACGATCGTAGTCCTGCAGTTGCTGGGCATAGTCGGCTTCGCCGGGACCATACGCGAAGTGGATGTTGCCGGAGGTCCCGTGCGCGTCATGCGCATCGGAGACGTAGGCATAGGTGATCGGAATGCCGGCCTCCTGCATCTGGGCGACCCAGGCCAGTGAAACTGTAGCTTCCATGCCATCGAAGCCTGGGAAGCCGATGTGGTTCGTCGCATCCTGGATCACATTGCCGTCGAGATCGGTCATTGGGCCAACTGGCTTGATGATCGGGTTGACGTACGCGGCGCCGAACAGTCCATTGAAACCGCTGTAGCCGCCCGGCTCGTCGGACAGCAGGTCTGGCCGCGCGTGGGCCGAGGCGGCACAAAGAGTTGAGTTCTTTGCGCAGTGCACTCCGATGCCAACAAAGTCGGCAAAGGCCTGACCAGGATTAGACGCGACCTCTGCCGCCTCGGGTGAGCCCGAGCCAAACACGGTCGGGATGTCAATCGCTGTGTTCTCAAGGATTGTGTTCGCGGTCGCGACCGCGCCGAAGTCACACCCAGCTCGCGTGAATGGCACCCACGGTGCCGGAGCGATCTTGCCGTTCTCGTTGATCATCTCGGGCGTCAGGTCGGTGGTGCTGCCCGCTGGATCAAACAGCGGCGCCGTCCAATAGGCGAAGGAAACGCCGGTCCGGGTCGTACCATCGGTCTTGAAGTAACGGAAACTGTTCGACACCGCCTGCCCCATGCGATCCGGGTAAACGCCCGTGAGCGAAGTAAGGATACCGGTTGCGGTATGCGAGATCAGGGCGGTGTGGTCATTCGCCATCAGCACGCCGTTATTTTTGATGAAATTGAGCAGATGCGGCATCTGCTCCAGGTCCGAGGGTACGTTCGGGTTGTCGCGGAGGAAATGGGTGTTGTCGAACTGCACGTAGATCACGTGTTTGATACGTCCACTGGGCGATTTCAGCTGGCACGTATTTTGTGCCGGGCAGATGCCGCCTAGTGCGGTTAATAGGATTCCAATCAGTATGGGAAGCCGGCAAGCAGAACGAACTGGCTGCAAAAATCTCATAGAACCTCCTGGTGTGTTGAGTGCACGGGGGTGACTCTAAAGCACCGTAAGTCGCGGACGGGTTGAAATCGATGAATGGCAGGTGAATTTCTGGTTAAAAGAAGGCCGTGGATTTCAGTTCACTGCTCAGGGTCGCGGTAGCCCGCCGCCTTTACTCCTCCACCACCATCTTCCCCTTCTCATCTTTCCCAACATAAGCCCAGGGCAATTTCGCGTCGTGGGTAAACATGGTCAGCCACTTCTCGGGCACGGCGTGCGCGTAGTAGCGTTTGCGGCTTTCGATGGTCTCGAGCGGGTACAGGTCGTAGGACATCACCCAGTTCAAATCAAGGTGCGCGCTGGTCGGAATCAGGTCGGAGATATAGCACGCCGTCTTGCCACCGCTCTGCACCAGAATCGCCTGCATGTCGCGCGTGTGTCCGGGATAGACGCGAACCGATATGCCGGGAACGATTTCCGCGTCGCCGCGCAGCAGCGTCATCTGTCCGCTCTCGACCAGCGGATCGTAATTCTCCGTGATGTAGCTGACCGCGTCGCGCTGATTCTCGTGCGCGTGCTTCCACTCGCCTTCCTGCACGTAGTACTTCGCCCTGGGGAAAGTGGCCGCAAACTTGTCGCCCCGGCGGACGGTGTTCCAGCCGCAATGATCGAAGTGCAGGTGGCTGTTGATGACAATGTCCACGTCTTCCGGCACCACACCCACCTGGGCAAGTTTGTCGAGCAGTTGAGCGGGCTGGCCGTAAATCTTGACCATTCGTTCCGAGAGCTTGTTGCCCACGCCGGTTTCGATCAGCACGGTTTGCGACCCGGTGCGAATCACGACTGAATTCAATCCCAGGGGGACGAGATTGTTGCCCTCGGGCTTTACTTTGCGCTCCCAGAGGCTTCGGGGGACGACGCCGAACATGCCTCCGCCATCGAGGTGATAGATCCCGTCAGAGATCGCGGTGAGTTCGAAGTCGCCCAAGGTCGTACGTTGCATGGAATTTGGCCCTCGCTAAAAGCCTACCACTGCTCGCGTAGGGAGGTGTCCTCATCTGCCGCGCGGCCGAGCGAAGCTCGGCTGTTCTTCCTGAGAGTTTGCATTGGCAGCCGGAAAGCAGGTCCCTCCACTTCGCACGCTGCGCTACGCTCCGGTCGGGATGACAGGGTTGTGGAGTGGCTTGTGAACTGGTACGACTATCGAAACCTGGGCGAGCTTTGCTCACCAGGACAGGCGAGGACACCTGTACCTACATAGTCTGTAACAGGCGCCGGGTGAGCTGGACCCCCCATGCTAAAATTACATCAGCCCAATGCTTCCAGACGTGCAACACCTCATGGAGCTACAGCAGGCGGACCGCGAAATTCTCCGCCTGAACCAGGAAATCGCCGCGCTGCCCAAACGCGTGGCCGCCATCGAAGAAAAGTTGGCCGGAACCAAGGCCGGCCTGGAACAGGCCAGGGCCGCGGTCAAGGCCGACGAAGCCACCAAGCGAAAGTACGAAAGCGCCATCCAGGATTCGCAGCAGAAAATTTCGAAGTATCGCGACCAGTCTCTTGCCGTAAAAACCAACGAGCAGTACAAGGCGCTGCTGCACGAAATCCAGTTTGCCGAGCAGGACATCAAGTCCAACGAGGACAAGATTCTGGAGTTGATGCTCAACGCCGACGCGCGCGACAAAGACGTGCGGGCCGCCGAGCTTGAACTCAAGGCTGAGATGGCGGAGATCGAGAAAGAAAAAGCCGCTGCCCGCGAGCGCACCGCCGAAGACGAGAAGCTGCTGGCGGAGTGGAATGCCAAGCGCGACCAGGCCCGGGCCGGAGACGGCGCGGTCAGCGCCACCGCCAGCGTGCTCGCCGTCATGATGGTGGATATTTCGGCGGCGCCGGCGCCGAATTCCTGGCTCAGCAGCGGCAGGATCGCCTGCGGCGAGT
>JAIQFF010000120.1 GCA_020073395.1 Terriglobia bacterium
AGAAACACGTAGGCCCGGACGCCCTCGTCCGGGCGGGCGAGCGCAGCTCGCCGGGTTTCTAGCCAGGTTCTCAGGCCCTTCATTGTACAGCTCCTTCGGGACCACAAAACAAGCAGAGCTTCGCTCCGCCGGGCGGATGAGGGCATCCGCCCCTACGTGGTTCGTATGGCCCTCGACTTCACCTTAGCCTTCGGCTATCTTCCACTTACGTGGACGTTTCTCCCATAATCACGCTGACCGCCTTGGTCAAACAGTTTGGCCGCTTCGCCGCGCTCCGTGGCGTCAGCGCGGAATTTGCTCCGGGACAGCTCTACGCCATCCTCGGCGACAACGGAGCAGGGAAGACCACGCTCCTGCGCGCTCTGGCCGGCCTGGCGCAGCCGACCCGCGGCAGCATCTCGATTCTCGGGACCACAGACGTGCGGTCGGTATGTCATGAACTGGGTTACATGGCGCATCCTTCGTTGCTCTATGACGAAATGAGCGGGATGGAGAACCTGCGCTATTTCGCGCGGCTCTACGGCATCACGGATGCGTCGCGGGGCGCCGTCAACATGACTGCCGTGGGTCTCGATCCCAAGCTGACGCGCCCCGTCGCACAGTACTCCCAGGGCATGCGCCAGAGGTTATCGCTGGCGCGGGCGTTGCTCAACGATCCTAAAATTCTGTTGCTGGATGAGCCCTTTTCCAACGTGGACGTGCGCTCGGCGCGTGCCATGGTCACGCTGCTGGCGCAGATGCGCGGTGCGGGAAAGACAATTTTTGTAGTTACCCACCAGGCCGCCTTGCTGGAGGGAGCCGCCGACGAATTTGTCTGGATGGACGCCGGGCAGATCACGCAGCGCAGCCGCCAGCTGCAGCCGGTGGAGACACGATGAGGCCATCATCTGGCGTCCCATCGAACGTGACCGGAGCCACGCTGGCCAAAGACCTGCGCCTGGAGTGGCGATCGAAAGACGCTATCAACTCCATGCTGTTTTTCTCGCTGCTGGTGGTCGTCGTTTTCAGCTTTTCCTTTGATCCCAACGCGGAAGAGTCGCGCCAGATTGCCGGCGGACTAGTCTGGGTGGCATTTCTCTTTGCCGCGGTGGTAGCGCTTAACCAGACCTGGGCGCGCGAACTGCGCAATCAGGTGCTGGACGCCTTTCGGGTTTCGCCGGCCCCGGCAAATTCGCTTTTCCTGGCCAAGGCGCTGGGCAACTTTATTTTTGTCGCGGTGCTGGAAATCCTGATGACGCCGCTGTTCATCATGTTCTATAAACTGCGCGCGCTGGGCCCGGCCTGGCAATTGATTCCGGTGGCTGTTCTAGGTACGTGGGCCCTGGTGGTGAATGGCACATTTTTTGCAGCCATGTCGCTGCGCACCCGCAGCCGCGAGATCATGCTGCCGCTGCTCTTGTTTCCAGTCTCCATTCCCGCGTTATTGGCCATGGTGAACGCAACCACGGCGATTTTGACAGGCGAGCTCTCCACGAAATTCTGGATTGTGTTGCTTACTACTTACGACGTGGTGTTTACTATCGCTTGTCTAATGTTGTTCGAGCTGGTTTTGAACGCGGAATGAAGCCCGATGCGAAATAGAGCCGAATGAAGATGAAACGGTTTTTCCCCATTTTCGGATTACTGACCGCCGTCCTGCTGAGCCTTGCACTCTATGAGGCGCTGGTGGCCGCTCCCACCGAGCAGACCATGGGCAACGTGCAGCGCATCTTCTACTATCATGTGCCCTCGGCGTGGACGGCGTTCCTGCTGTTTTTCATCAACTTTATCTGCTCCATCCAGTATCTGGTGCGTCCCAACCCGATCGCCGACAAGGTGACGAACTGGACAGTCATCGCCATCGGGATTGCGGCCTGCGTCGCGGCGTTCGTGATTCGTCCCCTGCCGCAGCAGATGGAGCCGTCGTCGGTTGCTACCACCGGGCTCGCCATCGTGGGCCTGTATTTCCTGATCAAGAAATACTTCTCGCGCGAGAGGGTGGACGCGCTGGCCGTGGTCAGCGCTGAAGTCGGCGTCGTGTTCTGCACCGTCGTTTTGGTTACGGGGCCGCTGTGGGCGCGTCCGGTGTGGGGAATCTGGTGGACCTGGGATGTTCGCCTGACCTCGACCCTCGTCCTCTGGCTCATTTACATCAGCTATCTGATGCTGCGCCGCTTTTCCACCAGCGGGCAGACCCCGATCCTGGCCGCGGCCCTGGCCGTGTTTGGTGCGCTCGATGTTCCGCTGGTGTACTTCTCCATCTGGATTTTCCGCACCCAGCATCCCCAGCCCGTGATCGGCGGCGGCGGCTCCATCGATCCCCGCATGTTGCGCGTGCTGCTGATCAACTGGCTGGCCTTCCTCTGCTTCGCCGCGCTGGTTTCCTGGTCCCGCTATCGTCTGGAAATTCTGCAGAGGGAAGTGGAAGAAACCCAGGCGCTGGAAGCCCTGCTCGAACCCCGGAGCCGATGATGAATTTCCTCTACGCCGCCTACACCGCCACCTGGATCATCCACATCACGTATCTGGGCATTCTGGTGCGGCGCTATCGCCGCCTGAGCAAAGAGATTGGGGAGTTGAAGAAGGGGAGATAGCAAAAATCAGCAATTGGCACTTGGCAAAAAGCTGGCCGAACCAGGATTTGCCTAAGTGCCAAGTGCTAAGCGCCGCCCTACCGCATTCCGCTGCTGAACTCCGCGGCCGCATTGGAGCGCAGAAACTCGTACTCTTCGATCATGGCGGCCACGCCTATGCTGGAGACCGATGGCGAGCTCTCAACCCGCACGACCCGCGCCGTAAAGCGCACTCGTACTGGTTCGGTCAGGGTCACGTGGGGCGGAAATGTCATGGTCACTTCAATGCGGGAACCCTCGGCCAGAGGACGATCCAGATAGAAAAAGACCCCGCGCGCGCTTACATTGTGGGTCTCCGTCAGCAGGTCGCGAAAACCGTTGCCCGCCACCCTGACCGATGCCGGCAGACGCATATCGAAGCGTCGCATGGTACGGCGTTCCTGAGCGGCATGTTGCATTGAATTCTCTTTTCGCAGATGCATGGACCCTGCTTCACTCAAATTTCACCCCGAACGGCGGGCATCTTCCAGTGACAAAATCACCCCTGGAGCCAGATTTACTTATTCAGCAATAGTTTGCAAGCGCAAAAAAAAAGGGGAACAGACTCGGTTAATGCGACAGCAGAGGGGAGGGCCTCGGGGGAGGATCCTTAAAATGCAGACTAATCCGAAGTCTGGGTTGATGCACGCTCAGGGCCATCAAGCCCGAACCTAAACGAAGCGGTTTGGATCATGGACATTAACGACTTACGAAATCGTTCCGGCCTTCTCATAAAGATACGAGTGAAAAGAATTGCAGACCAACTGGCCCAGCTGATGCCACAGTGTCCCAATTTTCTTCCGCTGGAACCAAGTTTTGCGTTTTCAACCGGCATCTCAAGTAGTTGCTGGCCGCATCTGATCATCCCAGGGTGCGGCATTGGTGTGCGGCTTGACAGGCTATCCGTCAGATGTTTAAGTAGTTACTTAATTTTTGCCCTTATTCTGGTGATAAGTACGCAAGCCGCTTGGCGGGCGCGAGTCGGGATGCTGCCTGTGTGCCGTCTTTCTTTCCTCTCCATGAATTGGGATATTCGGAGGAGCTAGTGACATTGAATTTCCGGGGGTTGGGAACAAGATATTGCCCTGTCCTGCTGTGGTTCGCGTTGCTGTTGTTAGGGGGGGTGGCGCTGCACTCAGCCGCTCCGGCGTCGCAATTGTCCGCCTCCGTCCGGAACTCGTCCGTACCCGCGTCCTTCGCCGCTCCCGATCTTGCTTCGAACCGCCCCAGCGTCCGCGTGGATTTGGGACAGCTTCCCTTACGCTTTGAGCCGAATCAGGGTCAAACCGACCCGCGGGTCAACTTTCTGGCGCGCGGAGCAGGCTACGGACTGTTCCTGACGCCGGACCAGGCGATTCTGACTCTGCACCCGCCGTCCAAGAATCCAGCAGTCGTGCGCATGCAACTGGCCGGCGCAAATCGTGCCGCAGCCGCGGCTGGAGCCAGTCCACTGCCGGGCAAGAGCAACTACTTTATCGGCAACGACGCGGCGAAGTGGCACCGCAACATTCCGCAATTTGCTCGCGTGCGTTATCAGGATGTCTATCCCGGCGTCGACCTGGTGTACTACGGCAGCCAGGGACAGCTGGAGTACGACTTCGAAGTCGCTCCCGGTGCCGACCCCAGCTCCATCGCGTGGCGCTTCCAGGGTCAGGAGAAAGCAAGGCTTGATGGCGGCGGCAATCTGGTCCTGGCCACAGGCAACGGCGAGGTTCGGTTGAATGCGCCGCGGATCTACCAGCAATTTGGAGCCGAGCAACGTCCGGTCGCTGGACGCTTCGCGTTTCGGCAGGACGGCAAGGTTGGCTTCGAGCTGGCAGCCTATGATCGTCGCCGCGCGCTCGTGATTGATCCGGTATTGACCTACTCGACATACTTCGGCGGCAGCGGCAGTGAGGCTTGTTCCGGCATTGCGGGCATCGTGATCGCGGGAGTCCTTTCGCCGCCCTCAGGATGTCCGGCGATCGCCATCGACGCCTCCTCCAACATCTACTTCGCGGGCACCACTACTTCGGCAGATTTCCCGGTTGTTCCAGCGGCCTCGGCTACGCCGCATGCATTTCAGACCGCGCTGGCCGTGGCCCCCGACGTTTTCGTCACCAAGCTGAACGCGGCCGGATCGACGGTTGTGTTCTCCACCTACCTGGGTGGGGACGGGGTTGACACCACCGCCGGGGTGGCAGCGGACTCCGCTTTCAACGTGGTGGTCGCCGGTACCACGACTTCCACTAATTTTCCTACCAGCTCGGCGTCGGCGTTCCAGGCCACTCCAGCCGGTGCGGGCGCGCATGCGTTCGTAAGCCAACTGGATCCGGTCGGGGAGACGCTTCTGTACTCCACTTATCTTTCGGGTAACGGTACAGAGTCCGCGCGCGGGCTGGCGCTCGACCCCAGAAACAAGATTTACGTCATTGGGGCGACCACCTCCACCAACCAGCCCGACGCGACTCATTCATTTCCCGCCACGCTGGGCGCGATTCAGACCGCTTCGCTGGGCACCAGCCAGTTTTTTGTCAGCAAGATTGACCCAACTCTGATTGGATCTCCCAGCCTGGTGTATTCCACATATTTTGGCGGGGGCGACCCGCTCAACGGCGTCACTCTGGGTGGCGGCATCGCCGTGGATGCGAATGCGAATGTGTACATCACGGGCGGCACCAACTTCCAGCACACGGGAAGCGCGACCACGGATTTTCCCATCCTTAACGCTTACCAGGGCTGCCTGGATACTCCGCCGCCGGCAACGCCTCCCACCACCGCTCCCAGTTGCTCCACCAGCGTCACCGCTCCGGATGCCTTTGTGGCCAAGATCAATCCGGCCGCGGCCTCGGGTGCGCAGTTAATTTACTCCAGCTACCTGGGCGGCACCGGAGATGACGTGGGATACGGCATCGCTCTGGATTCCGGCCTCAGTGTTTACATCACCGGATCGACCTCCTCGACCGATTTCACCATCCCGAGCAGCACTACGCCCTTTCAAAGATGTCTGGACAATCCCGCGAACCCGTCGCCCTGTCCGACAGGAGTCACGGCCAGCGACGCTTTCGTAGCTAAATTCGGGACCCCGTGCACGGGGTCCACCTGCACCACCACGACTTTACCTTTTACCTACTTCTCCTATCTGGGCGGCTCCGGCACTGACGTGGGCCTGGCTATCGCCGTGGATAGCCTTCAGGGTGCGCGCATCGCGGGCTGGACGAATTCTGGGAATTTTCCGACCCCCAACAATCCCATACAGGCTAGCTTGAGTGGGCCGGTGGACGTCTTTGTGTCGCGCATTGATACCACTGCGACTTCGACCCTCGCCCTGGGTCACTACGGCACCTACCTGGGCGGAGGCGGCAGCGATTTCGGGACCAGCATCGCTACCGACACACAGGGCAGCAGCTATATTGTGGGCGAGACGGCCTCGCCGAATTTTCCTACCGCGAACCCCATTCAAAGTAATCTCAGCGGTGGCAGCGACGTTTTCCTGACTAAGCTGGGCCCCACTCTGAGCCTGGCTCTCACCGAGACGGTGAGCCCCAATCCCGTTGGCGTGGGCAATAACGTTACCTTCACCTACAAGGTCACCAACAACGGAGACCTGACCACCGGCATCATCTTCACCGACGTCATACCGTCGACCGCCACTTTCGTCTCCGCCAATAGCGTTCCCGGCCAGTCGAGTTGTCCGGCTCCGGTTACCAGTAGCACCGTGACCTGCACGGTCGGAACCTTAAACGGCGGAGCGGTCGCAACCGTGACCGTGGTGCTGGCTCCCACTCTGCCGGCCACCCCGGCCCAGCCTGGTTCCGTGAGTGATGGCGGGAAAGTCACTATTTTCGGTACGCCTACGGTGGTGACGCCTGCTCCTCCGCCCGCCGTCGCAGTCGTGAATAATTTCAGTATTGCTGTTTCTCCCTTGACGACAACCGTGGCCGCCGGCATACCTGCCAGCTTTACCGTCACGGTGACACCCACCGGAAACTTTCCGGATACGGTGACGTTGTCCGCTACAGGCGCGCCCACAGGCGCCCAAACCACATTTCCCAACGGCACATCCTTCACCAACTTGAATAGCGGACCACAAAGCCGCCAGTTGGTAGTCAACACCACCGCTCGCGTGACCACTCCGGCCAGTCTCTTCCCCATCGGCGGGCCTTTCTATGCCGCGCTATTCCCGGTTTCAGGATTGGCGCTGCTGGGCGTCGGCATCGGCGGCAGAAAGTCGCGACGGCGGCGCGTGCTGATGGCAGCGCTGCTGAGCTGTTTCTTCGCTCTCGTTGTGTTCCAGATGGGCTGTGGCTCCAGCAGCACGACCTCGACCACCACGGGAACCCCGGCAGGCACCTACAATCTCACCGTCACCGCCACTTCGGGTTCGGCGACGCGCACCCAGCAGATTGTGCTGGTGGTGCAGTAGGGCGTGTTGGTTCGGCCTGAAATGGATTCATGCGCGCGATCATAGCGCTGAACTCGGATGGAGATACGAGCCGGCAAAGGGCGTTACTGGAAGTGCCGATTTCCCAATCTCAACCTTCACCTGGCAACTAGCGTCTTCGGTAACCTTTTCCAGCCGTGCGCTCCCGCGATACTCTGGATCCATGTCAAATTCCGGCACGAAGCGCTCACGTAAGATGGTAACAATACACAACTTGAACGAGATGAAAGCGGCTGTCCAGGAAAATGACTCGCAGACCAAGTTGCTGGTACTGGGGCTTGGGGAAGCCATCCTGACCACCTGCGGTATAGCCCGGGTCTTCCTGGGGAACAACCCTTCGTTTGGAGATGAACCCAAGGGCACTTCCTGACAGCTACGGTGACAGCGCAAGCACCAGAACCCCACCAGATCAAGAATCGCTCCCCTGTGGACGACCTCACCCGCCCAGTAAGGATTGCGTCTTCCGTAATCTGGAAGCTCCCTGAAGGAATCGGCTAGATTCGTTATCAAAGGGAGTTCTCAATCATGAAATCAGCGGCTGTCCTAAGCACGTCCATACTGGCTTTCTTGTTGGCAATAACCGTGCTTGCCGGTGCAAAGAACGACCGGTCGAGAGATCATGAAGGTGGTGATCACCACGGCCGGGAAGGTAACGTTCACCACGACAGCGCCCACCAATCTCAACCGCAACACGGCAACCACCACGCCAATGGGCCGGAACATGGGCACCAGCAGCCTCGCGAATTCCATGACGCAGTCCAGAGAGGCCCTGAGCATCAAGCGTACCGCGAGCATGCTCCGGCGCACCTGCACGAGGTGAGCAGGACCGGGCCGGTACGGCAAGACATCTGGCAACGCCAGCGCGCGCACAACTGGCAACGTGAGCATCGCCCCTGGCACGCGCGCGGCGGTTACCATGGATATTTCATTCCGGAAGATCGCTTCCGCGCCCATTTTGGCCGTGGACACTGGTTTCGCGTGCACGAGGTCCCCGTCGTAGTGGTCGAAGGTTCCCCGCGTTTCCAGTTCGGCGGCTACTGGTTTAGCGTGGTTGATCCCTGCCCGGAAACCTGGTCACCGGTCTGGTACCGGACTGACGATGTCTATGTGGACTACGTCAACGACGGATACTACATGTACAACCGGCGGCATCCTGGAATTGCCATCGCCATCAACGTCTCGTTGTAGCCCGGAAGCACGTTTCGGATGTTCTCTTGTTCCCTCGTTCGCGTCTCGAACGAGGGAAACGCTGGGGACCGCTAGCGTCGCAGGTGTCCCGCCTGTCATCGCGAATCAGCGGCCCCGTCTCAACAGCAAACATCCTCCGATAAAGGAGAAGATGCCCACAGTCGCGCCTGCGGCCATGCCTGCCAAAAATGCGGGGTCGTGAACATCCGCGGGAAGGGCTCCAACAAAATATCGGTGCAGGAGGTGTCCGAAGGCTAGCGTGGTCAGTAGTACAGCAATTCCGCTCAGGATGTTCAGAACTCGCATGTCGCCCTCATTTTTCGCATAGCAGTCTCACACAGATTTCTGCGCAGTGCTCGCGAATTTTGCCTTAAGCTGGCGGTTCATGTTTCGACGACCATTTTTTCTTGCACTGTTTCTCTACGCGGTCGTGACCTCAACCACCGCGAAAGCGCCCGTCTCAGGCCCAGCCGCTGCTTATCAGATCGTGCACGTGTATCCGCACGATTCCCAGGCATTCACTCAAGGGCTGATTTACGTTGATGGTCACCTGTATGAGAGCACGGGTCTCAATGGCAGGTCATCCGTTCGAATGGAGGATTTGGCCAGCGGACGGGTGCTGCAACACTACGACTTGCCCGCGGAATATTTTGGCGAAGGGCTCACGGCCTGGGGCAGCAATCTGATCCAGCTGACCTGGAAATCGCACAAAGGCCTCGTCTATGACCGCTTTAGCTTCTCTGTGCTGCGGACCTTCCAATATGAAGGCGAGGGGTGGGGGCTGACTCACGATGACAGGCAACTGATTATGAGCGACGGAACGTCACATCTCCGCTTTCTGGATCCAAAATCTTTTCGAGTGACCAGACGCATCCACGTCACCGACGAAGCCGGCCATCCTGTCGAGAACTTGAATGAGCTCGAATACATCCGCGGGGAGATCTATGCCAATGTTTGGGAGACCGACAAGATTGTTCGCATCTCTCCTCGCACCGGGAGGGTCCTGGGATGGATCGACTTAAGCGGAATAATCGACAAGAGTGAACTGGAAGGCTCTGATGCTGTTCTGAACGGTATCGCCTATGACTCCACCGGAGCTCGACTTTTCGTCACTGGAAAGCTGTGGCCAAAGTTATTTGAAATCAAGGTTGGAGCCATCGCACGGCTGGTGCGCGGCACTAGTTGGCCAGTCGGAAGTCCACAGCCACGGTGGTCTCCACTGCCGCGGGCCGACCGTCCACAAGATAGGGTTCATAGCGCCACCAGCGCACGGCATCGATGGCCGCGGGCGATAGGGCCTCAGGCCCGCTGACAAACTTCACTTGAGTAACCGCGCCATCTGGACTCACCACGGCATCCAGCACCACCGTGCCTTGCACTCCCGCCTGCCGGGCATCCTCCGGATACTCGGGCCGGACCAGATGCCTGATGCGCTGCTGCATGGCGTCGTTTGGGACTTTCAACTGCGGCTTCGCCACCAAGGTTTTCTTGGATGGAACCTGCGTTTCCAGCGCCTTCCATCCCTGCTGCCATCGCCACCATCCCAACAAGGCCGCGACGATGATGACGGAAATGGCGAACACAACCATGTCATGGATGAAAAACTTGTGTTTTGAGTTATTAGAGTCCGCAAAGTCCGGGAGCGGCCTGGCTTGGATTGTGGCCTCTGCCAAAGTGGCATCTGCCAGTGCAGCCTGGGGCTCTTGCGCGGTTAACAAGAGGTCGCCCTCGCATCGCGTCCAGTAACGGATTATCGACTGCTGTTCGACCGGCAGCCGGAGAAACTGCAGGCCAAAAGATCGCGCACGCTGATAGCGCACCACCGCCGTGGCCCGCACCGGCGAGGTCATGTGCGGAAGCAGAAACTCGACGCGGACGGACTCGCCCAAGTGGAGTTGCGAGGCGGCGACCACCCCCATTCCGCCCTCGCCCATCTCGAGAGCGCGTCCTCGAATATTGTCAGGGATGCCGGAGCGCAATACGGTGAGTTCCAGCGGCACGGTCAGCTTGTAGCGAGGCACCTTCCGCTTGGGCATTCTTGCCAGCGAAACTTTCGGAGGTGTTTGTGTGCTCATCGTCCAGCTCCCCCTGGCCGGAAAACACAACACGTCATCCCCGTGGCGCAAACGGGCTGACACTTCGAAGTGGAACTGCTCCTCTTCATGACCAGTGAAATGGGCGTATCAGTCAGCGTATCGACGCACCTACAGCGGCGCAACATTACGCCCGTAATGAGGGGCGGCGTTACATATGGAGAGTCACTTCAACGACAAAGCGGAGACGGGTTTCAGCGGGAAACGCTACCCGCAGATGGCGAAGATCGAGGCTGGGACTGCCGGGTAGAATCAATAGCACTGGAGGTGGACACGATGCCGGTCGAGGTCGCTCCGATGTTGGCGGTGAGCCATGGCGATGCAGCGATTGAATTCTATCAATCCGCATTCAACGCGATGGTACTGTGGCGCCTGGGAGAAGGTGCGGATATGGTTGCTGGCCTGTCGATTGATGGGGCAAAGTTCTTCCTCGCCTATGAGGCTCCTCAGTATGGCACTCGCGCCCCCTCTTCAGTTGGCTTTACCACCGTCAGGATAGAACTTTTTGTGGACGACCCAGTATCCGTTCATCGTCGTTCATTGGCAGCCGGAGCGGTCGAGCACAGTCCAGTGTCCGAAGACACGTACAAGATGAAGGGGCCAAATCCCATCAAGCGGATGCTACAAGGCGCGGTAGTGGATCCGTTTGGTCACATGTGGCTCATTGGAAAAATCATCGAGTAGCTTCGACGTGTGAAGATATGGAACGACCGTCTTGATAAGTGACGATAAAGCGCCGGCACACTCATTGACCGGGTTGTGAGTGGATTTTCGACGGAGTGTAAACGCGTCATCACGTCAATTATCCGGTAGTCGAGATCGGAGATGGTTGGGGGTTGGGCAAAGACTGTGAGGTTGGCAGCTTAGAAAAACTCAGCCATGTCGGGAGCAGTGCTCGCGGCAGCAGGGTAGGTCTGAATTCCGAGCCCTCGGAGAATCAGCCGCAGCGTGCTCTGGTGCTGGTAAAGAGCTGTCGACTGATAACTCTGTTTTGCCTTCGGGCTGATGATGACAGCCGCGACGTGACCTCCGCCGTGAGTCGAATCATTGGTCTCAGCCTCATCGAAGACAATGATAAGCAAACCGTCCTTCTGAAATGTTGGGCTGGAGATCAGCGGCGCAATGTTGTTCTGCAGCCATGCGTCGGCCAACTGGAGGGATCCATCGTGCGCGTCGTCCAGAAGATTCGGCACTAGATAAGAAAAGGTGGGTAGCTGCTCATTGGCCAGATCGGAACGAAATTGAGATAACGAAACAAGATTGTTCAACTGGGTGCTGCTGTTTACGACGTCGGTAAAGTACGAAAAGGGGTTATGGCGCTTCGCATATGGATACAGATCACTTCCCGTGTAGCCAGTTGAAGGGATGCTCTCGGCATATGATTTCCAGGTTTTGCCGGCAGTGATCAGTTCGCGAACGATATTGTCCACGCCAACTGTGCCTGCAAAGCCATCATCGTTGGTAACCAGCTGCCCGGTCGTGAGCATGAAGTAGTTGCCAATGGAAGGATGCGTGTTGGCGAAGTACTGGCTAGCCAGGCCGTACTGCGAAGCCAGACCGTTCAGATACGGCATGGCCGAATTTCCCATCACTTCGGAATAACTGTGATTTTCCTCGAGAACCACAACCACATGGCCAAACTGCGGAACCGAGCCGGATGACGGGGGTGGCGCTGGCGATCTTGGACCGCTGGCAGACGAAAGACCACAACCCGTGGCCGCCGCCAGGATAAGGGTGCAGGCGAAGAAGGCATGGGTTGTGCTCGCAGCTCGCCTGCAAAAGGACCGCATCTTGTTTCTCTTGAAGCTCTTGCTTCCGGCTCAACTCTCTTCGATGCGGAAGCGCACTGTCGGGATGTGCTCGCAACCCTGAAGGTGCAGTCGAAACTCCCTTAAGGGCGTTGTGTTTCCGGTTACAGAGCAAAGTGATCCCTGTCACTGTGCCGACGGTCCAACCCCGGTAGCATTTGTTGCGGTATCAGAATTCATTCTAAGGAGCTGTCGGCCTCGCCAAGTGCGGTCCAAGTCAGTTCGCAGAGTGTGGCGGGCGACAGTCATAAAAGGAGAGTGTATGCGCTTCATGAAAATAATGTTCGTAGTGGCAGTGTGCGTAGTGGGGCTGAGCGTGCTGGCAAGCGCTGGCCAGAATCAGTTTGGCGTCGCCGATACCCGGCAAATCAGGTTTGACAACCCCATCTGGGTGGGCGACACGCTCCTGCCCAGCGGCGATTACAAAGTGCTGCACACCATGCAGGGCGACACCCACATCATGGTCTTCGAGCAGAAGAGCGGGAATAAGCCAGTGGAAGTCCGCGTAAAGTGCACGTTGTCACCGTTGCAGGCGAAGGCCGCGCGGACCGAGACTGCGTACATCCTCAACGATAAGAATGAGCGCGTGCTACAAGCCCTGACTTTTCGAGGGGACAACGCTACACACCAGTTCTGACACGGGTTCGCAGCCAGGTGAATCGCCCGGCTACTCCCCTATCTGCGAGGGGACGCCGGGCGGCTAGCCCTCCGGCTTGGATCGTCTCGGGTCATCAACCCCTGAGCTTGTTTGGCAAGCAAGCAGGCCGACTTACGCGCCGGCGGTTAGCTTGTGGCTCTTGGACTGGGCGATGCCGTACTGGCGGATTTTGTAGAGCAGGGCTTTGTAGCTGATCTGAAGCAGCGCGGCTGCCTGCTTGCGGTTCCAGTTAGTCTGGTCGAGGGCTTGCCGGATAGCTTCCGCCTCGGCTTCATCCTTGGCGCTGCGCGCTACCGACTTCAATCCTCCGCCCGGTTCAGCCGGACTGTGCGTCCCCTCGGGTCGCGCACCGTGACCGTCGTTGCTGGGCTGCAGCTCCTGAACTGCCAGCTTCTCGTCGCCCAGCACCAGGTAGCGTTTGATGAAGTTGTTCAGCTCGCGCAGGTTGCCGGGCCAGGAATATTCCTGACACGCCTGCAGCATGTTGGGCGAGAGCGGCAGAGGAGGCCGCGCGTACTCTTCCGCCATGCGCGACATGAAATGCTTCAGCAGCACGGGAATTTCTTCCTTGCGTTCCCGCAGCGGTGGCAACTGCAGCGTGAAAGCATTCAGCCGGTAGTAAAGATCTTCACGCAGACGTTTGCTGGCCAGCGCTTCTGGAATATTGATGTTGGTCGCGGCCAGGATGCGGACGTCCACCTTGACCACCGACCGGCTGCCCAGCCGGGAGAACGTCTGGTCCTGCAAAACATGCAACAGTTTGGCTTGCAGCAGGGCAGGCATCTCGCCAATTTCGTCGAGCAGGATGGTGCCTTTGTTGCAGATCTCAAACTTGCCCGGCTTCGCATGAGTGGCGCCGGTGAACGCACCAGCCTCGTGACCGAACAACTCGCTTTCCAGCAAGTCGCCGGGAACCGCGGCGCAATTGACCTTCAGAAAAGTGCGATGGGCGCGCGGAGACAGCTTGTGAATCAGCCGCGCCACCACTTCCTTGCCGGTGCCGCTTTCTCCTAACATCAGGACCGGAATGTCCACATTGGCGACTAAGGCAGCCTGGGAGCGAATCTTCCGCATCGCGGGACTCGCCGCCACAAAAAATACGTCGTCGTAAAGTTCTTCGACCTCGCCCGGTAGATTCTGCTGGTTCTTTCCCAGACACTGGTCAATGACCTTGTCCAGTTCCGCCTTCTGGAACGGCTTGGTCAAGTAATCGTGCGCGCCCAGGCGGATGGCCTGTACTACTTTGCGGGTATCGCTGACGCAGGAAAGCATCACCACTTTCAGTCCCGGCACCAACTGGCGAAGCTGCTCCAGTGTCTGCAGGCCGTCGATCCCGGGCATCAGGAGATCGAGCAGCACCAGGTCAGGACGCAAACCCTTCTCTACCTGCTGCAGGGCGTCTTCGCCCGTGGATGCGGTCTGCACCGTGTAGTCATCCACCTCAAGCAGCGTGCGGATGTAGCGCAGCATTCCGGGTTCGTCATCGACCAATAAAATGTTGACCGATTCGGTCATTTGTTCTTCCCTTTGCCGGGTGTGGCGGCGACTGGCTTTAGCGGGACGATAAATGAGAATTTCGCCCCCGCGCCGAGTTCGCTCTCTACCCAGATCTTACCGCCCATGGCGTTCACCAGCCGGCGCGCGATGGCCAGCCCCAGACCCATGCCCTCAGTTTGCGCTTCATTCTGCGGCAAACGAAAAAAATCGTCGAAAACCTCGATGTGATATTCCGCCGGAATTCCCGGGCCGGTATCGGAAACGCTGACCTTTACCGAGTTGGGTAGGGGATCGTTCAGCCGCCGCCGCTCGCTCGGGATCGCCGAACCGTTGGGATTGCGGCGCTCCCACATGTGGGGCTCTGCATGCAACCAGACTGTGCCTCCGGCGGGTGTGAACTTGGAAGCGTTCTCGATCAAGTTCGATATCACCCGCTGCAGCTTGGCTGAGTCAAACGCCAGCTCAGGTAACTTCTCGTTGGCCAGAAAGTACAGCGCCAGACCCCTCTCCTGGAACCGGGGCGACCACAGACGGCAAACTTCGGACAGGAAGGGGTTTATGTTACCGGTCTCGTAACGCATCTTGAGCTCGCCGGTTTCTAGCACGCTGTAGCTCAGAAAATCCTGGATAAATTGTTGTAAACGCTGCCCGCTGGTGTGCATGTCCTCAAGAATTTCCCGCTGCCGGTCGTTAAGCGGGCCCAGCTTTTCCTTCTGCAGCAGTTCGATATAGCCGTTCAGGATGGCGAGCGGAGTTTTGAGGTCGTGGGCGGCCGATGCCAGGGCGTTGGTGGTGCGCAGGGAACGCTCCCGAAGTTGGTTGTACTCCTGCAGCAAATCGTCGTAGCGGAGAGGATCTCCTGCAGGTGGTTGGGCTGGGTCCGCGTCCGTGCTGGGGGCCGTCGGCGTCGCTTCCCGAGAAAGACACGTGTTTTCTGGCGACACTCTCATTTGTGGAAAACTCTGGTTTGGCTTACAAGGGGAGGGGGACAAAAACAGCCCGGCTCATCAATTTAGGTGCCCCTAAATCGTATGACACCCCTTTCCTGGTGTCAACGTAAAATGCAATTCGATGGTAACGGATGAGCAAAACATTGCAGTCCTAAGCGCTTCACTGCTCGGGCAAAAGGCCCTTTAATGGGGCGAACAGAAAGGGAATCTCATCAGGGCCCCATAGGGCTGTAATGGCGGACTTACCGAGAAATCACCTGGAATCCTCAGAGTTTCGTACCCTAAATGACACCCCCAGCCGGGCTAGTTTGGCCCCCAAGGTGCGGTAGACAGGGCTATCTCGTGTCTAAAGAGGTGGGTTTGAAGCGCAAGAATCCCGAACCTGAGCGCCGTAAATGGCCGCGTCTCGCCATCGCCATCCCGGTATTTGTTCGCAGCGGGGACGAAAAAGGCAAAGAACTGCTTGAGTTTGCCACGGCGCTGAACATCTCTGCGGGCGGAGCCCTGGTGGCCGTCCGCCGCTCCTTGCCGCTTTCCACGCAGGTTTTGCTGGAGATCCCCAGCGCGCCGCTGGCGGTTACGAGTTCGTTGCCCAAGGCCGCCCGCAATCTGCGCGCCCGAACTTTGCGCGTAACCCACGCAGATGGCTATCACCTGATAGGCCTTAAGTTCTCTCATCCCTTGGTGGCCCAACCCGCTTCTCGCGCCTCCCGCCCAAGGAAAGTTGCTTCTGCACGGTGAAAACATTTTCCCATAGGTCCGAGCGCCTTTGAGTCTCAGTCCCAGGCCTACCGCGATGGCGATCTGGTTCTGTGAAGTCTTTGCAAAGCTATAGATATAAATGGTTTATTATTGATTTTGCAGTCTAATCCCCGTCCTGGTAGGGTTTGGCTCTCGGGGTGCACATCAAGGCCTGTACGAACGGGCCCTGGGCCACTGGATACTATGACAACCATACCTTCTGTCACTTCGCTGGCTACTTCTCTCGGCGAGTTTCCTCCCGAGGCGGTTATCTTCGGCCGCTCCGAGGTCATGCAATCGCTGCGGGACCGCATGGACAAGGTCGCGAGCGCTAACGTACCCGTGCTCATTCAAGGCGAGAGCGGCACCGGCAAGGACATCATTGCTCGCATGATCCACGGGCTGTCTCCATGGCGGACCGGGCCGTTTGTCAAAGTCAACTGCCCCGCAATTCCGGGCACGCTGCTGGAAAGCGAACTCTTCGGATACGAAAAAGGTGCCTTCACCGGCGCATACGGTTCGAAACCAGGCCGGGTGGAATTAGCCCA
>JAIQFF010000121.1 GCA_020073395.1 Terriglobia bacterium
TAAACACCAAGAAGATGATGTATTCCTCGCCCGCGGCCTGGGATGAGCTTTTGGGCAAGCTGGTGGCGGTGGTCGCTGAGTACGCGACGGAGCAGGTGCGCGCGGGCGCGGATGTGATCCAGGTGTTTGACAGTTGGGTGGGGTGCCTCAGTGTGCAGGACTATCGGCGTTATGTGCTGCCTCGTACCAGCGAACTGGTAAGAGCTTTGAAACGGGCTGGAGTGCCAATCATTTATTTCGGTACAGACAGCGCCACGCTTCTATCGTCGATGAAAGAGACTGGCGCTGAGGTGATTGGCCTGGACTGGCGGATTCCGCTGGATCAGGGTTGGAACGCAGTCGGTTCCGGGGCGGTGCAGGGGAATCTGGATCCGGTGTTGCTTTTTGCGGACTGGAAAGAAGTCAAGGAAGGTGCGGCAGAGATCCTGCGGCGCGCCGGCGGACGTCCCGGGCACATTTTTAATTTAGGGCATGGCATTCTCCCGGAGACGCCGGTGGAGAATGTGAAGGCCCTGGCCGAGTTTGTGCAGGAATATTGAATTGGCTCGCGATGCTAAAGGCCAGGACTATGTCGTAGGCCAGACCAGGAGTTGTGAAATTGCCAGCTGACGTAAGAAACGCGGTTTTGCTTTTGGCTCATGGTAGTCCCGATTCTGTGGATGACATCCCGGAATTTCTGAATCAGATCACGCGTGGCAGGCCAGTTCCACCCGAAGTGATTGAAGAAGTAAAGTACCGCTACGGGCTGATTGGCCGGTCCCCGCTGACCGAGCTCACGCTGCGGCAGGGCGAGTTGTTGGCGGAAGAACTGAAGTTGCCGGTTTACGTGGGGATGCGTAACTGGAAGCCGTTTGTGGCGGACACGATTGCCGCCATGAAGTCGGAGGGAGTGGGGCGCGCCGTGGTCATCTGTCTGGCCCCGCAGAACTCGCGCACCAGCGTGGGTCTTTATCGCGCGGCTCTAAATGTCGAAGAGGGTGTGCCTTTTGCCGTGAACTTCGTCGAGTCGTGGCATGATCATCCGCTTCTGATCGCAGCCTTTGCCGAGAAGTTGTGCGCGGGATGGGACCGAGCCAGCGGTGAGATGGCGGCGCGGTTGCCGGTCATCTTTACTGCCCACAGCGTTCCCCAGCGCACCATTGCAGAAGGCGATCCCTATGAGACTCAGACAAAGGAGACCGCCAGGCTGGTGGCGCTGGCAGCGCAGCTTGCGGCGGACGACTGGAGGTTTGCATTCCAGAGCCAGGGGATGTCGGGCGGTGCATGGCTTGGACCCACAGTCGAAAATACGATCCTCGAATTGAAGGACAAAGGTCATCGCGGGGTATTGGTGCAGCCCATCGGATTTCTCTGCGATCACGTCGAGGTGCTGTATGACATCGATATCGGCTTCAAAGAGTTTGCCGAAAAAGAAGGCATGCGGTTGTGGCGCGCGGAATCGCTGAATGATTCGCGGTTGTTGACTGCGGCCCTGGCGGATGTGGCGCGGTCGCGCGTTGGAAAATGAAACGGATCGCCATTGTCGGCGGCGGCATTTCCGGGCTGGCGGCGGCGTTCGCACTCGACGAACGCCGCCGCGCCGGAGAGGCTTTGCAGTTTGTGGTCTACGAATCTGGCCCGCGCTTCGGCGGAGTACTGTTCACCGAGCAGGTGGAGGGTTGCCTGATTGAGGCCGGCCCAGATTCATTTCTCACGGAAAAGCCTTGGGCGGCGGACCTCTGTCGCCGGCTTGGTATTGAAGACCAGCTCATTGGTTCTAACGACGGCGATCGCAAAACCTACATCCTGGTGAAGGGCAGGCTTGTGCCCATGCCCGATGGGCTGATGTTCATGGTTCCGACCGAGCTTGCGCCCGCGTTGTTGACCACCCTATTTTCCGCGGCCACAAAGCTGCGCGTGGCGCGTGAATGGTGGTACCCGGCGCGCCAGTCGAACGGCGACGAGAGTGTAGGCGCACTGGTTGAGCGCCACTACGGCGCGGAGATGGTCGATCGCCTGGCGGACCCGTTGCTCGCCGGCGTCTATGGCGGTGAGGCGTCGCAACTCAGCGCGCGCGCGGTGTTGCCGCGCTTCGTTGAAATGGAGTCGAAGTATGGCAGCCTGGGGCGAGGGATGCTGGCAGCCCGCAAAAATATCAGACAGTCGCAGCCGGGGCCTCCGATTTTTTCTTCTCTCAAGGGAGGAATGCAGCAACTGGCGGAGGCATTGGTGGGCAGGCTGTCCCCGGACGTCTTGCGGGCAAACTCTCCGGTGCAGGCCGTCCAGAGGCAAGATCGAGGTTGGGTAGTGTCTGCCGGCTATGCTTCCGATCAATTCGACGGGGTGATTGTGGCCACGCCAGCCAACGCCGCTGCCCCCCTGCTTGAAATAGCCAGCGCCGACCTGGCCTCCGAACTCAGGGCTATTTCGTACAGTTCCTCAGTGACCGTGGCGCTGGGCTTCGGCCGGGATGTGCGGGCCACCTTGCCTGCGGGCTTTGGATTTCTGGTGCCGCGCCGCGAAGGCAAGCGCCTGCTGGCTGCGACTTTTGTTCATAACAAGTTTCCCCACCGCGCCCCCATAGACCGCGCCCTGGTGCGCTGCTTTCTCGGAGGCAGCCGCGACGACCAGGTCTTGCAACTTTCCGACCAAGACATTCTGGAGATCGTGCGCGAAGAACTCCGGCAAATTCTTGGACTGAAGGCTGAGCCGCTCTTCGCTCGCACCTTCCGGTGGAGGAGCGCGATGGCGCAATATGCCGTTGGCCACCTGGACCGGCTGCAACGGATCGAGGGCCTGGTAAAACAACTGCCGGGGCTGGCTTTGGCGGGTAACGGTTATCGCGGAATTGGCGTACCCGACTGCATACGCTCAGGCGAGGCGGCAGTTCAACAGTTGTTATCGTAGCGCCGGGACGGCGGCGCTACATTACGCTCGTAATACAGGTATCTGCTCTCCTATTGCAGAAACATCCTGGCTCCGTCAGGGTTAATACAATCGATAGGCCCTATGAGCAGACGGATTCTGGCCCTGTTTTTGCTCACGCTGTTCGCGCTCCTGCCTCTGCGAGCGCAAGAGCAGAAATCACAGGATGACATTCCGACCGGGGACAAGCCTGCGTCAACCTCTCCGGCTGACGTGCCACACGACGCCTCCGAGCCGTCCACGGTCACGTCCCAGGACAAACCCCACGAAGCGCCAAGCATGAGCGGTATGCCCATGCCGGACATGAAGGGGATGAACAACGACGGCAGCGCCCACGCCATGCTGTCCATGTCAGATCGCAACCTGGACATGGGGCCGCACATGAAGATGACGACCCTGCGCGATCTGAAGCCCGGGGACCAGGAGAAAGCCGATCAAGTGGTGGCGGCCGCGCGCCAGGCGGCTGAAAAATACACTGACTACAAAGTTGCGCTGGCCGACGGATACAAGATTTTTCTGCCCAACCTGCCGCAGAAGCAATACCACTTCACCAATTATCGCTATGCATTTGAGGCGGCCATTCAGTTCAATCCCGACCATCCGACGTCGCTGCTCTATGAGAAGACCGGCGATAGCTACAGGCTGATCGGTGTAATGTACACCGCGCCCAAGAATTCCAACTGGAATGATCTGGACCAGCGCATTCCGTTGAGCATTGCGCAGTGGCACGCGCACATTAACCTGTGCCTTCCGCCTCCCGAAAGACAGAGCGAGGCTTGGGGGCCACACGCGAAGTTCGGCCTGGCAGGCTCCATTACGACCAGGGTGGATTGCGATGCCGCCGGTGGAAAATTCATGCCCCAAATATTCGGCTGGATGGTGCACGTTTATCCCTTCGAGCAAAAGCCGGAAGATATCTGGTCGGTCGAGCGCCAGGCTAACCATCACATGGACTGAGTCTCCGTCCGAGCCTTTGCGAATACAAAACCGTCGCTGACCAGAAAATTGACGACGGAGCACGCCGTGATCGTGATTCCGTTGGCCAGCAGGTAGTTCATGTGTCCAAGGCCGACCAGCAGCTTCATCAATGCCAGATTTCCGGCGATAGAAAACATCCCTGTAGTCAGATTGAACTTGAGGAAGCGAGTGAAGCCCGCTCTGGCGCGGTCCGACCAGGTGAAGCGTTCGTGCCAGAGAAAATTGTGGATGACGGCGGTCTCGACCGCCAGCGCGGTAGCGATCAAATAGTTGAAGTGTAGCCCGTCCTTCAGCGCAACCAAGGCGAGCAACTGCACGGCGATACCTATTCCACCTACAAGATTGAACTTGAGCCAGCGAATCGTGGTGGAACGGCAGGCACCGGGCGTCATCGGATTCGCTCCTCCACGTAAAGGCGACGTGTGTTTCGGATCGTGAAGAAAATCAGCATGGCAGTCATGCCGACAATGCCAACCGCTCCGCCCACATCGAACAAATGGTAGTGTCCGTGGAAGACCATGGGGCGATACAAAAGCGCCACGTTGCCGATGGACAACAGAATCCGCAACTCGGTGGGGCCGAAGCTCCAGAACGAGAGTTGAAATTCTCCCAGCGTGTAGGTGGCCAGGTAGGACTGGATGGAAAGCAGCAGGAACCCCACCAGCAGGCCGATCGCGATGTAAGGATGCATGTACCCTGACAAAGCCAGTCCAGCCATGAGCGCCAGCCCGCCGAAGCTGTCGATGATGTGGTCCACGTAGAAGCCGTAGCGCGGCCGCTGCTGCTGGCGAACCCGGGCCAGAGTTCCGTCGAGGCTGTCTCCCATCCAGTTGAGCGCCAGAAAAAAGATTCCGGCCAGGAGCCAGTAACGATTCCAGTGGGCCAGGGCATAACCGACTCCAGCCATCACCTGAGCCAGGAATCCCAATAAGGTTAAGTCGTCGGAACTGATCCAGCGCGGGGTGCGTTCCGCCATCCAGATAAGTGCTCGCTTTTCGGGGTTGCTGGTCAGGCCATTGTGGATTCGGGTCGCGTTCTCGAAACGCTTGTTACGGCGCACTTCGGTCAGGACGCCAGGGTTCGTCTGTTCGCAGAAATCAATCAGTGGAGTCGCCATTTTTTTGCTCCCGGGAGCCAGTTTCGTGCGGAAGGCGAGGGTGCGCAATGCACTGTGGGTAAACTGCATGTCAACTGGAGATCAACTCGTAAGTGGTTGACTACGTTCGGGATGGTTTTGCGTCAAAATTTAACGCTGCGGCCATTTTGTCCGCCTGCGCGGGCGGGACGCGCCCCCGACAGCCGGCGCTACTGGGCCCCTGCTTCTTCGATGGAATCTCTCAGCTGCTGGATCGCCCAGTCGATTTGTTCGGCGGTGATGACTGCCGGCGGTGCGATGAGCAGATGGTCGCCGGAGACTCCGTCAACGCAGCCTTGAATGGGATAGACCAGCAGGCCGCGCTTCAGAGCTGCGCTGGTTACACGTCCTGCAAAATTCAAGTCCGGGGCGAAGGGCTTCTTGGATTGCTTGTCGGAAACGAATTCTACGCCGCGCAGCAAGCCGATGCCGCGGACTTCGCCAACAGTCTTCAAATCGAGCAACGTCGAGAGCGAACGCTCCAGCTTGGCGGCGACGCTGCCCTCGCGTCCGGAGTCGGAGGCCTGCACCAATCTTCGCTGCTGCAAACGGTGCAGCACAGCGCGTCCGGCTGCAAGTGAAACGGGGTGAGCGTTGTAGGTGAAGCCGTGCAGGAACGATCCGGAGACAATTCCATCAACCACTTCTTTTGTCGCAATGACCGCACCCAGTGGAGCGTAGCCACTGGAGAGGCCTTTGGCTGCGATCAGGATGTCGGGCGCAACGTCCCAGTGTTCGACGGCGAAGTTCCTTCCGGTACGGCCCATGCCGGTCATAACTTCATCGGCGATTACCAGGACGCCATGGCGGCGGCAGACTTCCGTAACCGTTTGCAGATATCCCGGGGGCGGCACGACCGCGCCCAGGGTGGCTCCGCTTATCGGCTCGAAGATGAAGGCGGCAGCTTCACCGTTGGCGGCTTCAATTGCTCTCTCCAACTCAGCCGCATATTCCTGACCACAGTTCCGGCAGCCGTCGGTGCAGTCGTAGGCGCAGCGATAACAATACGGGATTCCTACGTGTGCGAACTCACGCACCATGGGAAGATAAATTTCGCGCCGCCGCTTGTTGCCCGAGACTGAAAGTGCGCCCAGGGTTGAGCCGTGATAGCTCTGGGTCCGGCTGAGCACCTGGTAACGCCTGGTTTGTCCAATCTCCACCTGATATTGGCGCGCCAGCTTGAGGGCGGTTTCAACCGACTCCGAACCGCCGCAGGTGAAGTACACGGCGCCGCCACGAAAATTCTCGCCGGCAAATTCGAGCAATTCGCGTGCATAGTCTTCCGCGACCGGAGTAGTGAACTGGCTGGTATGGACGAACTCCAATTGCGTCGCCTGCTCCGTCATAGCGGCAGCAATCTCCGGCGTGCCGTGTCCGATCAGGTTTACCGCTGCGGAGCCGGAAAAATCCAGGTAGCGCTTGCCTTCTGTGTCCCACAGGTAAACGCCCTCGCCACGAACGGCGGAAGGGAATGTCTTTCGGAAAGAACGCCGAAAAACGGCGGAGCGAGGAGAGTTCTGCCCGGCAGTGGAATCAGACACAGTGTGGATTATCCAGCGGGCTCGCTGCAGTGTCAAAATAGCGAGGATCGTGTGGGACCGGGTCTTCGACCCGGGGTCGGGCCGGGCAACGCCCGGCGATGAGTCTCTTTAACTGGTTCCGATCCTTCTTCGCCCTTTGCGTCTGCCACGAGGCGCTTGACAGTCCTAAGCGCAACCTTGAAACTTCTCTGTCCTATTCTGAATCCGTCCAATTCCGAACCAGGAGCGGCCCCTTGAACCACGCCAAATCGAGGAACAAAAACTTCACTGCGCTCGTTTGTCTGACGCTTTCGTCTATCGTTTTTGCGCAGGCCCCGGCCAACCCGGCTGACAAGTCCGCACCCAAGGCCAGCTATATCCTGGCGGGGCGCCTGTTTGATGCCACCGCGACAACGTTCGTGAAAACGTGGTCATTGCGGTTGAGGATGAGCGCATCAAGAGCGTTGCCTCGGCTGCCGATATAAAGATTCCGCCAGGCGCAAAAGTGATCGACCTGTCGCAAGCGACGGTGCTTCCTGGGATGATCGATTGCCACACTCATCTTGGTTCTCGCGCCGACCGCTACAACGAGATTTACAATTTCAAGAGCACTCCTTTCGACCATGCCTTCTCGGCGGTGGTCAACGCGCGCAAGACCCTGGAAGCCGGCTTCACCTCGGTGCGCGATGTGGGTTCAGATCCGTTTCTCGCGGTAGATCTGCGCAACTCGATCAACGAAGGTTATCTGGCGGGCCCGCGCGTAGTGGCCAGCGGTCCCGGCATCTCCATCACCGGCGGTCACGGCGACCTGAATAATTTCTCACCCCAGACCCGGGTCATGATGTTTCCAGAGGAACGCGATTTCCAGATCGCCGACAGTGCGGACGAGGTTCGCCACGTAATTCGCGCCCAGGAAAAATACGGAGTCGATGTGATCAAGATCCTGGCTACCGGTGGCGTGCTCTCGCGGGGGGACAGTCCGGGAGCGGCCCAATTCACCTTCGAAGAGCTCAAGGCCGCCGCTGACACGGCGCACATGGGCGGCCGGAAAATCGCTGCCCATGCCCACGGAACCGAAGGCATCAAGAATGCGATCCGGGCGGGCATCGACTCCATCGAGCACGCCAGCCTGATCGATGACGAGGGCATCCGTCTGGCTAAGGAACACGGAACCTACCTGGTGATGGATATCTACAACGACGACTACATCCTCAACGAAGCACCCAAGTACGGATTGCCCACCGAAAATCTCGATAAAGAAAGAATGGTGGGGCGCCTGCAGCGGGAAAATTTCCGCAAGGCGTTTCAGGCGGGCGTAAAGATGGCATTCGGCACGGACGCGGGTGTCTATCCTCACGGCGACAATGCGAAGCAGTTCTTCTACATGGTGAAGTATGGGATGACGCCGGCACAGGCCATCCGCGCCGCCACTTCAAGCGCCGCCGATCTGATTGGGCGGGCCAAGGACGTGGGCACAATTGAGGCGGGGAAGTATGCCGATATCATTGCCGTGAATGCTGATCCCCTGGCCGACGTGCGCGCTTTGGAGCATGTTGATTTCGTGATGAAGGGTGGCGTGGTTTACAAAGACATGCGAGTCCCCCGCCCAGCAAACTGACCTCTTGGGCAGGAAGTGTGGGGCAGGCACTCTTGTCCGCCCGCTTTTGACTTTGCTTTGACTTTGCTTTGACTCTGCTTTTTGACGTTGCTGTTTGCGGGATATTCCTTGTACAGGCCCTCGAACCAAGACCCAGAATCAACGTCAAAGGCGGCGGACAAGAGTGTCCGCCCACACAAACGAACCATTTGGCGTATCAGGGGAGCGGAATGTTTGCGTGTAGAATCGCCCCTTGATGGCGAATTCTGCAGACTCTCCGGAAGCGCGCCCGGTTCGCGGCTTCGCCCGCATCCTTCGTCTCTTTCGTCCTTCGCACCAGCACAGCGCGTTCTCGGCCACGCTGCTGCTGATGACGGCGGTCATGCTTTCGCGGGTGATCGGTTACGTCCGCGAAGCTTATATTGCGTACGCATTCGGCGCCGGACCCGCGACCGACGCTTACGTCGCCGGTTTTACCATCCCCGACTGGCTCAATTATCTGGTGGCGGGCGGTACTGCTTCCATTACGTTTGTTTCGATCTACACCCGGTTTCTCGCGGAGAACAGGGAAGAAGAGGCGCAGAAGACGTTTTCGGTCATCATCACCGTGATGACCGCGGTGCTGGGCGTGGGAGTCCTGCTGGCGGAATTCTTTACTCCGCAAATCTCACGCCATCTCTTTCCCAAGTTCAGCGCTGAACAGCTTGAACTCTGTGTCCACCTGACACGCATTCTGCTGCCCGCCCAAATCTTCTTTTATGTTGGTGGCGTGGTATCGGCGGTATTGCTTTCGCGGCGGCTGTTTCTGTTTCCCGCCTTTTCCCCGCTGCTTTATAACGCGGCCATCATCATGGGAGGCGTACTGCTTTCCCATCGCTTTGGCATCGCGTCCCTCGCCTACGGCGCGCTGGCAGGCAGCTTCCTGGGGCCGTTCCTGATCAACGCGATTGGCGCCGCTCGCATAGGCACCGGTTACAGCATTTCGTTCGACGTGCGCAACCCGGCATTTCGCGAGTGGGTGAGGCTGTCGATTCCGCTGATGTTAGGCGTGTCGCTGGTTACCGCCGACGATTGGATCCTGCGCTACTTCGCTTCCGGAGCGGTGGGCGATATCACGCGCCTCAACTATGCCAAGCGTCTGTTCGCAGTGCCGATTGCGGTGTTGGGACAGGCCACCAGCCAGGCTTCGCTGCCGTTTTTTGCCAAGCTCTTTGGGGAAAAGCGGCTGCGCGAGTTTGGCGACACGGTGAACGGGTCTGTCTACCGCATTGTGGCGACGTCGCTTCTAGCGACCAGTTTCATGATGGCGGCCGCGCTTCCCCTCATTGATCTGGTCTATCGCCGCGGACACTTCCGCTTTTCCGACTCTCAGGAAACTGCGCTGTATTTTTTCTGGTTCGCGCTCTCGCTCTGCTTCTGGTCGGCCCAAGGTCTGTACTCGCGGGCTTTTTACGCCGCCGGGAACACGCTCGTTCCCATGGTGGCCAGCAGCCTGATTACGGTCGCCTCAATTCCAATCTACTCGGCGCTGTTCCACAAGTTTTCGACCATGGGGCTGGCGATGGCATCCGACCTCGGGATCGTGGCCAATACTCTTGCCCTGGCGCTGCTGCTGCATCGCCGTCAACTGGTTCGTATGAACGAATTGCGTTGGGCGGAGATCGGGAAGGCTGGAGCCACGTCGCTGGTGGCGGGCTGGCTCAGTTATCAGGTCGCTCGCGTCCTGCTGGTCAACAATAGCCGGATCGCGGACCTCAGAGCCCTTGGACTAATTACTGTTACATGGGCGGGAGCGGTGGCGGCGGGTCTGTGGCTCACGCGGTCTTCACTTGTTGGTGACCTTCGCCGACGTAAACCTGCAGCTTATCCTCGAGTCGCGGAGGAGCGGGCGGAAGAGTTAAGCAAGGGTATAGAACCGTAGCTGGACCTCGGGCTTCGGACCTCAGACTTCAGACAAAACAAAACGGCGGACGCTCTTGCATGAACCAAGAGCGTCCGCCGTGATCTTGCTGAAAAAGTCTATACCCGGGCTGCACTGGCAGTTTCAGCCGCGGCCTTAACTTCTTCGCCGTTGGGTTTCTGGCCGGCTTTGCGGATGTCGATGCCGCCCTTAAAGAATGCGCCGTCTTCGATGGAGATGCGCGCAGCCACGACGTCGCCGGTGAGGGAGCCATCGCTGCGGATATCGACGCGATCACTGGCTGTCAGGTTGCCGCGCACCTTGCCCAGGACTACGATCTCACGGGCATTGATGTTGGCTGAAACTACACCGTTGCGACCGACGGTCACACGGTTGCCCGACAGATTGATCGAACCTTCCACCCGGCCATCGATGTAAAGCGATTCAGAACCCGTTACCTCGCCTTTGATCACCAGGGACTTGCCGATCGTGGCCTGGTCCGCCGTGGTGGTCGCAACCGGACGCGGAGCCGGAGCGGGTTCGCTCGCGGCAGAGGTTGTGGTGGGAGCGGGCGCCGCTGGGCGCTCCGGCTCACCTGGCCGGCCTGGAGTCAGAGGCTGATTCGTGGGTTTCCACATGTGGCAAAAGTCCTTTCCTCGTAGGGATTCAGGGTAAAGGCCGCACTTCGGTGACCAACTCGCATTTTACTCCAGCAAGTGGCAAATCGGGCCTGTGAAAAACGCTTATTTGTTGAATCGGCGGGACATGAACAGGAGGATTGCGGGCGCGATCAGCCGCGCGACTCCACGACGCCTTACAGCCGCGATTGCCGGCACCATGCAAATTCCGCCCGGGTCGGCATTTTTTCCCGCCCCGTCTTTCCCGGCACTGCGATTACGTTCGCCGAGGGAGGATGACAGCGCTGATCGCCGCGGGGGCAGGTTACTAGTGTAATGCGCCCTTCCCGGGATGGAGGCACAATCCGATTAGAATTCCATTAGTCTTGAAAGAGCTGAGTACTGCATCCTTTCGTCTCTCGTCGGAGAGCCATGAAATTCGTGCGCCGTCGTATTCTGCCTGCTGTACTGTTCCTGGCCTGGCTTGGTCTGGCCGGGCAGGCGCAGGACCAGGCGCGCCACGTTGGCCGCGTCCAGGATTGGAGCTATCGCCACGTGGTTCTGAGCGGCGGATTGCCGGCCGCAGACCTGGATAGGGCGAAGGCCGAGCCGCGCATTCTCTCTCGCCTGGCCGAGCGCAATCTTCACGGAGCTTCCGTGCGGACAGCGACGGGGCGATTCGACAAAGGCGACCGCGGCACGAGGCGTCCGCCTCGCTCCCGGACTAGCGGCCTGAAGATCGACTGGAGCGTTCCCTTGGGCGCGGGTATCGTGGCCCCGTACATGTTCCCGGCCAAGTACAGCTTCGACATCAATGCCACCCCGAGCTGTGTCAACGATTACGTGGTATTCGGTTTGAACGTCGCCGGCGCCACGCCCGGCCAGGCCAACCTGGTCGGCGTGAACAATCTGTATAGCGGCGCGGCGCCCAGACTCTGTCTCGCGAATCCAACCGTGAAATGGGCTTACAACGGGAGTACAGCCGGCGGCTCGGTCCTGACTTCCCCGGTAATTTCTCTGGACGGTAACAGGATTGCCTATGTGGAGAGTGCCGCGGGAACCGCTATCTTCCATGTGCTGGCCTGGAAGTCGGGAGAAGGCACCGCGGCCACGGTTGCCGCGACCCCGACGCTCAACGGCTCCTGCACGGGTACGGTCGCTATTCCCACTAGCTCCTGCCTCAAGTCCGTAACCTTTTCGACCACGGCCACCGACACGCTTTCTTCCCCGTGGGTGGACTACGCGACCGACAAGGCTTTCGTCGGCGGCGATGACGGCAAGATTTATCGTATCAGTTGCGTCTTTAGCTGCGATCTCAACGCCAATCCCACGGTGGACTGGACTTTTACCCTGCCTGTGGCCGGCACGGGCGGCGCTGCGGCGACACCGAATGGCCCGGTTTACGACTCTTCGACTGGTCGCTTGATCGTAGCCGATCAGTTGGGCGAGCTGTGGACCATCAATGCCAGCGGAGCCACGCCTAGCCTGTTTGCCGGGCCGGTGATGATTGGGGGTGGAGGTTGTACGATCGCCCATCCGCCGGGACGCACCGGCACGGCGCCTGGGCCCAATTGCACCGGAAACGGCGGTTCGTACGGCATTCCGGACTCGGTGATTCTGGATGGCTCGGCGGGCAAGGTCTTTGCCTTTTCCGGCAACGACGGAACCGTCGGCGCCAGCGCCGTCGTGGCCCAACTCAACGAGAACCTTACCGGGTTGGTGCGCGTCCACGTCGGCCTGGGCAGTGTGGGAGCCACCATCGCCAACTGGAACATTCACAGCGGCGCGTTTGACGATACCTACTTCGACGCGACGCCCAGCAATGGTCATCTCTTCATGTGCGGTACCGCTACCGGTAGTACCAACCCTACCCACTACTGGATCGGATTCACCGCTTATCCCACTATGAATGCCACTCCGGACGGCAGCTTGCTCCGCACCGCAGTAGCGAATCTTCCCTGCGCTCCCTACACCGAGCTCTTCAATCCCAGCATTACTCTGGCTGGCGGGGCAGGCCATCATGATCTGCTGGTCAGCGGTCTGGTGGGCGCTGGTGCCAATGGTTTCGTTCTGACCAACGACATCAGCACGGGTGCCATCATCACCGGCCAGGCGACCAGCGTGAATTATCCGGGTGGCGTGAGTGGCATTGTCATCGACAACGTGAGCGGATCGGGGCAGGCTTCCAGTGTGTACTTCAGCACGCAAGGCGTCGTCAACGTGGGTAGCTGTGCGACTGCCCGCTGCGCCGTCAAGCTGACCCAACTCGGATTGCAATAGGGCCTCGGGTTTACGCGAGGCCTGCTCTATTCCAGTTCAAACCAGCCATGTGCCGTTCTGTCCTGGGCCCGCTTTGTTCATCCTGCCTCCTCCGGTATCCTGACATTAAACTTTTAAGCTGAGAATCCTTCATGAAATCAGACTTGGTGGTCATTGGCAGGCCCGACTCAAGTGAGTACGCACCCTACTACGGCAAGTACGTTTCGCTGGTGCCCGAGGGCGACATTCTAGCCACTCTGGAAAGGCAGTGGCTGGAGACGGTGGCGCTGCTTGCGCCGCGGGAGGCAGACGCGGATTTCCGCTATGCTCCGGAGAAATGGAGTGTGAAGGAATCGCTCGGGCACCTGATTGACACCGAACGCGTCTTCAGCTACCGGGCGTTACGCATTGCCCGCAACGACAAGACTCCCCTGGCCGGCTTCGAGCAGGACGACTACGTGAAGTACGGACCGTTCGCGCACTGCCGCCTGTCGGCTCTATTGGAGGAGTTCACTTCGGTTCGCAAGGCTACCGTAGCTCTGTTCCGCGCGCTGGATGAAGCTGCGTGGACCCGTCGCGGAGTGGCCAGTAATAACGAAGTCACGGTGCGCGCCCTCGCCTACATGATTGCCGGTCACGAACTGCATCATCGTCAAATTTTTCAGGAAAGATATTTTCCGGCATCTGTCTCCTGAACGCACAGCATGCGCGGGCCGGCTCAGGTATCCTTGACAGTGATACCCCGTCACTATGCTTTCCGATTCCGCCATCCTGAAGAAGATCGAGCAGCAGTCCAAACGCACAGCGGGCTTCAAACAGTTGGCGCGTGAACTCGGAGTCCACGGGGACGCCCGCCGCGAGCTGTTCGAACGCCTGAAACACCTGGTGGCCGGCGGACAACTTCAGCAGGTTGGGCCCGATCGCTATGCCATTCCGCAAGCCGCCGCCGGCAAGAACATGGCGGTGGGTCGACTGAGCATGCATCGCGACGGCTTCGGGTTTGTGATTCCGGAAGCCAACTCGCTCGACGAGCGCCTGAAAGCGAAGCTGGCAGGCGACATTTTCATCCCGCCTCCGTTCGTGGGATCGGCCATGCACGGCGATCGCGTGCTGGTGGAAATCGGCAATATCCGTCCAGATGGCCGGGCCGAAGGGCGCATCATGCGCCTGATCGGGCGGGCGCACTCGACCGTGGTGGGGAAATTTCACTATGGCGGCCGGCGGAATTACGTTACCCCGATCGACCAGAAAATTACCCAGGAGATCGTGATACCGCCAGGGATGGAATATCCGGGTGAGATTTCTGGCTCCGACGGCGACACGAGTGCCTCTGGCTCGCAGCGGCGAGGGCAAGATGCCGGCGGGACGCCGGCGCTACCTGTGGGCAAGAAGAGCCCACACCGCGTGCTGGGCCAGGAAGCGGCGCGGCGGGTCGCGTGGGATGAGCTGGAAAACGTCGTTGTGGACGTCGAGATTACAGATTGGCCTACGGCCACGCAGAATCCGCGCGGGCGGGTGGTGGAGATACTGGGTTACGAAGACGATTTTGGGGCGGATGTCGAGATCATGATCCGCAAGCATCACCTGCCGCATCGCTTCCCGCCCGCCGTACTCGCCGAAGCACAGGATGCCGAGCCCATCATTCCAGCCTCGGAGGCGCACAAACGGCGCGACTTCCGCGCCTTGCCCATTGTCACCATCGATGGAGAGACCGCGCGAGATTTCGACGACGCCGTGATTGTGCAGCATCTGGAGAATGGCAACTTTGAGCTCCAGGTGCACATCGCCGACGTGGCCCACTACGTCACGCCGGACTCAGCGCTCGATCAGGAGGCGCGCCTGCGCGGCACCAGCGTCTATTTTCCCGATCGTGCCGTGCCCATGCTTCCCCTCGAACTTTCGACCGATATTTGCAGCCTGCGTCCGCAAGTGGACCGCCTGGTGATGTCATGCGTCATGGAGATCGATCATCAGGGTGAAATTCTTGGTTACGAACTGAGCGAAGGCATGATTCGCTCCGCGGAACGAATGACCTATACCGACGTGAATCTGGTACTCGAAAGCGATGCCGGCGCCCGCGAGCGCTACAGCAAGCTGGTGGCCGGATTCGAGCGGATGCGAGATCTTGCACTGATCCTGAACCGGAAGCGCGAGCGTCGTGGCTCCATTGATTTCGACCTGCCCGAGCCGGTGATCGAGTTCGACGAATTTGGATTGATGAAGAGCATTACCCGCTCGGAGCGCAATATGGCGCACCGTCTGATTGAGGAATTCATGCTTTCGGCCAACGAGTGCGTGGCCTCGCATTTGGAAAATAAGCGCATTGCCTCGCTCTACCGGATTCACGAAAAGCCCGACGCCAAGCGCGTGTACGACTTCGAAGTGATCGCCGCGACCTTTGGTTATTCCCTCGGCGTGGGACCGCTACCCATCCAGCGGGTGCAGTTGAAAACCGACCGCCGCGCCAACTATGGAACGGGCAAGCGCACCCGTGAGATCGAGATTCCGAAAGAAGTGCACATCACGCCGCGCATGTATCAGAAGCTGACGGAAAAGATTGCGGGCAAGCCGGAGGAGCGCATTCTTTCTTTCCTGATGCTGCGCTCGCTGAAGCAGGCGAGGTATTCCGAGGAGAACCTTGGACACTTTGCGCTGGCCGCAACCGCCTACACTCATTTCACGTCGCCGATCCGCCGCTATCCCGACCTGATCATTCACCGTATTCTGAAGGACCTTTTGCGGCAGTCTGGCGGTAGCGCCGGCGCCGGTCCCGAGCGCAGTCGAGGGATCCCGCCGGCCCGACGGCGGACGGAACGTCGGCTGGGGCAGAAGGATTCGGGAGCCACCGAAGAGGGCTTGACCACGTCTTATCGAAGCGCATCCGGCCTCGAACCCAAGCGGGCTTCCAGCCCGCAATCGGGCCGGCAAGATGCCGGCGCTACGCCCTGGTCCAAGCGGCGCGAACCCCATCGCGAATCCGTCCAACCCGAAGGCGGCCCCATCCCAATCGAGGAACTGCACGATATCGCCGAAGAATCCAGCCAGTCGGAACGCCGCGCTGACGAGGCCGAGCGCGAACTGATGGAGTGGAAAAAGGTCAAGTTCATGCAGGACCGGGTCGGAGAAGACTTCGACGGCCTGATTATCAGTGTCACCAAATTTGGGTTTTTCGTGGAATTGACCGACCTGTTCGTCGAGGGCCTGGTGCCGCTCGATTCGCTGGCCGACGACCGTTACACTTACCACGAGAATACCCGCGAAATCATTGGCCTGCGCAGCCGCAAGATCTACAGCCTGGGGCAAAGAGTACGAGTGCTGGTGGACCGCATTGATCCGGTGGAGAAGAAGATCCAGTTCGCGGTGTTGGAGGAAAAGCCGGTTCCGAAGCGCAAGAAGCGCTGAAGCTGGTGTAAAATCCTTGAGTCAACCCCACCGCCGCGTTCACGAACGCGGCCGGTTCCTTCCAGTCGGGACGTGGCTCAGCCTGGTAGAGCACTCGCTTGGGGTGCGAGGGGTCGGCAGTTCAAATCTGCCCGTCCCGACCAA
>JAIQFF010000297.1 GCA_020073395.1 Terriglobia bacterium
GCCCACCGCCTGGCTTAATGGTGATTTTTCTGGCTCAGGGCTGTCTCCGGTCGTGGCCGCTGGAGGAACCTGTGTGCCGAGTGCGACGTCTTTCTGTATGCCCATAGATCCGACAACGGGCGCTCCTTTCCCAGGCAATATCATTCCGAGCAGCAGCTTTTCGCGCCTGGCGCAAGTGGCCATCGGAGCGGGTCTTTTCCCTGCTCCAAATTGCCCCAGCGGCTGTCGCGGAAATTATCGTCTGACCACCGCATTGCCGAACACAGTCGACCAGCAGACATATAAGCTTGATCAACAACTTGGCCGCTTCGGCTCGGTCTTCTTCCGCTATACCACCGCACAGTACGAGAACCAGAACATCAACGGTTCCGTCTCGCTTCCATTCGGCATCGGCACCTTCAACGAGAAGTCCGAGAGCTGGATGATTTCGCACACTATCCCGATTACCCACAGCATAGTGAACAACTTCCGCTTCGGACGTCTCGAGCCCATTTCGATACAAGGCGGAATCGCAGCCCCTGCTTCGGACATATCAGCCCTCGGCCTCACTGGCGTGTTCCAGGATCTGCCCAGCTACGCTGCCATGTATCCGGGGATCAATTTTCAGGGAATCAATGGGACGGCCTTCGGCAGTCAGGGCAATGACGTCACCACGAGCGACATCCCGACCTGGGAATTTTCCGATTCTCTTTCTATGACTCATGGAAGGCACACCATCGCGGTCTGCTTCGACTATCGCCGCTGGGTGCAGAAACGGGACCTTTCCAACGATTTCCTGGGTCAATTTGGCTTTAACAACGACACCATTACTTCGAATAGCGGCGGTTGCCCTAACGCCACTGGTGACTGCGGCACCGGCAACTCCGTGGCCGACTTTCTCCTCGGGTACTACAACAATGCCTCGACCTTTCAGCCGGGGCCGTTTAGCCCGGCAGGCGTCGCAGGCAATCTGAACCAATATCACTTCCAGTACTTCGCACCATACATTCAGGACGATTGGAAGGTAACCAACCGTCTGACCCTCAATCTCGGGCTGCGCTGGGATTACCGCACCGTGCCCTTCGAACAGGACAACAAGATGTTCTGGTTCGATCGCGCCAACCCTGGTGGCGGCCTGTGTTACGCCGATAAAAACCTCGGCACCGCAAGTGTTACGGGACTCGGCGGCCCGATTGCGCCCGACGGCAACGGCTTCTACCGGTTTTGCGGCCGAAACAATCCCGCGGCCGCGTCGAAGAAGCCATTTGCTCCCAGGATCGGTTTTGCCTATCGGCTGACCGACAAGACCGTGGTTCGAGGCGGATACGGCCTCTTCTTCGATTCCGCCGAGACTCGCGAAATTGACGATTCTGGCGACATCTATCCGTTTGTGGTGCGCGCTTCCCCCAATCCGAACGTGGATTCGACCTTACCGAAGTTGACCGATAACATGTTTCCTGCGGTTCCACTCCACCAGGTGACTCCGGCGCTGGACGGGAGCCAGTTCTTCGCCGTAATCATCTCGGAGTTCCCCCGCAACCCGTATGTCCAGCAGTGGTCTCTTTCAGTCCAGCGTGAACTGGCAAAGAACACTACCCTGGAAGTCAACTACGTAGGCAATAAGGGCACCCACCTGCTGAACCGCACCAACTATGGCCAAGGTCTGCCGCCGGCGAATCCTGCGCTCTGCGACCCAAGCACGGGTGGCGACCCCACGGTCGGCGACTGCCCAAAGTCGGCCCGGAGGCCATTCCCCAATATCACCTCTTCTCTTGGTTTTCTTGGCAGCCAATGGAATGGGTATTCCAGTTATAACGCCGGCAATGTGAAACTTGAGCGGCGCTCCAGTTCCATCGCACTGGTTGCGGTTTACACCTGGGCGAAGAGTCTGGACGACAAATCCGCGGCCGCTGGTGTGGGCTCGACCAACGCATTCGCGGGTCACATGAACGAGCACAATCAGGCGCTCGACTACGGGCGTTCCGATTTTGATGTGAACCATCGCTTCGTCACGAGTGTCGTCTACCAGTTACCGATCGGCCGGGGCAAGCGCTACGGCGGGAACATGAACCGGGCGGCCGACCTTGCGATTGGGGGATGGCAGGTCACCGCCATCACCACCTTCCAGAAGGGATTCCCGTACTCCATACTGGCCAACGACAATTTCGGTCTGCTTACAACCTTTACCCAGCGGGCCAACCTGGTTCCCGGTTGCAATCCCAACAGCGGATTTACCAAGAGCATCGACGAATACTTCAACACTTCGTGCTTCACCCAACCTCTCGCGGGCCAGTTCGGCAACAGCGGCCGCGACATCCTGCGCGGGCCGGGAATCAACAACTGGGACATGGGCATCGGCAAAGACTTCAAGTTTACCGAGCGACTCGCCTTCCAGTTCCGTGCTGAAGCCTTTAACGTCTTCAACCACGCGCAATATGGCTACGACCCGAACACTGCGACGTCAATCGGCGCGCCGGTGGACAACAACCCCAATGATGCCGCCTACGGCAAGGTGCTAGCCGCCCATCCCGGCCGCATTATCCAGCTCGGGGGCAAACTTATCTTCTGATCCCCGGTAATCTGTTTTTGAGATCCGCCAGGCCAGTTCCGGCTTGGCGGATTTTTTTGTTGAGGTACACTCGCCCTTGATGCTTCGCCTCTCAAGAATTCGCTGTCTCGGCATATTCCTGCTGATGTGCGGCTGCGCGTTTCATGCCTCGGCGCAGTCCATGGACCCGGTCGAGAAATACTCCGAGCAGGGCCAGCGAGCGCTGGCGCAGGGAAATTACGCGGAGGCAGAGGCTGCTTTCGAGAAACTACGGGAACTGGAGCCGGGTGTAGCAGAAGTGCATGCCAACCTGGGGGTCATCTACTTCCAGGAGAGGAAATTCGAGCCCGCTGTTTCCGCCCTGCGCCAGGCCTTGAAACTCAAGCCGGCCCTGCCGAAAACCGATGCCATGCTGGCCATGTCCCTGTCTGAGCTGGGCCGCTACGCAGAAGCTCTGCCCGGCCTGGAGAAGTGCTTTCAGCGCTCAACCGACTCTCCCCTCAAGCGCATGTGCGGTCTGCAACTCCTCCGGACCGATAGCGGCCTGCAGCGCGAGAGCAAAGCGGCGGAGGTGGCCCTGGAGCTGAACCGCCTCTATCCGGACGATCCCGAGGTTCTGTACCACACCGGGCGGATCTTCGGCAGCGTCGCCTTTCTCAATATGCAAAAGCTGGCTCAGGTCGCTCCTGCGTCGGTGTGGAGACATCAGGCTGAAGCTGAGGCCTACCAAAGCCAGGGCTCGAACGAAGCGGCCATCAGCGAGTAT
>JAIQFF010000122.1 GCA_020073395.1 Terriglobia bacterium
GGGATCGAGATCATTTTGTCGCCACCCGTCACGCTGGCGAGGACCAATACCCCGTTCTTGCCCAACGCCTGCATGCCATCGAATACCACACTTGAATTGCCGGTGCCCTCAAAGACGAGGTCGAATGGGCCGTACTGCTTCGCGGCATCCAGGATGGATGTTTCTTTTGTCGAGACGTAGCGGGCACCCAGTTCTTCGATGAGGTCCGCGTTCAGATAAGGCTTGGTCGTGCGAGCAAACGTGGTGACATCCAGACCCTTCAATCGCAGAACCATCGTGGCCAGCAAGCCGATGGTCCCGGCCCCCATCACCGCAGCCTTCCGCGGACGCCACACCTTGAGTCGGCGCTGGATCTCGTAAGCCTGGTGAATCCCTTTCTCAACGACGGTGGTGGGCTCCAGCAGCACTCCGACATGTTTGAGGCCCTTCGGTACCTTGACGATGAATTCGACGTCATCGACGTAGTGTTCTGTCAAATAGCCGTGGCGCAGATTGATGCCCCGCTCGTAGTACGTGTCGTCCGTGGTCATATCGTTGGTGCCGATCAGGTCGTAAATGCTCTTACCTGGCCGGCGCACAGTGGCCACGACGTAGTCGCCGGGCTTCACTTCGGTGACATTCGGCCCCACGGCTTCCACTTGGCCAAAGCCCTCGTGACCGATGACCAAAAAGTCGTAGCCGGGGGGTGCTGCGCCGTATTCAGCGGCGTTGATCTCTTTGTCGGTTCCGTCCACGCCAACCCGTAGAACTTTGACTAGCACGCCACGACCGTTGGGGACCTGATCCAGTGACGGCTTTGGCAAATCGGCCACGTGGACGCTGTTGGGTTTTCCTGGGAATACACTAATCGCTTTCATTTCCGTTTCTCCTTATGAAATCAGTCTGCGGCTACGTCGGCAACCGCCGATTCGTTTTTCTTGCGTTGGCGGGACTCTCCGCTCTGTTGCATTAACTTGGTCACGACGCCAGTCCATCCAGTCTGATGGCTGGCTCCTACTCCGGCACCCGAGTCACCGTGGAAGTACTCATGAAAAAGGATCAGATCGCACCAGTGTGGGTCGGTCTGGAACTTTTCGAGATTCCCGAACACCGGTCGGCGCCCTCCCTGATCCTGAAGGAATATGTTCGTCATACGGCGCGACAATTCTCCAGCTACTTCCCACAGGGTCATCATCTTTCCTGACCCGGTTGGGAACTCAACTTTGAAGTCGTCGCCCAGATAGTGATGAAACTTTTGAAGTGACTCAACCAGCAAGTAGTTCACCGGGAACCAAATGGGGCCACGCCAATTGGAGTTGCCGCCGAATAACCCGGTAGAAGACTCGCCCGGCTCATAATCGACGCGGTGCTCCATACCCTGCGCCGAAAGCTTGTAAGGGTTGTCACGGTGGAACTGTGACAAGGCCCGAATGCCGTACGGCGACAGAAACTCGCGCTCATCCAACATGAACTTGAGAATGCTTCGGAGTTGATCAGCGTCAGCGATGGACAACAGTCTCCGCTCGCCCATGCCCTCGGTGCGCATGCAGGCGAGATTCTCGGTGAGATCCGGACGGTTATCAATGAACCACTCCAAACGCCTCTTGAAATCTGGCAGCTTGTCGAGAACATCGGATTCCAGAGTTTCCACCGCGAACAGCGGGATCAGACCCACCATTGAGCGAATCTTCATTGGAAACTGGTTGCCATCGGGCAGCTTGAGCACGTCGTAGAAGAAGCCATCTTCCTCGTTCCACAGTCCCATGCTGTCGTGGCCGCGATGGCTCATCGCGTGAGCGATGTAGATGAAGTGTTCCCAAAACTTGCTGGCCACATCTTCGTAACAAGGCTCTTCCTTTGCCAACTCCAGTGCGATCGCGAGCAGATTGAGGGTGTACATCGCCATCCAGCTGGTTCCGTCCGATTGTTCGATGTAGCCACCGGTGGGCAACGGCGCGCTACGGTCGAAGACACCGATGTTGTCCAGGCCCAGGAAACCGCCCTGGAAAATATTCATGCCGTCGGCGTCCTTCCGGTTCACCCACCAGGTGAAATTCAGCATCAACTTGTGGAAGACACGCTGCAGGAATGCGCGATCGCCCTTGCCCTTGCGCTTCTTGTCGATCTTGTAGACGCGCCACGCGGCCCAGGCGTGCACCGGAGGATTGACGTCACCGAACGCCCACTCATAGGCGGGAATCTGTCCGTTGGGGTGCATGTACCACTCGCGCAACATCAATGTGAGCTGTTCTTTGGCGAAGTCAGAATCCACGAGCGCGAGCGGAATGCAGTGAAACGCGAGGTCCCAGGCCGCATACCAAGGGTATTCCCACTTGTCGGGCATGGAGATAACGTCCGCGTTGTACAAGTGAGTCCACTCGTGATTGCGACCTTTGGCGCGCTCAGGGGGTGGGGGAGGATTACCGGGGTCGCCCCTCAGCCAATCGTTTATGACGTAGTGGTAGAACTGTTTGGACCACAACATGCCTGCAAAGCCCTGACGCATTACGTTCTGCGCATCCGCCGAAAGGTCCTGCGGAATTACCGTGCCGTAGAATTCGTCGGCTTCTCGCTGGCGGAGAGCAAACGTCTTATCGAAGCTGGCAAAGGCGTTCTTGCCTTTGAAGTCGGAGTCGGCCAGGCGCAAGCGGACAACCACCGTCTCGCCCGCACCAACCGTGAGCTTGTAGTGGGCTGCGGCCTTTGTGCCGGCATGCTCCGGATTGACGGCATCCGCGGTGCCATGAACGACGTAGTCGTTAATGCCGTCTTTCACGTAGGCCGTACGGTTCTCGACTCCGAACAGTCGGCGGGCATTGGTTTCGTTCTCGGTAAAGAGCAACTCCGGAGAGCCTTCACAATGCAGCCACCGGTTACCTGGCTGATCATGATTCAGCTCGATCACCGGATTCGGAGCCGGGCGTGCCTGGTGCAACTCCGGCCGCCGCTCGCGCCCTCCCCACGACCATGTGTTGCGGAACCACACCGTCGGCAACAGCCGAAGGCTAGCGGTTTCCGGCCCTCGGTTCGCGACCCTGAGCTTGATCAGGATATCTTCGGTGTCGGCCTTCGCGTATTCGACAAACACATCGAAATAGCGATCGTCGTTGAATACTCCTGTGTCCAGCAGTTCGAACTCCGGCTGGTTCTTCCCGCGTCGCCGGTTTTCTTCCACCAGCTGACCGTAGGGGAACTCCGCCTGGGGATATTTGTAGAGGTACTTCATGTACGAGTGCGTAGGTGTCGAGTCGAGGTAGAAGTAGTACTCCTTCACGTCCTCGCCGTGATTGCCCTCGTTGCCCGTCAGGCCGAAAATCCGTTCTTTCAGGATGGGGTCGCGCTCGTTCCATAGGGCCACGGCAAAACAGATGTTCTGTTTCCGATCACTGATGCCAGCCAAGCCGTCCTCGTTCCAGCGGTAGGCGCGCGATCGGGCGTGGTCATGAGATAAATATTCCCATGCGTTCCCATACGGGCTGTAGTCTTCGCGCACGGTGCCCCACGCACGTTCGCTGAGATATGGCCCCCACCGTTTCCAGTGCTTCCGGCGGACTCCGGATTCTGACAGTCGAATCTCTTCCTGCGTCATGAGAACTCTCCGCTTCCCTCGCAAATCAGCCTTACCAAACAAGCAAATTCATCTGAAAGCTGCAAATCACCACGCCGAGGACCGAGCCCGGTATGGTTCACCGGATCGTCGATGCTTGGGTCGGCCACCGACAACCTGGATGGCGCATCGTAGACAAAATCCAAGTGCCAGCCCGTTCTGGACAAAGCGGATTGGACGTTGGTTGCACTCACATCTCCCCCTACTTCTCCTCAATTTCGATTGCGTGGCCGTCGGGATCGCGTACTAGAAGAGCTTTGCTGAATCCCAGCTGTCCGGTTTGATTCGCAACCACGCCAGAAGAAACAAAGTTCACGCGGCTCGATTGCAATTGACGAGCTGCGGCGTCGGCGCCTCGGGTCAACAGAACCGTCTGCCTGTGAACCACGTCGCTCGCCTGTTCGTCCGATGGGAAAGGCCGTCCGTCGCGAGGTGCCAGGTACTCCAGCAATTCAATCCCTGGACCGCTTGCACCGCGCAATGCGGTGATGCGCAGGTGGGCGCCAAATACGTTATTCAGATGCTCCTGTTCGGTTCCGTAGTTCTCGCTCTCTCCTGCCACATGCATGCCGAGCAGGTCGCGATAGAACTTGATGCTGGCGTCGGTGTCCCATACGACGATTGCGGTATGGTCGATGCCGAGAAATAGCTTGTCGCTGGAATGCGGGCGGTGCCACTTCTCCAGGCCCTTGTCCGGAGGAAATTGCAGTACTTCCACTGGGTGCTCATCTGGATCCTTAAAGTAGAACGCCGAGATGCCCGCCGCGTTCTTGTTCCAGTCCGGAAGGCGTTGTGGTCCCGAAGAAGCGTGTTCTACCTTGTTCTGACGCAACCAGGCATAGGCCTTATCCATATCGCTGACAATGATCGCGATGTGTTGAAACCAGCGATCATTGCTGCGAGAATCAACTGGGATCGGGCGACCTTTCGGCGCGAGATACTCGGTGAGTTCGATGCATTCGTCGCCCAGCCTCATTCGTACCACGCGCATCCGCAATCCGAACACACCTTCGAGATGCTCGTAGCTCTCCCCGGCGACTTCGGTGTCCGACACCTTTTCGAACGTGAGGACCTTGGAATAGAAATCCACCGCCCGGTCCATGTCGGAGACCGTGATTCCGATTGCGTCTACGCCGTCAACCAGAGCGGGGTTCTGTTGGGCCTGGGTATGCTGGGCGAAAAGCTGGGGAACAGCCAGAACCAGCGACAATACCCAGATTGCTAACACACTCTGGCGAAGGCGATTTGGTCGATAGAGGAGCTTCATGTCTCGATTACCTGCTCACTGCAAGTTCCCGGTCCTGCTGCCGATTCTGTTCGTACGTCGTCTCGGACACTCCCAGGCGTTTCATCAGGTGGTCGCCTACTCGAAGTGCGTTGGCCATGATGGTGAGCGCCGGATTGACGGCAGCGCTCGATGGGAAGAAGCTCCCGTCCACAACGTAGAGGTTGTCGACGTCATGGGCTCTGCAGTTCGCGTCCAGGACTGAGGTCTTAGGGTCGTGCCCAAAGCGAATCGTGCCGTTTTGATGGGCCACGCCAGCGAGCGGAATTCGTTGTCCGACGTAAAGGTTTCGCCCAAACAGCCCTTGATGGCACTCGTGGCCGTGCACGGCACAGTTTGTCTGCTTCATGGCCTGCTTAAGCTTGCCCTGAAGCCTTTCGTGCGCCTCCAGGTTGTTCGGCGTGTATGTGAGAACGATCTTGCCGTCACGGCCGATGGTGACGCGATTGTTGGGATCGGGAAGGTCTTCGGACGTAAGCCAGAAGTCCAGCGAGTGTTTTGCCATCAGCTCTAGAGTGAAATTCGGGGCAATGGCCGGTGCGCCTGCCTTGAGGGTGATTGCGTCCAGTTTGCCGACGAACGAAATGTGCCCCATGGGGTACTCGAAGTCCCTCGAGCCGAAGTAGAAGTCATTGACTCCCAGCGTCTTTTGAAAAATCGTGGGGTTGGGACATTTTGAGATAGCCATCATCACCGAATTGGTGTGTCCCATATAGTGGCGGCCCACGATATCCGAACTGTTGGCAAGTCCGCGTGGGTGCTTGTCATTGGCGGAGCGCAAGAGCAGCGCGGCCGAGTTGATCGCGCCACATGAGACAACAACCACATCCGCGGAATAGGTTTCCAGGCTTCCGTCGCGTTCCACAACCACACTTTTCACTTCACGACCCGATGAATCTGTTTCTAGTCGCTTCACCAGCGAGTTCGTCAGAAGGGTAACGTTGGAATGCTTAATTGCCTCATCAATGCACACAACTTGCGCGTCGGACTTGGCGCCGACCAGACAGGCAAAGCCGTCGCAGGTATTGCAGCGAATGCAGCGGCTCTTGTGCGGGTTCTTCTCGTCGAGCATGACCCCGACCGGCACGTGGAAGGGCTTCAGTCCCGAGCGCGTGAAGTCGTCGGACAGTTGCTGAATGCGTGGCTCATGGCTTATGGCGGGCCAGGGATAGGGGGAATTCGCCGGCGGTTCGGTCGGATCTTCTCCGCGGTTTCCATGCACCTGATACAGATCTTCGGCCTGCGTGTAGTACGGTTCCAGATCGTCATAGCTGATCGGCCATGCCGGTGAGATTCCCCCGTGGTGGCGCAATTCGCCGAAGTCCTCTTTGCGCAGACGGAACAGCGCGGCACCGTAAAACTTGGTGTTGCCGCCCACATAGTAGTTGGTGTGGGGGTGCAGATCCTTGCCGTCCTTGTCGAGCCAGGATTCCTTGGTGTTGTAGTGGGCGTCCACATTGACGACCTGCGGGTCCCAATTCGCTTTCTCGCGGGGAACGTAGTCGCCACGCTCAAGAATCAAGATCCGCCTTCCGGATGGTGCCAGGTGGTAGGCGAGCGTTCCGCCGCCAGCGCCGGTTCCGATGATGATCACGTCGTAGCGATTGTCGGTCATGATGCGAATCCTCCATTAGCTCCGCAAAATATGCAGCGCTTGTTGTTGTCGTGGTGGAGCTTGCAGCATTTCACTGCCTGCCGGCCCTTACGCCACAGGTACAACTCCGACGCAGTAAGCATGCCGAGCATCGGTGCTGTCAGGTAAATCCAGAAATGGTCCCAAATGCCGGACGGGAAGGCGGAACCGAACGACCGGGCGGGGTTCATGCTCATCCCGGAGAATGGGGCTTCAAACGTGATGTACGTCGCGACCAGCATGCTGGCGAACAAACCGGTGTGCTTGGCAAGCCGCTGGTGATTCGAGGAATAGAGCACTGTCGACATCATTCCGGTCGCAATAATGAATTCGGCTGCAAACGCTACCCACGGTCCGCGCGGCCCCGGTGTTGTGACTACGTACCGAACAGCTGGATGAGAAACCTCTTGCCTCAGAAACTGGGCCACAAGAAGAACCCCGAGAACTGCCCCGACGAATTGCGACGCTATATAGAAGAGAGCATCCCAGAACCTGATTTTGCCGAGCCGGAGGAACGTCAGTGTCACCGAGGGGTTGATGTGCGCACCAGATTGCTTTCCCCACGGCGAGTAGAAGATAGCGATCGCTGTCAGCCCCATCGACAGCCCCCCGAGCAAGCCCCGCAGGAAGTCAGAAGAGATGGCCTGTCTCACGGGAGATTGCGGGAATCCATACAACACCCCGAACACACAGGCCGACACCATGAATGCACCGAGCAGGCTCGCTTCCATCAGATACTCAGGCCAGTGAAGACGTAGAGACGCCAAGGCGCCCAGTTTGAGCGCCGGCGACATCGCGATTTGAGTCGGCGTCTGCATCTGAATGATCGCCAGCTTCGGCGTGTCGATCAGCAGGTTGTGCCCGGTGCTATTCATGGAATCTGGCGGTGAGATTCGGATCTTGCGGAGAAGTGACAGAACAAGGCGACCCGTATTAGATTGAACGCCTATGGGTTCAGCTTTTGGATGGGTGATGGCGATCTTCGCCGCCGTTTGGCTCTTTCTTGCTGCTCGCGGAATCGCCCGCGAAATAAGGGGCCACGATTCGACTCCGTTGATTGTCGCCTTAATGGGTCTGTTGGTCATTGTGGGTGCCGGGGGATTCTTCGCGGCCGGCCTGTCCGCTGTGGGTATGCTCAAGTTATCCAATTCATTCGAGTGGCCTGCCGGTTACGTTAGTGGCGTTGCCAAAACGGCAGATGGCAGATATGTGGTTCCGCTGATCCCCTCGGGAAGAGTGCAGATTTACAGCTCACAGTGGCATTTCGTAAGAGGTTGGCACGTTAATGCCGAGGGAGGCGATTTCAGGGTGGAGTATTTGCCGACGGGTGAAATCGAAGTCCTGACGGCAAGGGGCCAGCATCGCTACACGTTCAATGACAAGGGCGATCTTATTTCTGCCGAGGCCGTGCCCGACTCGTATTATTCGCTGCCCAAGTCGGGCCAGTCCATGGTTGTTCCGACGCCGCTCTTGCTCTGGCCTTTATCCAGCCCCTTTCTCTCGTGGGGGCTGGCGGTGGTCGGTTTCGCCGGTCTCGCCATCGTGAAGAAGCTTTCCGCCAGACGACGCAATGCAGGGGGACCGCATTGCCTCCCGCATAACTACGTTGTTGAAGCTGACGCGCTCGACAAGAACCGCTGATACAGGCGCTGGCTGAAGCCTTCGGGCAGTTCGATAACCTCTTCGTCGCCCAGCAAGCTCACGATGTTCCGCAGGCCGTCGTACACAGGCCTGCAGTGATCACAAGTCTGAAAGTGCTCCCACATAAGAAGTCGGAGCTGAGGCGTGAGATCGCCCTCCAGGTAATCAGACAACGCCCGACGGGCCTGATAGCAATCGGTTTCTATGACACCCGGTTTGCGCGACACGAATACCACCGATCCGTTGGATGCCGCAACGCTAAGAAAGTGACGCTCACAATCATCTTTGCTTGTCAGTTGAGCTTTGAAACCTTCGTGACACTTCTGAATCCCACTGCCACGTGAGCAGCTCGGCACGGCACATGAGCCCACATCAAAGCGGGTTTGCGAATCGTTAACGATTCATCGCCTAGTGCGCAAGTGGCTCACAAATCAATCTTCAAGCACGAGGTAAAGGATGAACATGAACAAAGCAATGCAATTTCTCCTCCGTGGGCTGCTGATGACGACCATGCTGTTCGCCGTCTCTGCGGTCGCCCAAGACGCGCACACTACCGGCCAGTTCCAGGGTCCGAAGGCCAACAAAGGGCACGTCACTCACAGCACTCGCGATGGCAAAAGCGTCCTCACGTTGTCGGACGACTTTGTCGTGCCGGACACTCCGGATCCGCACTGGCAAGTTGTGGACTCTGACGGCCAGGTGTATCTGCTGGACAAACTGAAGAAGAAAGCCCTGCTCGGCGACAAATACCAGAAGGAAATCGTGCTACCTAGCTACGTGAAGAACGTAAAGAAGGTAGTGATCTGGTGCGCCTGGGCGGAAGCAAATCTGGGTGAGGCAAGCTTTAGCTCGCCCGTCATGTAGGAACGATAGACCGAGGGGCGCGAATTGATTCGAACCTGGATCTCGCGCCCTTCAAAACTAAAAGAGAGGCAAAAAGCCATGAATATTCAGAGGAAATTATTTCAATATACGGGCTTGGTCGCGGTGGTTCTGTCTATTACAACTTTGGCAGGCGCGCAAACCACCGAAAAGAAAACGCTCACCTTGCAAGGCGCGGAGCGCGTGATCGCCGCAGCGAAGGCCGAGGCCCAACGACTACAGGGACCCGGCGGCGTCGTTGCAGTGGTGGACGACGGCGGCAACCTGATGGCCCTGGAGCGGCTGGACGGCACATTCTCTGCAGGCGCTAACATCTCCATCGGCAAGGCAAAAACTGCCGTCATGTTCAAGAAGCCTACACGCTTCTTTGAAGAACTAATCAATTCCAGTGGTAAAGGCCGAACGGTGATGACGGCACTCGATAACTTCACTCCGCTGATCGGCGGCACTCCTATCACCGTGGATGGTCAGATTGTCGGGGGTGTGGGCGTCAGCGGAGCGGCCAGTGCCGACCAGGACGAACAGCTGGCTATCGCCGGCTCGAAAGCACTCGAAGCCAACACAGTGACTGGAGACCCCGCGCCTGCAGTGTCCTACTGGGAGAAAGGCAAAGTCGAGGAAGCCTTCTCCAAGGGAGCAGTGCTGTTCGACGGGAGCGACGGTCGCAACTACATGGTCCACGCTAGTCGGCGTGAAAAACCCGGACAAGCGGAAATCCATACGAAAGACGCGGACGTGATCTACGTGCTCCAGGGGAGCGCCACGTTCATAACAGGAGGCGAGGCCGTCGATGGCAGGACCATCGCACCTGACGAGCTGCGTGGCAGCAGTATCAAGGGTGGCGAGACACGGAAGATTGGCAAGGGTGACGTCATCATTGTGCCCCACGGAGTGCCGCACCAGTTTCTGGAAGTCACCAACCCGTTCCTTTACTACGTTGTGAAGGTTCGCTAAGCGAGACATGAACATGAACACACGACGGCATATGCGGAGTGCTTTGACAACGCTGGGGTTGACTCTGTTGTTCTCCCTGGTAAGGGCGGGCGCACAGACGACGCAAGACCCTCCCGTGGGTCGTCCGGACGCAGTGATCGACCTGGCTTCCCACGAAGGAGTGCAACTGGTGAACGGCCAGTGGCGCTACCACGATGTGAAAATCGAGGACGCCGACTCGCGTTCAGTCGGTCCTGATCTGAAACCGAGCGGTGCACCGATCAGAACGTACGACTACGCTCCTCACGCGGGGCCCGCAGATTTCGATGACTCTCAATGGGAAGCGATCGATGCCACGACTCTAGACCAGCGACGCTCCACCGCCAAGGTCTGTTTCAACTGGTACCGCATCAACGTCACTGTTCCGGAAAAGGTCGGCAACTTCAGTACTGCCGGCTCGACAGTCGCTTTCGAAATTGTGATCGACGACTACGCTGAGGTTTGGGTTAACGGGAGAATGCCGCGGGTTTTGGGACAGCCTGGCGGTCCCGCGATTAAAGGATTCAACGCTCCCAATCGTGTGATTATCACTAGGGACGCCAAACCCGGGCAGCGCATTCAGCTTGCCGTCTTCGGGATCAATGGGCCGATTTCCTACAGCCCGCAGAACTTCATCTGGATCAAGTCTGCAACCCTCGATTTCTACAGATCGCCCAAAGTCGCGATCAGCGAGACTCCCGCGCAGGTCACCAGAAAAGATCCGGCGCTGGATGAGATCGTTCCGACCGGCGCCAAGATCGAGAAGCTTGCTGGAGGGTTCCTGTTTACCGAGGGGCCTATCTGGGTACCGCGCAGCGAAGAAACCGACGGGTACCTTCTTTTCAGTGATCCCAACAACGACCTCATCTACCGTTGGACACAAGACGGGCAGCTGTCGATCTTCATGACCAAGAGCGGCTACCGCGGCATGGACATCGGCGAGTACGGTCAACCCGGTTCCAACGGCCTCACGCTCGACAAGCAGGGGCGACTCACAATCAACCAGCACGGCAACCGGCGCGTGGTTCGTATGGAGAAGAACGGCCAGTTCACAGTACTAGCTGACCACTATGAAGGAAAGCGGCTCAATAGCCCCAACGATCTCGTTTACAAGTCGGATGGGGCGCTGTATTTCACTGATCCGCCGTTTGGACTCCCGAAGTTCTTCGATGACCCACGGAAAGAACTGTCCTACAGCGGAGTGTTTCGCGTGTCTCCCGACGGGAAAAACGTCCAACTGCTGACCAAGGAACTGAGCGGCCCGAATGGGCTCGCATTTTCTCCGGACGAGAAGTACTTCTACGTCGATAACTGGGATGAGAAAAAGAAGATCATCATGCGGTACGAAGTCAACTCTGCTGGAACGTTGTCGAACGGCAAAGTCTTCTTCGATATGACGTCGGCAGACGGCGAGGACGCCCTCGACGGGATGAAGATCGATCAGAAGGGCAATCTTTACGTGTCGGGCCCAGGTGGCTTGTGGATCATCTCGTCAGAGGGCAAGCACCTGGGCACGATTGTCGGCCCGGAGCATCCGCATAACTTCGCATGGGGCGACGACGACGGCAAGACTCTCTATCTTTGCGCGAAGACCGGTCTATACCGAATTCGGCTAAACATTCCGGGTATCCGGCCGTGAGTCGACTGCGGTTTTTCTTGAGTAGGGAAGGATTGTCACCTTTTTGGAGTTGCTGTGTCTCATAGGGAAGCACATTTGATTCCGCTGAACCGGCAATCGAACCTGTCTGCCGATGCGGAGGCCAGAGAGCCTGGGATCGGAGCGAAGTACGTGCCCAAAACGATTGTCGAAATCGAATGCGCAGAAGTGTGGCGTCAGATTTCAAGCTATCTTGACGACGAGGTCGATCCCGGGCTCCGTGCCAACATGTCCTCTCACTTCAAGAACTGTGCTCACTGCAGCGCCATTTTGGATGGAGCACGCAACCTGGTCAAGCTAGTCGGCGACGGGCGGGCATTCGAGATTCCCGCGGGGGCAAGTCAGAGGTTCTACATGAAACTGAATGACCACCTTGCGGCTCGCGAGGGCGACCGCGATTGACACGGTCGCCACGGGAACCGGTCACCTAGCCTACTGCACGCACGTCACTCTCCCGGTGGCCGGCCCGAGCCTTCCCTAATTCTTCGGCGATTCTTCGGTTTTCAAAGTCGGGTACGGTGCCGAGGCCAAATGCGACTGTATTGGCGAACTTCGCCCAGCCGACAAGGAGGATGGCCTCAAGGATTTGCGGATCACTGAATCCGTACGTACGGAGGGCCTCGATGTCGGTCGATCCGATTTTTGTGGTCTGACCGTTGAGCTTGGCGCAGAAATTCAAAAGCGCCTTGTCGGCGACCGAAATGTTGGCATGAATGTGGTCAACCGCGATTTGCTCTGGTTCCGGGCCCTCAAGCTTCAACATGCGCACCATTTCGCAATGTGCGGTCACGCAATAGGTGCTGAGGTTTGCCGCCGAACACACCAGGAAGATGTATTCTTTTTGCCTTCGCGGCAGGGCGCCCTCTTTGAGGATCAGATTGCCCGTCATGGCTATCTCAGTTTCAACCATGTCCGGGCGTGCAGTCTGTTCGACGAAGAAATTAGGCAGAAACCCCAACTGTTCCCGTATGGCAGCAAACGCTGGGAAATCTTTCTCATCGTACGGCTGGTTACGCAGATAGCTCATATCCCCATCCCCCAAGCAGTGCGCACAAGTTTACACCATGAGATTGTTGGTGTTCCAAGGCAACTGCGGGGTCAGAAGAATCTCGCGCTATACTGGCAGCCCGATAGTCCATGAGTCAGTCCTCGACCATCTCTAACGATCCACCTGGGTCATATCCGCAACTGATTGCCCTGTACGGATTTCTGCCTAACCTGTTTCGGGCGCAGAGTGCCATACCGCAAGCCATTGAGGCTGAGCAGCAGGTCATCAATATAGTTGTTGTTCGCCAAGGCAGGCTGAGCAGGAGTCAGAAAGACGCGATTCTTAACGCTGTGGCGACCGTCCGGAGCTGCGACTATTGCCGGGCGCTCTTCGGACATTCCCTTGCAGCCTTGCCCGACCGCAACTCTGGACTCTTCGACTTCTCCCTCAAACTTGCAAAACATGGCCCTTGGGTCTCTGAGAGCGACGTTCTGATCCTCAAGCATTCCGGGTTCGACGAAAGGGCGATTCTGGAGGCGATCGTCACGACCGGTGTAGGTGTCATGCTTTGCACTCTGGCGGATGGGCTGCGCCCACGGCTTGACACAGAATTGAGATCGCCAGCTTCCAGCGAACTTTTGAATGTCCCCGACCCAATCGATTGGCCCAAAACGCCGGGGACGCATCTCGGCTTACCCACGGATTCAACCGCTGATTCTCCCGCCTACGCCGTCCTTCGCGAGCAGTTCGGCTATGTGCCGAACCTCTATCGGCTACAGAGCGCGGTTCCAGAATTGCTGGACGCGGAAGTGCGATTGCTCGAATCTGTTCTGTTTCCCGAGGACGGGTTGAATCGTGTTCAGAAGGAATGCGTTCTGTTGGCTATTTCAGCCGCCAACCTGAATACGTACTGCGCCACACTACATAGCCAGGTATTAAACATACTGGGAGTTCCATTGGAGGAGTCCGACCGGATCGTCGAAGATCACCGCCACAGCGGAATATCGGGGACGGATCGGGCCTTGCTGGACGAAACCCGCAAACTCGCGAGTCTCCCAGGCCGGTCAAACCAACGGTTTGAGACGGAGCGACTTCGCACGCAAGGCTTTACCGAGCGCCAGATCGTCGAGGCCGTTGTGGTGTCGGGATTGGCCAACTTCCTGAATACCTTGCAGGCAGGCATCGGGGCAACGGCAGATTTCCCGCCCCGGAAGGTTTTTGGTCCAAAAGATTTGTATCTTTTCTCCGACCGGTCCCGTCCTATCTCCGATGCCACTTTTCCCGAAGACCCTGACTCTGCCCTTGTGGCGCGTGTCCGGGAAGGAAACATTGATGTGTTTGAGGAGTTGGTGCGCCGGCATTCGCGGCGGATATTCGGAACTCTGGCAGGGCTCGTGGGGAACATCGAGGATGCCCATGATGCGACCCAGGAAGTATTCTTGAAGGCGTTTGAAAATATCGGCCGTTTCCAGGGACGATCCAAGTTCTCGACTTGGCTTACCAGCATAGCGATCAATACCGGTACCGATTTTCTGAGACAGCGTAAACCTTCGGAATCTCTCGAAGAGATGCAAGACGATGAGGGATTTCGCCCGAGACAGGTCCAGAAATGGGCTGACGATCCGGAGCGGTTATTGGCCGCCTCGCAGATGAATGAACTTGTCCGCGAGGCAGTCCTCCGGCTGCCAGAGAAATACCGGATTGCCGTGCTTTTGCGCGATATCAACCAGCTCTCAACCGAAGAAGCTGCAGCGGTGCTGGAATTGAGCATTCCGGCTCTTAAAGCTCGGGTCTTACGGGGAAGACTGATGCTTCGAGAGAGCCTCGCCCCGCACTTTATTCGCCAGGACAAAACCGATGCTTAGCTGCGCTGATTTCCTGGCCGAATTCGGGGACTACATCGACGAGACTGCCAGTTCCGACCTCCGAGCCCATCTTGAGGAGCACCTGCGCGAGTGCAAGACCTGCCGGGTGATCGTCGACAGTACTCGAAAAACAATCGATATCGTTACCGAAAGCGGTTGCTTTACGCTGCCAGCCGAGTCGGTCGACCCTATCGTGAGTGCGGTAATGGCCCGCATCCGTCAGAGAACGACCTAAGCCTGTCTACGGAGCCAAAATACGAACCTCGAATTTCCTGCATCCTTATGGTCCAGCCTCCGTCTTACCTTCGACTGATAGAGCAAGAAGGAGTCGCGTGACTGTCTCTGAACACGATGAGGAACGCTTGCAGGCGCTCGAATCGGAGCTGAGCAACACCAAGGCCGAACTGGCCCGGGTTGCCAGGGAGCAGGCGCTTGCCGCCGAGTCCCTTCGTGCCAGCGAGGAACTCAAGAGCCGGCTCATCGCCTGCAGCCGGGACTGCATCAAGATTCTCGATCTCGAAGGCCGCCTGTTGTTCATGAACGAGGGCGGAATGCAGGTGCTGGAGATCTGTGACATCGGCCCTTTTCTGAATGGTCCTTGGGTGGAGTTCTGGGACGGCCCAGATCGCGAGGCGGCGAAGGCAGCAGTCCAAGCAGCAAAGGATGGGGGCATCGGGCGATTCGTCGGTTATTTCGAAACTCGGACTTCGCGACAGCCCAGATGGTGGGATGTTGTGGTCAGTCCCGTCTATGACGCAAGCGGAAGACCAGAGCGCCTGCTGGCTCTGTCACGTGATGTTACCCAGCACAAGAAGAACGAGACTGCGTTGTGTGAAGCCATTCAGTTTAATCGAGAGATCATTGAGGGAGCGGCGGAAGGCATTATCGTGTATGACGCCGAACTGCGCTACCAGCTCTTCAATCCCTTCATGGAGCGGCTGACCGGCAAGCGGTCTCAGGAAGTCCTCGGCAGAGTCGCGACCGAGGTGTTCCCCAGGTTAGGTCCGAGCGGCATAGAGATGGCCTTGAAGCGTGCGCTGCAGGGAGAAGTTGTACAGGTAGCCGACGCTTTGGTGCCCAAGCACTCTGCGGATGGGGGCGATCTGTGGGAATCTTGTACCTTTGCTCCACATCGCGATGCTCAAGGGAAGGTGATTGGTGTTATTGGTCTCGTCCGCGACGTCACCGAGAGGCACCTTGCGGAAGAGACTTTCCGCTCCATCGTCGTCGGCACGGCTTCTGCAACGGGGAACGATTTCTTCCCTTCGCTGGCGCGCCATCTGGCCACCGCACTTCGCGTTCGCTACGCATTCATAACCGACTGTGACGATCAAAAGCGAGCAAAAGCACTAGCATTCTGGAATGGCGATCAGTTTGGAGAGAAGTTTGAGTTCGACATTTCTGATACGCCCTGCATGAAAGTACTGCATGGCGAAACTTGTCACTACAAAGAAGGGCTCCAGAGTTTGTTTCCGCTGGACACGGGCCTAGCCGATTGGGGAGCAGAGAGCTACTTGGGCGTTCCGATGCTCGACCGCGAGGGACGAGTCATTGGCCACATCGCAATTCTTGACGACAAACCGATGGATCGTGACCCGCGCGCGATCGACTTGGTCAGAATCTTTGCCGCCAGAGCGGCAGCTGAATTGAAACGTCAGCGGGCAGAGGCAGAACTGCAAGGTGCCCTTCAGCAGGTCCAGTCTCTGCAAAAGAAACTCGAAGCCGAAAATGTCTATCTGCAGGAAGAAATTAGTAAGGAACACAACTTCGAAGAGATCGTGGGGAACAGTCGCGCGATCGTGGAGGTGTTGGACAGAGTGGAGACCGTGGCGCCAACGGACTCCACCGTACTAATCACGGGAGAAACCGGCTGCGGTAAGGAGTTGATCGCACGTGCGATCCACAGCCACGGATCGCGCAAGC
>JAIQFF010000298.1 GCA_020073395.1 Terriglobia bacterium
GGCGGCCAGCCTGCTCGACGCGGCGGAGCCAAAAACTAAAACCCGCATCCGGATCCTCTATTCGTTGCACGCCCCCAAGCAGGACCGGCCTGACTGGCCCAACAAAGGGTTCGATTTTGTTCCGGTGATGCGGAATATCAACGCGGAGCTGGCGCGGCGCTGCAAAGGCTTTGAGTTCGTTTCCTCGGAGGCCACGGGTGAAGACCAGGCCAAGGCCATCCTCGCTGCCGACCAGGCCGCCGGAAACATCGACGGCTACCTGGTTTATCAAATGAACGCGTGGAATCGCGTGGTGCAGACGATCGCGACATCGGGCAAGCCGGTGCTGTACGCCGATTTCCAGTACGGCGGCAGCGGCGGGTTCCTCGTCTACATGGCGGACTTCATTCGCAAACAGGTGCCCAACGTGGGCTTTGTCGCCTCCTCGCGGATCGAGCTCGATTACATGGTCACCTCCAGCCACATTCATTTTCTGGCCTATGATCTGAAAGGGCGGGAGGTGATCCCCCGGTCAATCCAACTGACGGCCCGGTTGATGGAATTGATGGGTGTGCGCGGGATGGAGCAGCTGAAGCAAGCTTGCCGCGAGCAGGTGGAGGCGGCCATCGAGCAGAAGCAGCTCCAAAGGCAGAGCCAATGGAGCGAGAGCTTAGCGGTGGGCAGGCAGGCTTATGCGGAAGCGATTCGAAAACAGTTAGGACCGAGAGCCCGGAGAAGAAAGATAATTCCGGGTGAAACGTGTTGCCATTTGCGGGAAAGCGAGGCGGCTTATAGGGGTCATTTTGAGGGCAAAAAAGGCTGTTTAAGCCTCGAAAACACCCGATCTCGGAACTTATCTTTCACACCTTCAACTATCTAGCTTGGTCCGACCCCACTATGACACCTCCGGAGAATCTGCAGCATCAGGGTTTCCTCCTCGAAAATGCTTGATACGAGAGGAGTCTAACCCACTGATTCCGGACAATGCACGCACCGTTGCAGAAAGGTCACGCTTCACCGGCGTTTAATGACGAACACGGTCTTGTCGTCGAGGCGGTCCTCTTCACCGATCTGCCGCAAGTACGCGTCCTGCTTCACCGCGTACTGCAGGATCGCGCTACAAATCTCTTTTGCCGGTTCATTTTTCTGCTCACGGATAACTCGTTCGATTCGCAGCCGGTCCTGTTCATCACTGCCGTCATAAACCCCATCTGAATAAAGGAACAGGATATCTCCCGGACTCATCAGTGTGATTTCCGCCACGTCCGAAGAGTTCATCCGTTTCCTCCTGAGCCCCATGGAAAAATACCTATTCCGGTCCGGATGATCCTCGGGAATTTCCAGCCCGAGCGCAAGGAACTGCACCATGCGATCCTTGTCGATCTCCATGAATCTTCCGTACTGTGCGGAAAATACCAGTGGTGGTGGGTGGCCAAAATTTACAAAGCGGAAATGTCCATCGGGATGTATTTCACCGTACAGCATAGTCGCGATTTCGCGCGAATTGTCATTCGCATCCCTTCCCAAGGCGTTTCGTGCCGTGACGGACAGCGCCAGCCTGAGATTGATCTTCTCGAAAAGCTCCGGCGTTGTCTTTCCGCTCCGATCGAGCTCCGAAAGCATAAATGCATGAAAAGTGTCGTGCACCGTCGACGCAATCTTCGCCGAGATGATCCCGTGCCCCTGGGCATCCACCAACAGGACTCCGGCTGTCGTGTAGAGTTCTTGGAGATCTTCAGCGATCCTGAGTTGCTCTGAGCTTTTCGCTTTTCTGTACTCGGTTGCGACCGTAGCGTCGTAACCCGGTTTGGACTCTAGCCACTGCACGTGATCATCCACCGAGTTCCGCGCAGTCTGGTCTTTGGGACAAGGCTCCAGATACTCCCTGGACAATTTGAGAGCCCCTGCGATGCGCGCGTCAATATTGTAGCGTTGTTGAAAGTTAATGTATTCAAAGAGATCGCCGCCTACCGTTCCTGCGGGGATGGAGTTGCCGTACATGTCGATCCCGGCCAGTTGAGGAATCGCACCTTCCACTGGCATCAGTCTCTTACGCAGGTACTGGTCAATACTGAGGTCTATCGGCGGCGTTGTCATAGCCAGGATTTCGTCTCCTGTTGTTGTGCCCGAATACCTAAATCGTTGCGAAATCGGTCGAAAGAATACCACGAAAAGGGGAGGCAATCCACGTCCCAAATCAGGCCTGAGCAAAGCCGACGAACCGCGGAATGCTGCTTTAGGAAAGGAATAACTTCGAGTCTGCACCGAGAACTATTTTATCGCTTGTGCCTGGTCAACACCTTACTCTCCCCTTGGCGGGTCATGGAAACGTAGCCGACTTATCGTGCGTTGAGCTAGACCGAAAAGCGGCACAGCATTAGGATGAGGCTGAGGCCCTATAGCCGTGCTTCGATTCAGGAATGCCTCTTTATGCCGGAGGCGGAGTTTATGGATCCCAAAAGGTTTGAGGCATTAAAGGTTAGGCTAGAGGGCGCGTGTGGAATCTCTATGACTGCAACGCATATTGACCCACGGTATTCGCTTCAATCTTGCCCGGATGTGGATGCCACGAAAAGTGCGTATATCCCATTGTTCAGCTTGAGTTCGAATGTTCCCGGCTTGCCGCTTTTCCGCGGCCGTTGGGATGATCGCGCCTCCGCAGTCGACGTCGATCTGAAAAGATCGTGGTATCAGCATTTCGCCTTCAAGCGGGGCTGGCCTGGATACAGAGGACATCGCACGAGACAAATAGCCGGATCACCATGGCGATATGCGATTAGCCTTCATATCCCCGGGGTGCACATCTTCGAAGGTGAATTTACTCTCGAGACAAAAATTGGGTTGCGACTAGAAGATAACGCCTTTCACATGAAGACAGATCTAGTGGTCTCAGTTACTGTTGTCAAGCCCAGGCTGGTTCGGCGAATTGGCCACTGGACTGGATCAGTAAACACTGTGGCGTTTGCACGGGCGTCTAAGTGGGGTGATGCGCCCGCGGCCACATGGGGCGGGCAGAGGGGTTCCGTGTATTTCCCACACGGAGCCTTGCCGAGCCGCCACTTCGTTCAGATTCGTGTAGGGCAAAGCGTGCGAGAACAGGAGACTTTTGAATAGTTGTCATAATCAGTACCGCATAACAAACTTGATTTCCCTCCATCTGGAGATTCTCCGACTCCCACGATTCAAGGAAATCATCCTTACGCCGAAGAACAAGCATGGAAGAAGCGGTGCGGCACACAGCTCTCGGCGGTGCTTCAGGGCTTCTCGACGATATCGTTCTTGTACTGCTGAAAAATCGCCAG
>JAIQFF010000123.1 GCA_020073395.1 Terriglobia bacterium
GTTTGGTTTCACAGTTGCCCCCAAGTTGTGCTGCACTACTCTACTAGAACCCCACAAACTATTGCCACTGACAATCGGGAACTGAAATGCGAGAACTGAAAACTCGGAACTGTTATTCTATTTCTCTTTTCAGGAGGCCACGGTCTTGCCGCCGCAGAAATTCAATGTCGGACTGATACAAATGTCCACCACTTCCGACCCCGAAAAGAACTTGCAGCGCGCCATCGACAAGGTCCACCAGGCATCGGCGCGCGGCGCGCACATCGTCTGCCTGCCCGAACTTTTCCAGACCCAGTATTTCTGCCAGCGTCAGGATCCTAACCTGTTCGACCTGGCCCAACCCATTCCCAGCCCGGTCACCCACCGTCTGGCAACTTTGGCGAAACAGTTGCGGATCGTCCTCATCGCATCTTTATTCGAGAAGCGCGCTCCCGGGGTCTATCACAATACCGCCGTCCTTTTTGACGCGGACGGGTCCTTGCGCGGCCTCTATCGCAAAATGCACATCCCCGACGACCCGCTTTACTACGAAAAGTACTACTTCACTCCCGGCGACCTGGGCTATCGCGCTTTCGACACTGCCGTCGGCCGCGTGGGCACGCTGGTCTGCTGGGACCAGTGGTACCCCGAAGGCGCCCGACTGACCGCCCTGCAGGGCGCCCAGATCCTGTTCTACCCCACCGCGATTGGATGGCATCCATCCGAGAAAGCAGAGTTCGGGCAGTCCCAGCACGACGCCTGGCGCACCATCCAGCGCGCCCACGCCATCGCCAATGGCGTGTACGTAGGAGTCGTCAATCGTGTGGGACACGAGACGGGTGACATCCGGGGCAACGCGGTTGCCGGAGATGGCCTGGAATTCTGGGGCGCATCGTTCCTCTGCGACCCCTTCGGCCGGGTCATCGTTGAAGCTTCGCACGACAAGGAAGAGATCCTGATCGGAGAAGTTGACCTGCGCGTGATAGAGGACGTCCGCCGCAACTGGCCGTTCCTGCGCGACCGCCGCATCGACAGCTACGGCGCGATTACGAACAGGCTGAGCGATTGACCAGGAATTATCGTGTGGGGACGGGTCTCCGACCCGTCCGGGGCGAGCAAGGCTCGCCAAGCCTTTGGCCGTTTGTTCAGCTCACGCCATGAATTCAGCACCGTCCAGATGAAGCCCGCCCCAGCGAGAGTCCGCTATCGCATGCCTGCCGAGTGGGAGCCCCACACCTCCACCTGGCTCGCCTGGCCCCACTACCGCGGCGACTGGCCCGGCAAATTCGAGCCCATCCCCTGGGTGTACGCCGAGATCATCCGCCACCTGGGCCAACACGAACGCATCGACCTGATCGTCAACAGCGCGGCCTCGGAAAAGCACGCACGCAAGGTCTTAAGCAAGGCAAACGCTCTTAGTAAAAACGTTCATTTTCACCGCTGGCCAACAAACCGCGTGTGGACCCGCGACTCCGGCTGCACGTTCGTTGCCCAGACTGTTGTGGACGCGGGCGACTCGCCCGCGCAGCCTGGACTCGGCGCAAACCTCGCGGCCATCAAGTGGCGCTTCAACGCCTGGGCGAAATATCCCAACTATCAGCACGACGAAAAGATCGGCAGCCGCATGGCCAAAGCTGCCCAAGCCGAGGAAATCCGCCCGCTGCACGGAAAATCGCGAGTGGTACTCGAAGGCGGCTCCATCGATGTCAACGGACGCGGCACCCTTCTGACCACCGAAGAATGCCTGCTCAGCAAGACGCAACAACGCAATCCAGCCATGTCTCGCGCGGACTACGAAAAGTTGTTTTCAGATTTCCTGGGAATAAGAAACGTGATCTGGCTGGACGCGGGCATCGCCGGCGACGACACCCACGGCCACGTTGACGACATCACCCGCTTCGTCTCTCCCGACACAGTCGTCACTGCCATCGAATCCGACCCTGACGATCTCAACTACGAGCCGCTGCGGGAAAACATCCGCCGCCTTCGCGCCGCCACTGATCAGGACGGAAAGCCTCTCGCTATCGTTGAACTCCCCATGCCCGGCCCCGTAGTTTTCGAGAAGCGCCGCCTCCCCGCCAGCTACGCAAACTTTTACATCGCCAACGGAATCGTGCTGGTCCCAGTCTTCAACGATCCCAACGACCGCGTCGCGCTCGACATCCTCGCCGACCTCTTCCCCGACCGCGAGATCGTAGGCATCTACTCGGGCGATTTAATCTGGGGCTTCGGCGCCATGCACTGCATGACGCAACAGCAACCGGGGAGCTAGTCGTCGGTCTTCAGTCGTCAGCAAGGCAAAACCAAAAACGCGACAGATGGTTTCTGAGAGCCGGTTTGTCTGACGACCAACGACCAAGGACTGACGACTATCTTTTGTACTGCGTCGGCTGCGGCCCCTTCTCCAGCATCTCGCGGTTCCAGATGGCCCCTTCGCGCGTATAGCTGGCCAGCTCGAAATCCTGGGTCAGCTCCAGCGCGTCGGTAGGACAGGCGTCCTCGCATAGCCCGCAAAACATGCAGCGGCTCAAATCGTAGGTAAAGTTGGTAAGTTCCTTGCGGCGGGTTTTCTCGTTGCGTTCGCTCGAGACCACAATCAGATTTTCCGGACACGCCAACGCGCACAAGTCGCAGGCGATGCACATGGTCTCGTCAGTATCGGGATTCACGTTCAGCCGCGGCGCTCCGCGATAGCGTTCAGCCACCTGCGGCCGTTGCAACGGATACTGCTCGGTATAAGTCTCTTTCGGGTCCTGATAAAGGAATGTGACCTTCAATCCCTTAAGCAGGTCCACCATGAAAATCTTGCGCAGCAGGCTCGGGATGCCCATATCGGAGTAAGCATATCACTAACCGTCGTCATGGCAGAAGATGGACGGTCTGTCCCACTCAAGCCCACAGGTGGCCCATTCAAGCCCGGTTTTGGCTTGAATGGGGCATTTCCACAGCAGAACTCGTTCGCGTTTTCGCGCCGTCCACTCTGACTCGATCTCGACCCGTCCCTTCACGGCCGGTTAGCTGTGGCGAAAACTGCTCCACTCCCTGCCCTCCGGACGCTCGCACACCCCAGCCTTGACTGGGTCGCACTGAAAATAGCGCAGCTCTTCCACAACCATGAACAGCCCCACTCAAGCCAAAACCGGGCTTGAATGGGCCACCCGGCCCGGCCAAGAAAATCGCGGCGCTGGCGTCACAACCGCGCAAGAGCGCTGAGTCCGGTTCAGGATAACGCCGCCTGGAGAGTATTCTGAATACAGTCCTCATAAGATGTCCGACAACCAAAATTCCGAAGTCGCCTGGAAGTATCACAACGCCACCAAGCACTCCTACGCCAGCGTCCGCAACAATCAGCATTTTCTGGACTTCAACAACCAGCCCATCCCCTTCAAGATTTATCCGACGCTTCAGCCGTTGCCCCTCCCCGCTGAGGTCCGCCAGACCGGTGTGGCCGCCCTCTCCGCCATCGCCGAAATCATTCCCCCACAAACCGCATCGCGCCCCGATCTCGAAGCGATTGCCCAACTCCTCTACCTGTCAGCCGGCATCACCCGGCACCGCAAATATCCGGGCGGCGAAATCTACTTTCGCGCTGCTGCCTGCACCGGAGCGCTCTACGAGGTCGAGCTCTACCTGGTCTGCGGAGATCTCGCCAACCTCGAAGCCGGCGTCTATCACTTCGCCGCCGCTGAGTTCGGCCTGCGGCGGTTGCGCGCCGGAGACTATCGCAGCGTGCTGATCGACGCCACCGCCAACGAGCCTTCCGTAGCTCACGCCCCGCTGACCATTGTCTGCACCGCTACCTACTGGCGCAATGCATGGAAGTATCAGGACCGTACCTACCGCCACTTCGGCTGGGACAACGGGACGCTGCTCGCGAACCTGCTGGCTGTGGGAACTGCCGTGGGCCTGCCTGCTAAAGTCGTGTGTGGCTTCGTTGACGATTCGGTGAACCGCTTGCTCGATGTCGATCCGCAGCGCGAGGTCGCTTTCTCATTGGTGCCGCTCGGCTATGCTTCCGCGCCTCCAGAACAACCCCCGGCAAACCTCGATCCTCTTGGACTCGAAACTGTCCCGCTCTCCCGCCATGAGATCGACTATCCTCTTATGCGCGAGGTGCATGCCGCGTCGTCGCTGGTGTCGTCGAAGGAAGTCGCAAGGTGGCGCGGGGGAACTCCGCTCACAAACTTCCCGCCTCCGACGGGACGCGTCGTCGAGTTTCAGCCCTTATCTGACGAGGCCATGCCTCGCGACCCTATCGAACAGGTCATCCTGCGGCGCGGCTCCAGCCGCAGGTTTGCGCGCTCGCCGATCACGCTTGCGCAACTCTCCACCATGCTCGACCGGGCCACGCGCGGCGTCCCCGCCGATTTTCTCGATCCCGCAGGATCGCAGCTCAACCACCTCTATCTGATCATCCACGCCGTGGAAGGTGTTGAGCCCGGAGCCTACGTCTTCCATCGCGGCCGCGGAGTGCTCGAATGTCTGAAGCCGGGAGAGTTCCGCGACCAGGCTGGATACCTGGGATTGCAGCAGGCACTGCCCGCCGACGCCGCAGCCGACGTCTTCTTCATGGCCGACCTGCGTACCATCCTGCAGCGCTATGGCAATCGCGGATATCGCGCCGTGCAACTTGAAGCCGGCATCATCGGTGGCCGGCTCTATCTCTCCGCTTATGCGCAACGCCTGGGCGCCACCGGCCTGACATTTTTCGATGACGACGTGACCGCCTTCTTCTCCCCTCACGCCGAAGGCAAAAGCGCAATCTTCCTGGTCGCCCTGGGCCACAGCGCCAAACCTTAATTGGTTCGGTCGGGAACCCTGGGGACGAAAACCGGGGGACGGACGGGACGTTCCCAGGTGTTCTGAGAGTCGGAGACAAAGGCGAAGCCGTGCTTGATTGAAAGGAAACATCTTTGAGGCGGCCTCAGATCGCCACAAATAGTGAACGTTCCGTCTGTCCCCGGTTTTCCCGGTTTTCCCCCGGTTTTCCCGCTGAGATACCCCGCGCTGCGCTCTGGGCTGGCCTGGTGGCGCATCGGCTTGACCGGGTGACGCTGAATCACCCGAAGCAGCTCACAGCGCTAAAATCGGTTCAGCGTGTAAACGCAGCGAACGCAATTAATGCACTTGGGGCAGGCTTGGCCGGGTGCACCATATCCGTTGCGCTCAACGATCAGTTGCGGTTCTGATTCCAAGTAATACAATTGTGATGTACTTTCCAGCCCAGCTTGCGATTAGTTCGGCGTATCCCTCACGGCCTGTGCGTCGCATCTCGTATCCGAACCCAAGGGAATTTATTTTAGCGAAGGAGTCTTATGGCTATTGGAAGTTCAGGACAAGTCGGGACTGAATTGGAAAGGGCTGCAATCATCATCGGTCGGGCACTCGCATACCTGTGCCTTCAATCCACTCCGCTGATGAAGGAAGGGACTGTACTTCAGAAGGCTCAGTTTCTAAGCGGACTGGGTCTGACTTTCGACGATGCAGCCGGGATGTTAGGCAGCAGCACAGCATCATTGAATGAACTTGCGCGGGTGGCACGCAAGGGGAAAGAGGCAAAGGGTGGCAAAAAAGGAAAAGCAAAACGCCGACAACGTTAGGATTGACCCCTTAACTCTGGAAGTTGGACGGATTGCGAAGTTGTTCGCGCTCTACATGGTGAGAGACGTGGACGATGAGAACAAAAAAGTGTCACGGTTGAACGCAGTTGGCTTTTCGCCACCTGAAATCGCCCTGATGCTGGACAAGACGGAATCGAATGTCCGCGTTCAAATCTCACAGGCGAAAAAGAAACGAGAGAAGTAGCCCAAGGAGCGACGCAAGTGGCCCGAATCCATCCAGACCTAGTTAGCAAGATTAAGCACAAGCTGGATATCAGCACAGGCCATGTCTACAGACTCATCAATGCTGCTGTACGGGACAAGAACCTGCCCCCGAACGTCGCAGCCATAATTGTGGGACGCGACGCGGGCATTAACGTGTCGCGCTTTGCGTCGGATGAAGATTGGAATTTGATTCGCTCAGTTGAAAGCAAAAGGCCAATCAGTAACGCATTGTCAGGTTCCGCCCCCACCCCTGCTGCCCCAGTGAGTTCGTTCCGTCGGCCCAAGGCGCGGGCAGTCTCCAAGAAGAAAACCAAGGGCAACATGGTGTGGGTTGTGTACGGCAGAAACGAGACGCTTCGCAAATCGCTATTTGCCTTCTTGCGTTCAGTTGGTCTTGCACCGATTGAATGGGACAGTGCTATTGCCCACACGCAAAAAGGAAGCGCATACATCGGTGAAATTTTAGTGCTGGCTTCGGGCGGGCAGTAGCCACGGTCGTTCTGCTGACGCCAGACGACGAAGCGAAGTTGAAGGATGAGTTCTTCAAGAGAAGAAGCGACCCACGGTCGGAAATTAAGCTATCAGGTCAGCCACGGCCCAACGTATTGTTTGAAGCTGGAATGGCGTTTGGACATCACCCAGACAATACAGTCATCGTGCAGGTCGGAAAGATACGTCCAATCAGCGACCTGACGGGGCGTCACATCTCGCACCTGAACAATTCTGTTGCGAGTCGGCAGCAGCTACTGGTTAAGCTCAGAGCGGCAGGGTGTCCTATTGATGACACTGGCCCTGACTGGCACACGGAAGGTGACTTCACGCCACCCAAGTGATGTCGTATTTTTGTGGCTACAGAAAGACTGGGGACAGACGGGACGTTCACCAATTTCCATTCTTCGAAAGATTGGGGAACATTCCGTCTGTCCCCGAGTTTCCCGTCCCCGAGTTCCCCTAACGGCTACCATGTTTATTGGAGGTGCGAGATGAGTCAGGATTTGGATCATCAGATGCGGCGGATCAAGGGGTACCTTGACAACGCCGCCGACTATGCACGACGGGCGAAGAGCGATGCGAATTCGGACGATCCGGAATCTGCTTCAAAGAACATCCGACGCGCAGCGGACGAAATCGAGAGCGCAATAACCCTTGTGAATCGTGTTCGGCGGGAGCTTCCATAGCCCATCGCTCCGTTTCTCGGATGCCGCCATTCCCACTGGGCCACCCGCTTATCGCCTTCAACATTTCGGGAGAACCGAGGGGCTTTCCAGTCAGGTCAGGCGGGGCGTAATATTGAGCCGCCAGCGCAGCAAAACCGAAATCCAGATGAGGTTGGAAAGCATGGCCAGAGTTCTTGTAATCACGGGTGATGGCGGAGAGTCGTATGAAGCGCTTTATGCGGTTCACCGTTTTCGGGAGGAGGGCTGGGAGCCCGTGGTTGCGGCTCCGACACACCGGCGGCTGCATCTTGTGATGCACGACTTCAACCCGGGATGGGACACGTACATCGAAAGAGAGGGATATGGGCTCGAGGCAGATCTGGCATTCGATCAGGTAAAAATCGAGGACTATGACGCAGTGCTCATTCTTGGCGGCAGGGCGCCCGAGTACTTGCGGAACAATGTCTGCCTGCTGGATATTGTCCGAGCTTTCGATCGAGCGGAGAAGTGGATCTTCGCCATCTGCCATGGCGTTCAAGTGCTGGCTGCTGCAGGGCTAATCGGCGGTAGACGTGTGACCTGCTACGAACATGTGCGCCTCGAAGCGGAGCAGGCCGGAGCGATGTATGTCACCGACGAAGCGGTGTGCGACGGGCGCATCGTGACGGCACAGACTTGGCAGTCACATCCGCAATTCTACCGTGAGATCTTCGCGCGTTTCTAAACCGGACGAAAACCGGGGACAGACGGGACGTTCCCTATCCTCTTGACACCCGCCTTCCAAAAAACTAGTGAACGTTCCGTCTGTCCCCAAGTTTTCTGGGCGCCACCGGCCTGACATTCTTCGACGACGACGTAACCGCGTTCTTTTCCCCTCACGCCGAAGGCAAAAGCGCAATCTTCCTGGTGGCCCTGGGCCACAGTGCCAAGACCGGGACCTAGCGGCGTTCTCGTCGAACAAGTGCGTAATATGAACGAGCACCGATATCTGCCCAAAGCGGAGTTCCTATGATCGTGATCATCGCGGGCCTCCCGGGGACTGGCAAGAGCACGCTGGCGCGAGCACTCGCGCAGCGGCTTCCGGGTGCGGTTCTCGATAAGGACGCAATTCGAGCGTCGCTCTTCCCACCCGCCTATGTCGAGTATTCGCTATCGCAGGACGATTTCTGCGGGGAGCTCATGCTGCAAACCGCGGCGTATCTGCTCTCCAAACATCCCGAGCTGCACATTCTGTTGGATGGCCGCACCTTCTCGCGGCGATACCAGCGCGACCGCGTAATCGAGTTCAGCTCGCAAGTGGGGACGGCTTCGGCCACACTGGAGTGCGTTTGTTCAGAGGCGTCTGCACTGGGACGCATCGCGGAAGCTGTGGCGGACAACAGGCATCTCGCCGCGAATCGCACGCCGGAACTCTATCGCGAAATCCGAAAGGCATGGGAGCCAATCGACCCACCCAAACTCGTTATCGACACCAACGAACCTCTGGAATCATGTGTCGATCAAGCGCTGCGCTACCTGACGACGCGGACCTTCGTCAACCACTAGCGGTTTTGATGTTTCGGTCTGCGACGGCTGCTACTGAACCATGGCGAGAGCGACAACGTTGAAAACAGTGGCTTACCCTTCCCCGCATCACCAAAGTCACCTCGAACCACAAGAACTGCTCACCCCACGTGCTATACTGACATTGCGTCTAATACCACGGTTGTGGTGCGGTTGCTCTGGTTTGTATCTGAATTCCCGCCTAATTTCCCTCCGTAAGTCTTCGGCGTAAATACTGGCAAATGCTGGTTGCTGCCCGCCTGTGTGCGCGCCGCCCTTGCTTCCGCCAACAGAAAAAGAGAAAAAAATCAATGCAGAGTTTTTCAGAACTACCAATCTCCCCTTATACCCAGGAGAGGTTGTCGTCCCTTAACTTTTCCGTCCCGACGCCGGTGCAAGCCGCGGCCATTCCGCAGGCCCTTGCCGGCAAAGACGTGCTCGCCACCGCCCAGACGGGCACCGGCAAAACGCTGGCCTTCCTGATCCCGATCATCGAGCGCTTGCTCCAAGCGGGAAAAACCGATTCCGGAAAATCCGGCATCGCCGCCCTGGTCCTGGTTCCCACCCGTGAACTGGCCATGCAGGTGGTCGATCAGTACAACGCCTTGCGCGGCACGAAATTGTTGCCCGCGGCCCTGGTCGTAGGCGGCCTGGCGGAAGGAAACCAGCTGACCGCGCTGCGCAGGGGAGCGCGTATTGTGGTGGCCACTCCTGGCCGCCTCGAGGACTTTCTCGATCGCCGCCTGATCAGCTTCCAGAGCCTTCAGGTTCTGGTCCTCGATGAAGCCGACCGCATGCTGGACATGGGATTTCTCCCCGCCCTGCGCCGGATCGCAAGAGTCCTGCCCAAAGATCGCCAGACCTTGTGCTTTTCCGCCACGCTCGAAGCGTCGGTAGCGCACCTGGTCAGCGATTACACCCGGAACCCGGTGCGTCTCGCCTTCGGCTCCACTTTGAAGCCATCGGAGAACGTCCGCGTCCAGGCTTTCGAGGTTGATAGCGACCGCAAGCAGGAGACGCTCCACCGCCTGCTTTCAAAGGAAACCGGCCGCTGTCTGATCTTCGCCCGCACCAAGCGCGGCACCGAGCGCCTGGCCCGGAACCTGAACCGCGAAGGCTTTGCGGCGGCCATGATCCACGGCGACCGTTCGCAATCGCAGCGTACCGCCGCCCTGACCGGATTTCAGCAGGGACGCTACCGCATCCTGGTCGCCACCGATCTGGCCTCACGCGGCATCCACGTGCAGGACATCGCTCACGTCATCAACTACGACCTCCCCGAGGTGGCGGAAAACTTCATCCACCGCGTGGGCCGTACCGGACGCGCCGGTGAACAGGGCGTAGCCTCCACGCTCTTCGGCCGCGAACAGCGCTCCGAGCTGCACCAGCTGGAACGCACCCTGGGCATCCGTATGGAGAGAATGCAGGCCGACGACGCTCCGTTGGAAAAGCCGGCCCGCACCCGGGTTCACATCGATCCCGCTGAGGCCGCAGCCCGAGGAAGAATGGTTCGCCTCCCCGGAGAGGTCCTGCAAGTCCAGATGGGAAGCTAAAATTGCTCACGTAGGGGATGGACAGCGAATTATTTTGTCGAGAGCTATACTGCCCCGAAAGGGCTCGGTCACCCGCCCGCTTTTTCTTACCGAGTGGATTGGGATAAACTGCGCCGACCTGTGAATTAGCGGAGCGTCAGGAGTCACTATGGTCCGCAGGCTGTGCCCGCTTGTGATCCTAAGCCTCCTGCCCGGGTGCGTGACTACAACCAAGGTCCAAGAGTCCGGAGCTTATGTCGTCGCGAACAAGAGTGATGGGTACGGCGGATTGTTCTGTCAGCCTCGTCTCGAATTTTATTTCGTTGACCATGCCGGATCGCCGAACACATATCTCGGTACCTGTGGTACTCCAGCGATGATAAGTAAGAGTGTGCACTTGTCAGGAGACGCAAGCTGGTTCGCCATAGCGCCGGATGGCACTTCAATGGTTTATCTTCACAGACCTGCCTTGTGCGGAGCAGGCGATACAGCAGCGGCGAAGCGCGGAGGCGTTTATCTCCACACAAACAAAACTGGAGATCGTCTGCTTTACGATGATTCGCAAGTGAGTCAGGTCTGGAGCGGACGCGAGCTTCCTGTGCCGGGAATTCGCGTCGGGTGGATCGGAACTAAACCGCACAAAAGCGGGGTTGTCCAGGGTCAGGACCTGGTAATTTCTACGAGTGGCGAAGAGTTTGGGGAAAAGCAATAACCAGGCGGGCGGCCGACCCTTTTCGCGTGCCCTACCCTCCATGTTTTGGAAAGGGTAGGCCGGGGGCAGAGATTCGCCGATCCCGCAAAACTAAGCTGAACTACCGTCCCGGAATCTCCGTACATCATCAGGATGGCGAAGCTTCGCTTGCTCCCGATTCTCTTTCTCGGTGTCTTCCTTCAGCCCGCGAAGGCCGAAGACTCCCTCACGGCGGATGCCATCATGGCCCGGGTAGCCACCAACCAGGACAGCAGCGAAAAGCTGCGCAGCCAATACCTCTACCAGCAACACATCCAAATCATCGCCCGAAAGACCAACGGCAAAGTCCTGCGCGAGGAGACCGCCGATTACCAGGTCGTCCCCAAACCTGACCACACCGACAAGACGCTCAAGCAACTCACCGGCCGCTACTGGCACAAGGGGAAGTACGAGGCTTTCAGCGGCGAGCCTGTGCCCGACGCCGATAGCACCGATGGACAACTGATTCACGACTTTCGCGAAGACCTTACCAACGACAACTCCAAAGACGGCATGGCCCGCGACCTCTTCCCGCTCACCACCGACCAGCAGAAAGAGTACAAATTCCGCCTCATGGATCAGGAACCCTTCGAAGGCCGCCAGTCCTATCACATCGCTTTCACTCCCAAGGACGACGATGACACGGATTGGGCCGGCGAGGCCTACATCGACGCCCAGGAGTTTCAGCCGATGTATGTATTCACTCGGCTGTCCCGTCGGCTGCCCTTCGGGGTGCGGACTTTCCTGGGCACAGATCTTCCCGGCATCGGATTTGCCGTCCACTACCGCCGACAGGAAGATGGAGTCTGGTTCCCAGTGAGCCTGGGCAGCGAATTTCGCATTCGAGCGCTCTTCTTTTTCAATCGCAAGATGACCGTGTCTCTGGAAAATAAAGCGTTCGAGCACACCCACGTGCAGACCAAAATCGTAGGAGCCACGCAGTAGAGTGTGGGTCGGACGCTCTTGTCCGACGCCTTTGAATTTGATTTAGATTTCGACTGGTCGTTTACTGAGGCCGCTGGTTAGTTTCGCGTACATAAACTCAAAGTCAAAGGCGTCGGACAAAGCCTGCCCTGAGCGAAGTCGAAGGGAGTGTCCGACCCACACAAAAACCGGGTGCCGTATAATTTTCTCGACACTATCTCAGGAGGCGACCATGGGCAGTGCGCCAGACAATTTCGCGGAGTTGAAACAGCGTCTGCGGGCCAGTTGGATGGCCGGCGATTTCGGTGAGATTGCAAAACTGAATGCCCGCGAGGGAGAAGAATTCATCCGGCGCATCAATCTGAAGCCCGGAACAAGAGTCCTGGACGTGGCCTGCGGCACCGGAAATCAATCCATTCCCGCCGCGCACGCGGGAGCGGACGTAATCGGTCTCGACCTCGCTCCCAATCTTCTGGAACAGGCCCGCCAACGCGCCGCCGCCAAAAAGCTGAAAATCGAATTCATCGAGGGCGACGCCGAGAAGCTACCCTGCGACGCCGCCCAATTTGATGTGGTGCTGTCCATGTTCGGCGCTATGTTTGCTCCCCGGCCCGAGGTCGTCGCCGCCGAACTGCTCCGCGTCTGCCGCCCGGGAGGCCTGATCGCCATGGGAAACTGGACGCCTGAAAGTTTCGTCGGCCAGATGTTCCAGATCACCGCGCGCCACGCGCCGCCTCCGCCCGGCATGCTGCCTCCGTCCCTCTGGGGAGTGGAAAAGGTCGTCGCCGAGCGCCTAGGCGGCAAAACGCACCTCAAAATGACCAAGCGGGAGCTGCTCTTCGACTATCCCTTCAGCCCCGGGGACGCAGTCGCCTTCTTCCGAAAGTATTTCGGCCCCACCCAAACCACATTCGCACGCCTCGACCAGGCCGGTCAGAGCGCCCTGGCCGGCGACCTCACCCAGCACTGGACCAAGAACAACCTGGGCGATGCCAATCGCACCGTAATAAAAGCGGAGTATCTCGAAGTGCACGCCACGGTAGCGTAGGAACGGGTCTCCGACTGGTGACCGTGACTCTCGGGGGTGCCCCGTCCAAGTTCCCTTGGGCGGGGGTTTTCATTGGACACCGACGGTTCGTTCTACGCGGCAGTCGTGGGATCAATGGTCGCGCCGATCTCCGTCACCTTGGTGGCCGGAAATCCACTCAGGTCTGCATGCCGGTGGATGAGCGCCTCGTCCTTGGCCAGATACATGCAGTACATCTTGTTGGCGGTAACGAACGACTCCAGCCACTGGATGTCCGGTCCCAGCTGGCGCAGCACCTGGTTCGACTTGGCCGCGCCCTGTTGCAATTGATTCCGTTCCAGAGTGCCGATTTTCGGTATCTCGCGCTCGATCATGTATTTCTTCATAAACCCCTCCGTTTAGGTACAGTCGCCAGTTGTCGGTCATCAGCCGTCGAGACCCCGTCGCCTTCGGGGGAATGGCTGAAGAAGGACGACTGAAGACTGACAACTGACGACCGACAACTGACGACCGACGACTGAAAACTGCCTTCTCGATTCTCCGAGATTAATTACAAGAGACTCTTGCCACAAGATGGCAGATTTGCCATTATAAGTAGGTGATTAAGCCATCGTAATTCAGCCAGGCAGGGAAAGCCAGCCATGACAGATGTGACAGTCCTGTTTCTAGACGGAACTTTTTCCTCCACCGCCATCGGCCCGATGGAGGTCTTCCGCCATACCGGTACGCTGTGGAATTTGCTCACGGGAACACGGCAAGCTCCGCGCTTCCGCGTGACCACCGCCTCGGCGGATGGACGCGCGGTCCGTTGTGACGGAGAAATTCAGATCCAGCCCACCGCAGCCCTTGCAGATATTCGCAACACCGACCTTATCTTCATCCCGACCACCGGACTAAGCCTGGACGACGTGGTCGAGCGCAATGCGGCAGTCGTGCCCTGGCTGCGGCGCTGGCACAAGCGCGGCGCTGCCATCGCCAGTGTGTGCTCCGGTGTAGGTCTGGTCGCAGCCACTGGCTTGCTCGACGGCAAACGCGCCACTACACACTGGGGCCTGGCCGAGCGCTTCCGCGAAAAATATCCCCGGGTGAAGTGGATGCCGGAATTGATGGTGACCGAGGACCACGGCTTCTACTGCGGCGGAGGTGTGAACGCCTCGCTCGATCTCAGCCTGTACCTGGTGGAGCGATTCTGCGGCCACGAAGTCGCCATGCAAAGCGCCAAGGCGCTGCTCATCGAGACGCCCCGCGCATGGCAGGCTGGGTTCGCCATCGTCCCTTTAAAAACCGAACACTCCGACGACAGCATCTCCAGCGCGCAGGATTGGATGCACGAGAATTTTCGCCAGAGCTTCCCGCTCGAGGCCCCCGCCCGGCGCGTAGGCATGAGCCTGCGCAATTTCGTTCGCCGCTTCAAGCAAGCCACGGGAGACAGCCCGCTGATCTACTTGCAGAAGCTGCGGGTCGCTGCCGCCAAGCGCCTGCTGGAGAGCGATCATCGCACCATGCAGGAAATCAGTGACGCGGTCGGCTATCAGGATCCAGCCTATTTCCGCAGCCTCTTCGAGCGCCACACCGGCGTCTCCCCCAGCGCCTACCGGAGAAGGTTCGGGACATAGTGCAGGTGTGGGGACGGTGCACGTGTGGGGGCGGTGCAGGTGTGGGGACGGGCGCCCTCGCCCGTCCAGGCCGAGCAAGGCTCGGCAAGATTTTGTGGTGTCACCCCGAAACCTACAGCCCCGTGGAAGAGCGGCCCTTCAGCGCCGCGAAAACCGCTCAAGAAAATCCCCGCCCCAAGCTAGCTTGGACGGCGCACCCTCGAGAGAGCGTGGGCGGGTGGGCCACTTGTCCCGACGTGGCATGGGTTTGCCAGCCCGGACGCGATGTACAATGCCGTTCTACCTAGGGTGCAAAATGGAAAATCCCACTAGCAAAGTCAACCGGGGGGACTAAGCAAGGGCTTCTCCTTCGAAAAGCGTTTTTGTCTCCTACGCCGAAACCGACAAACCAAGTGCGCTGGAGTTGCATTCAGCCTTGAAGACGCTACTCGGCGAGGATGTTTGGATTCGAGACTTGGACTTGAATGGCGGCGAAATTGTCATCGAAGCCATCAACGACGCCGTCACCGTCGCGAAGTGGTTTGTCATTCTTGTTAGTGCGGCAGGTGTCGATAGTAAATACCTCAAGATGGAGGCCGATTGGGCTAGTTTTCGTGCTGTACAGGATCTTGGCGTGCGCATCATCGTTGTTAAACTCGACGATTCCACTCTCCCGAAGCACCTAGAGATTGCCCTCGGCTCGCAGTATGTCGTCGATTTGTCATCTTCTTCGGACCTTCAAGGTGACTTCATTCAGATTGCCGAATACATCGACAAGCATCTAACGCCCGCCTCGCCTTCATTAGCATTCGTTGACCGTGGTGAGAAAAGCGACGAGTTTTCACTGACAGCTAGACGGAACCAGATGGTCTTTGTGCTTGGCCTTGCCGGTATTGGTAAGACCTCCTTCGTTTCCAATTCGATTGTAGAAAAACTTCGCAAGACGCCCTTAGCAATAAAGTTAACCCGTGGGCATTCTCTCGATCTGCTGTGTCGCCAGGTTATTCAGCGCGCCCACACTGCCCCGCCGCCTGCCAATGCGCCAGATGGAGAACTTCTGAATCTGGCAGTGGCGGCGATCAAAATGCGAGATGATCGATACTTTCTGTTCTTGGATGGTGCGGATGAAGCTTTGGACGCATCAAGCGGTCTTCTGCCGTATCTGCAAACGTTCCTGTTAGCGCTGATGGATTCTCAACCCAACACTCACGTCATTCTAGCAACGACGAGAAATCCCGACATTCCGCCAGGCCTCGCGGCGTCCGCGGATGTGTTACGCCTTGACGGCTTAGATAAGAAGTACATTCGGGAACAGATTGAGTTGCTGCTCGGCGAGAGCGAACGCACTGCTGCCATTATGAAGAGTGCGGAGATTAGCGAACTTATTCCGCTCGTCGGCGGACATCCTCTCGCTGCAAAACTCCTTGCCTCCTTCCTCAAGGTAGAAACACCTCAACAACTGCACTCGGGGGCCGAGTGGCACCGCTTTGAACTCAAGCTTGCTCGTTATGTACTGCAAACCACCGACCAGATCGTGCTTCGTGATGAGGAAAAGCTGCTGCTTCAGGTCTTGGCCACAGTTCGCGAGCCGATGCTGTTCGAAGATATTGTCGCGTCACGCGAGCTTGCCGACTATGGGTTGGAACAGGTACACCAGGCCAGATCGAGGCTCGCAGACCTGTTCTTGATCGAACAAGCAGGTGAGTTGATGTTTTTGCACCCCTTCTTATACACGTACTTTGGGGACCAGCTCAAAGAACTCCCTGACCGACGCGATAGTATTGCGAACGATGTTGGCACGTACGCCTTCCGCAAAGCAATTGACCTAAACGAGAACCTTAAGGAGACTCTGATTAAGTGCTGCCTTTCCACAGCGAGTATAGATAAAGTCGAGCCAGTATGAACTCTCTCGGCAAACAGAGGACACTGGCGATGATGACGGGATTCGAGCGGTACACCAAGAAGACGCGGCGGGCGATGTTTTTGGAAGAGATGGAGCAGGTGGTGCCGTGGGCGAAGTTGTGCGGGCTG
>JAIQFF010000124.1 GCA_020073395.1 Terriglobia bacterium
GGGCGTTCACAAACGCGGAGAGGACCCCGGCGCGGTGATAGCCGTAGGTCTTGATCTCGTTGGCGGGCTTGGCCTGCAGGTAGACCCCGATCCAGGCCAGGAGCAGCGCCAACCCATCCGTGAAATTGTGGCCCGCATCCGACAGCAGGGCCAGAGAGTGGGCCTGAAAACCCGCGGCCACTTCGATGGCCACGAATCCGAAGGTCGCCACGAGCGACCATCGCAAGACTCTCCCCGTGGCGGGCCCGTGCCCGTGTGCGTGCGAATGCATGCCCTCTCTTCAGTTTAACCGCAGGATGTGGCGTGGGCATTCGCGTCCGCCGTGCCGGCAGTCTCGCCGGCATCCGCCCCTACCGCGAAATCCGCGTGATCTGGATGTTTCGCGCCTGCTGCCCGCCGATCTGCCCGCGGTTGTCTTCGGCGCCGAACGCAATGCCGGCGGCGCCCTGGATTTGACCGGGCGGGGACGCAATCGCGACGCTCTCTACGCGCTTCCCCTGCTGGTCAAATGCCACCGGCCGGCCGTCAAGCGAAACCGTGAGCCGGCCGCCGCGCGCCTCCGCTTCCAGGCGGTGAAAAACCGCGGAGTCGAACTCCGGAGGAGCCTGCGAGGTCGCGATCACGGCCTGCGGATTCATCCGCTTGACCTTCACCACGCCAGTGGAGAGGAGTTGCACCCAGTAGCCGGTTGACGTTCCGCCGGTCAACGCATCGCCGGGCGCGGCGCGGCGGCTGCGGAAATACGGCCCCGCTCCGGTAATGCGGCGTGCGGCATCGGTGGGAACCAGCAGGTCGGCCGATATCCTCAGGTCCTGCCCCAGATCCGCTCCGCGAAGGCTGACCAGCGCGCAATCCCCTTCCGCACGCGCGAACTGGATTCCGCCGTAATCGCTGCCGCCATTCCGGACCGTCGCGGAACTGCCGTCGGCCCGGCGATCCTCGATCGTCGCGCCCTGGAAAACAGGAAGGTAGTAGTACCCCGGCGAGTCGTGCCGTTCGGCGGAACAGCGGTACAAAGCCGCGGCCTGCGCGTCCGTGAGCGCGCGCGCATATACCCGCACGTCGTCGATCGCGCCCCGAAACCCCGACCCGCCGGCGAGGTCTTGCCCGATGCTCCACTTTCCGCCGGCGCCGGGGGCCGGAGCGGCGCTCATCTTTCCCTCCGAATCCAGCTTCCCGTCGATATAGATCCGGGTCCGGCGGTCCGCGCCGCCTTCGTAGCAGGCAGTGACGAGATGCCAGGAGTCGGCCGAACACGACCCGGCGCTCGTAACCGCGCCCGCCGCAACGGCGTCTCCGAACCGTACCTTCCCGTCGGGCAGCAGAGTCAGGGCGAAGTGGTTCCCGGAATCGAAAACTACGCTCGCATCCACCCGGGGTTCGGCGGGCTTGACCCACGCGCTAACGGTTCGCGGGGAATCACTCGCGGGCAGGGGGCCGTTGCCGCTCACCCCGCCCTCCGAACCGCCCAGCCAGAGCGCGCCGCCGCGCCGCCCCTGAACCAGGATCGCGCCGCCGGAGATCGCGCCGTGCAGTCCGCGTCCGCTGGCGTCGAGCGCCCGCCCGCCCGCGTCGTCCAGTTTCCACCAGGCCGCCTCGCCGCGCGGCGCAACCTGGGCGCGCCCCGCCGCCAGCGCCGCCGCGAGCAGGGCCATCCTTCCTTTTCTCTTCGTAGATATCGCCTTCCCTATTGGGAAGCCTAGTTGAATCTATCCGGCGGCGCAATGCGGACCACTCCCGGGCGACGCCTACCTCGCCCCTACGCGACGCCTACCTCACTTCCACCCAGAACGGCATGAGGCGCAGGAAACCGCCGCGCATCCAGGCATGGAAGGGGATCCGTCCGAATACGGGCCGGAGCTTGCCGTCGAGTACGTCCTCCGTGGACGGCCGCTTGAGGATCACGTCGAGGATGCTGACCGGCTGCGGATAAACCTCCACCGTCACACGCTCGCCGGCGGGGATGTTCGCCCGCTTCTTTACCAGGTCGATGGCGGCGTCCAGGCCGCCCAATTGATCCACCAGCTCCTGGCACCAGCGACCCGGTTCCCTAGCCTGGTCTAGGCCTCCCGATCACGGGGATCATGTTGATAGTGAAGGCCCTGCGGGCAGGAATCCCGAGACGATGGCGGGTCGGCGGCCAGGCTCTTTGTGCGATTCTGTTTGCCTTGGAAGGCTGATTCTGGTAACTTTCGCGGGGTTCAGGCAGGGCCGGACAGACTGGAGTCCGGGGGCCGAGTTGCTCCATCACGGGAGGGAAAATCAATGGCTTTTTGTAGCGGGTGTGGAACGCAGATCGCGGACGGCACGACCATGTGTCCGGCCTGTAGTAGTCGCACCGCAGCGCCGCCGGCCGCAGCCGCCCAGGGCTCAACCGGCGGAATGTCGGACAACGTCGTTGGCATGTTGTGCTACGTCACCATCGTTCCGGCGATCATTTTCCTGGTGATGGAGCCCTATAACAAGAGCCGCTTTGTGCGGTTCCATGCCTTCCAGATGATTTTCTTCAGCGTGGCGTGGATTGTGATCTGGATCGCCCTGAGCTTCATCGGGATGGTCCCGGTATTGGGCTGGTTAACTCTGCTGATCTGGCCGCTGCTCGGACTTGGAGGCTTGATTATCTGGATCATTCTGCTGATCAAAGCTAATCAGGGCCAGATGTTCAAACTGCCTCTCATTGGCGATTTGGCTGAGAAGCAAGCCAACGCCATCTAATTTGCGTGGCGGGTCAGCCGCTCCCGCACGAACCGCCGGTCTCCGCTGTCACATTGCCGGAGACCGGTTCAAAACTTCCTGTTTTGACAGATCTTCTTCGGGATGTCATTCCTATTAGCTTTTGGTTCGCATCCGCGTGGCGACGCTGCCGGCGCGGAAAGCAGGACCTTTGAAGGGAACGATTGAAAGTTCGGGTCTTCTATCACGACAAATGTTTTGACGGGGCATGCTCGGCTGCGCTTTTCTCGCGCTTTTACCAGGAGCGGATCAGAAACGATGCCACGTTCGTTTTCTCCGGCCTGTTGCACCGCGCCGGTGCGTTGTTCGATGAAAAGCAGTTTGACGGCGACGAAAACGCCATCGTGGATTTCAAGTACTCCAGCTCCCCCAGGATCACCTGGTGGTTCGACCATCATCAGAGCGCCTTCCTCACCCCCGGGGACGCGGCCCACTTCGAACAGGACAAGAGCAATCGCAAGTTTTACGATCCCGATTTCAAGTCCTGCACCAGCTTCATCGCTGCCGTGGCTGAACAGCGCTTCGGCTTTGATCCCAGCCCCGTGGCCGATCTGGTCCACTGGACGGACATCGTCGATGGCGCGATGTATCCGGATGCCAGGACCGCGGTTGAAATGCAAGCGCCCGCCATGAAGCTCACGTTGATCATAGAGTCGGCGCAGAACTATAGCTTTATTCCACGGCTTATCCCCTTGCTGGCTGCCCGGCCTCTGGCGGAAATTCTGGAGGAGCCTTTCGTGGCGCCCCTGCTGCCCCCGTTGCTGGAGCGGCACCAGCGCTCCATCGCGGTGTTGAGAGAGCGTATTGAGTCCAAGGACCACACCCTCTTTTTCGATATCACGGACCATGATCTCGAGGGCTACAACAAGTTCGTGCCGTACTATCTCCATCCGGAATCGATTTACAGCGTGGGCCTCAGCAAGAGCAGCTTTCGGGTGAAAGTTTCCGTAGGCTCGAATCCCTGGGCGCCCTCGGAGCCGACGGTCAACCTGGCCAAGGTTTGCGAACGCTACGGCGGCGGCGGCCACGCCCGGGTAGGCGCGATCTCGTTCGGCGTCACCGAGGAAGTGGCTGCCCGAAAGGCAGCCCGCGAGATTGCAGACGAGCTGCGCGCCAGCGTGCGCGCAACCCTGTAGTCTGTCATCCTGAGCGCAGAACACCGCTTCGCTCGCGAAGCGGAGCTCGGAGTCGAAGGACCCCTACTCTGTCACTGTGACCAGCAATCGAACGAACTATCGCCGTAGCCATTCGAGGAGGAAAAAGTCGTGGGAAAATCTTCCTGGAACTCGGCGCAAAGGGTGGATAGGGGTCCTTCGACTCCGGCAGCCCATTCGCAAGCGAATGGGCTGACTCCGCTCAGGATGACAAATACGTGAGTGTTGTCTCCGATCCCGCTCCTGCCATCCTGCGAACCGAGCACCTGGGGCGCACCGTCCGCGACAAGATCCTGGTTCAGGATGCGAACTTTGAACTGCGACGAGGAGAAGTATTGGCCATCACCGGCCCCAGCGGCTCGGGCAAGACTTCGTTGCTGCGATTGCTGAACCGTCTCGATGAGCCCACGTCGGGAACGGTATTTGTTGAGGGCGCTGACTATAGCACCATCGAACCACGTGAACTGCGCCGCCAAGTCGGCATGGTGACGCAACGGCCCTACCTGTTTCCTGGCACCGTGGCCGACAACCTGCGCTTTGGGCCGGCGCAGCGGGGCGACACATTGGGGCCCGAAGCCATTGACGAACTGTTGGCCCAGGTTGGTCTCAAAGATTACGCCGGGCGCGACGTTGCCAATCTTTCCGGGGGCGAGGCCCAGCGCGTTTCCGTGGCTCGCACCCTGGCCAACTCGCCGCTGGTCCTGCTGCTCGACGAGCCCACTTCGGCGCTGGACGAAGCCGCTAAACTCGAGGTTGAGTCTGCCATCCAGAAAGTCATGCGCCAACAAGGGCTGACCTGCGTGGTTGTCACCCATGACGTTGCCCAGGCGGCACGGCTGGCTGAGCGGGCTCTGGTACTCGAATCCGGACGCATTGTGCGGGCCGGTCCAGTAGAGGAGGTCCTTCGTGCTTAGACTGTGGTTCCACTCGCCACTACAATTGGGTCTGGCGCAGGCGTTGGTGGCCGCCTTAGCGGCCTTGGCCGTCGTTGTGCTCGCTCGTCGCCGGAGAATTCATCTGGAAGGCGAAACTCTGATCGCAATGGTGCGCGGATTGGTACAAATCATCGCCGTGGGCTCAATTCTTGTTATCCTTTTGCGCGCTCCGCGGTGGACCAGTGGTTTGTTACTGGCCGGGATGATCGTGGCCGCGGGGGCAACCTCGGCGCGCCGGGCCAAAGGGATGCCCGGCGCGTTTCGCGTCTCCGCCTGGGCCATCGCCTTCGGCGCGGGCTCCATCATCGCCTTGATGACGTCGCTGGGAGTGATTGATGCCGCCATCACGTCACTGGTCCCGGTGGGCAGTATGCTGATCGCCAATGCTATGAACACTAACGGATTGGCCCTGAACCGCTTCCGCGCTGATGTGCTGGCGCACGCCGGCGAGATTGAGACCGCACTGGCTCTGGGCGCCGAAGCCCGCAACAGCGTCTCCCCCTACGTGCAAGCGGCCTTCGAGGCCAGCCTCATTCCCGCCATCGACTCCATGCGCTCGCTGGGCATCGTTTGGATTCCCGGACTGATGGCGGGCATGTTGCTCTCCGGCGCTCGTCCTGTCTATGCGGCGATTTATCAGTTTGTGGTGCTGGCCATGATTTTCGCGGCGTCGGGCTTGACCTCGCTCATCAGCACCATGTTGATCCGCGGCAGGGTATTCTCCCCCGCCGAACAGCTTCTGCTGCAGCCCGGCAGATAGTCGCAATTTTTTATGGACCATGTGGCTGCAGCCATCGTAGAGCATGCTAGAGCGGCGGAGCGCCATCGCCGCCGGACTGCGCTGCGCGCCGTGGCTTCGCTCGAACTGCTCAAGGGACTGGTCGTGCTGCTGCTCGGCTTTGGGGCGGTTTCACTGGTTCATAAAGATGCCTGGGACATGGCTGAGGCCCTGCTGAGATTCCTGCGCGTAAATCCCGATCGCCATCACTACGCGCAGGTCTTCCTGAATCTGGCAGACAATATCACCGATGCGAAATTGTGGGCTATGGCAGCCGGGGCTGCGGCGTACTCTATCGTCCGCTTCGTCGAAGCCTACGGACTATGGCGGGAACGCACCTGGGCGGAATGGTTTGCGCTGATCTCGGGGGCGCTGTATGTTCCATTCGAGACTTATGAACTGATACGACGGCAGACCGTGATTCACGTGGCGGTGCTACTCATCAATCTTGCCATCGTGTTCTACATGCTCTATCTGAGATTGACGGCGGACGCGGAAGCCGCCAGGAACGGGCGCTCACGCGCATAGTCCACGCGCCCGTCGGGTACTTTCATGAAACGCGGCGTCAGGCTAGACCCCGCGTCTACCCAATCTTTCATGGACGACGCGGGGTCTTTCTGGGGGGGGAAGGTCTTGCATTGTGGCAGCAATTAAGAAGCGCCTAATCAAGAAAATGATTGGGTCGGTTTTCCGACGAGTATCCTGCTGCCTGCCACAAGAAACTTTTAGCGTTTAACCGAGGTGGGATTATTGGATCTATGATCGATACCGAAAGTCGAAGTCAAGAGCGGCGGACAAGAATGTCCGCCTCGCACTTCCTGCTGCGATCAGGTTTGGTACTCGCTGCCGTGCTCCTGATCATGCCCTTGCGGGCACAACAGGTTCCACTTCAGGCCCTGGTTACACCCTCGACCACGATTCTGAAAGACGGGCGCCCCGTCACCTTTGCCCTGCATGGCTTCATCGAGTTCAAGACTCTGGCCGATGTGTTCCCCTACATCGACTCCCAGAAGCAGCGCTGGAAAAATGACCTGGACGATGCCGCACGGCAGCGCCTGGCGAGCGAGCTGCTGCGTCGTGGAATTGAGAGCCGGGTTGTCTCCATGATTGACGAGCGCCCGCTCGAGGCCCTGGTCACCCACACCAGCGGGGAACTGCGGCAGGCCCTGGCGCGGGTGAAGGAACCGGTGCCGCCCGGATACAGCGAAGCGTTTCTGGCGGTACAGGAGAAATGGAAACATTCGCTGAACTGCTGGAGTGCCGCGCCGTCAATTCCAGCGCGCGTGCTCTCCAACTGGTATCCGATGGAGGAAGGCATCGTGCTTTACGGCTCAACTTACGATTCCACGGAGCATTTCTGGCAGGCGGTGAAATATCATCCCGACACTACCATCGCGCAACTGACGGAGTTGCTCGGCGTGCTGGAGCACAGGGACTGGGGCCCCTGGCTCGAACGCCTCGACGGGAATCCGGAACTTTATCTGCCGAACGCCTACGCCGTAGAGTTTCTACGCCACAATCTTGCTCCGGAACGGATCGCCTGGTTTCGCGGCGAACTGACTGCTCACGGCCTGCGCCCCGCCGATCACGCCCGGCTGATGCAGCAGCGCGGCGCCGCGGCACTTCGCTTCAGCGCGTTCGAAGAGAAAGTTTTGTGGGGCGACTTGGCCGATCTGTTCCATTTGGTCTATAACTTCTCCACGCCGGGCGATCCCATCCGCAAGACCCTGGCGGACCGCCACTTTGACGCGGTTTACCTGGGCGAGCGAAAAATGGGTTTCATCAGCCAGGACTTCCGCTCCCTCATGCTTGAAATCTGGCGCGTGAAATATCTCCAGATGCCGCGCTTCCGTGAGGTAATCAGCTCGATCCCGATGGAGATCAAGCTTTCACACTTCCTCAACGACGGCGACTCTCCAGATATTCCCATCCCGATCTATATCGAATACCTGAACCAGATTCGCGACCTGGCCCGCCGCCCCATGTAGGCGCGAGCAAACCCGCTCGTGCAAAAGCGTGCAGCAGAACGGAGCCGGAGGTTTACTGGTGGCCGACGTCCGGCTACAGTAAAATCAATTCGACGGCCCCCTAACTCAAATGGATAGAGCAGCGGTTTCCCAAAAGACCCCCGCTTCATACCTGCCTGTCTGGAAGCAACACTTTAACTTCGGAAGTAAGCAGCGGTTTTCGGGGGAAATGCTCCTGTTCGGCACCCTCTGTGCAATGCACGCCGGGTGTAGCTCAGCTGTGCTTTCGCTTATCCCGCTTTACGAATAGGCTCCCGAGGGCAAAGCCGATGGCCGCTCCGAGAAATGGTGCAATGAAACTGGCGCCGAATGAGGAAGCACCATTGCCGCGGGCCAAGAGAAAGGCGGCATAGGCCATGCCCACAGTCCAGAGAATGAGCCGGAGGTTCATAAAGACCTCCTCTTAAAGGAATGGTGCCACAAACTCGCGCGCGAATGGCAAAAATCTTGGCTACGGACCATTTGTCGAACCGAGGAGACTCAGGCTTGCGTGCGTGTGTACTGAACGTGCAACAGCGGCGTTCGCTCGATCTGGAGTGGCCGTTATAAACTGTTCGTGAGAGGGTAGTGATAGCGGTTTCGAGGGCATTCGGCGGGAGTAGGCAAGTTGTTCCAGATGACTGACGAGGCGCAGCCGGCGCAAGGACCGGTGACTGAATTTCTTCTTTGTGTTCCTCCACAACTACAGCGCGTGCTCGCCCCGCTCATCGTTGCGGATACGGATTGCGTCGTCAATGCGCGCGAGAAATATCTTGCCGTCACCGATCTTCCCGGTGCGCGCGCTATTGGCAATGGCCTGCACTACCTTGTCCACCATGCTATCCGCGAGTACCATTTCCAATTTTACCTTGGGGATTAAGTCCACCTGGTATTCTCGGCCGCGGTAACTTTCGGTATGGCCTTTTTGCCGTCCATGCCCACGCGCGTCGAGCACGGTCATGCCCTCTACCCCAATCTCGTGCAAGGCATTCTTCACCGCTTCCAGCTTGGCAGGTTGGATAATTGCTTCCACCTTGGTCATGATGTCCTGGTCCTTTCACAAACGGTGTTGGCTCAAACAAGCGGCCTCACCTAGGCCGGCACTTCCCACGAATATCCTTCCTCCCCGTGCTGCGAGAGATCCAAACCTTGTGTCTCTTGCTCCTCGGAGACTCGCAGACCGATTGTCTTGTCGACGATGAAGAGAATGATGAGCGTGCCTACGATGGCCAACCCCCAGGCAATCAAGACTCCGATTGCCTGATCCCCTAGTTGCCCCACATTTCCTTCCAGCCAACCCGACCCCAGGGAGTTCACTGATTTCGCCGCGAATATCCCAGTCAGCAGGGCTCCGATGGTGCCACCCGCACCATGCACGCCAAATGCGTCTAATGAGTCATCGTAGCCAAACCGGGCCTTCACTTTGGCGACCATCAGATAACAGAAAACCCCAGCGACGAGCCCGATGATGAGCGCTGACATCGGTGTCACAAACCCCGAAGCCGGCGTGATCGCGACGAGTCCTGCTACCGCGCCCGAAATAGCGCCCAGTACGCTCGGTTTGCCCCCGCGCAACCATTCCGTGGCGGTCCATCCAACGACTGCCGCGGCCGCCCCAAAATGGGTGGCTACGAAAGCGCTAGTAGCGAGGCTGCCTGATCCCAAAGCACTGCCGGCGTTGAAACCGAACCAGCCGACCCACAACAACGAAGCCCCCACAAAGCTCAGCACCACACTGTGCGGCGGCATGGGCGTATGCGGATATCCCAGGCGTTTTCCCAAGTAAAGAGCGCAAACCAGGGCCGAGACGCCGGAGGTGATGTGCACCACTGTCCCGCCGGCGAAATCGAGTGTCGGGAACCTTCCGCCCAATGTGGCATTGAGCAAGCCTCCCTTTCCCCAAACCATGTGTGCCATCGGGAAGTAGACCAGGATGGACCACATCGTCATGAACAACACCATTGCGCTGAATTTCATGCGCTCAGCAAAGGCGCCCGTGATCAAGGCCGGAGTGATGATCGCAAACATCAACTGGTACACCATGAAGGTCTGCTCGGGTATGGTGGCCGAGTAGTCTGCGTCCGGCTGGGTCGTGACGTTGTGGAGCAACACATTCTCAAAGCCGCCGATAAGGCTGTTGCCTCTTCCGAAACAGAGGCTATAGCCGACCACCGCCCATAGAACCGTAACCAGTGCCATCAAGGCAAAGCTCTGCATCATGGTGCCAAGCACACTCTTTTTTCGCACCAAGCCGCCGTAGAACAGAGCCAGCCCAGGCCCGGTCATCATCAGCACCAGGGCGGAGCTGGTCAGCATCCAGGCATTATCCGCGGAACTCTTTGCCTCCGCTGCTTGTTGCTCCAGCCTCACTAGGCGGCTCTCCTGAGAGTCGCTCGAGGGCGCCGATTTGGATTCCGCGCCAGCGGGCGGCTGTGCCAGTGCGGACCTCACCACGGCCATTGCAAAAAAGACCATCAGCAACCAAAGAATCAGCGATTTTCGCATGCATACCTACCGCGTCTAGAGTTAATTTCCCAACGGGCTGCAGATGGAACCGATCACTTCCTCGTGGCGCTTCCCGTCGTCATCTCGCGCGATGCATTGTATCTTCTCACCTGCAGTCTAGTGCCACGCGTTGCCAATGAAGCAAGGCTTGCACTCGATGGACAACGCTATCAGACTCCGGCCATTGAAAACCAATACCCGATAAATTTCAAATACAAAGAATCGTATAACTCTCGTGGAGGTAGGCGACCGACTCATTCACCTTCAACCGCCCATGATTTACCTGATATCGTGTAGCGTGCCAACTGGCTCGGGCGTTTATCTGCTGTAAGCGCCCAAGAAAGTATCGCTGTGCAGAGGGTAGAGAACCATCGCTACTGGCGTTCTGGTATTCGGGCTATCCCCGGCACCCTGCTTGTAGGGGTGGTGACATCCATGTGTTTTGGGTTGCGGGTGGATCTGACTGTAACCGGGTTCCTTTATCTCATTATTGTGGTGCTGCAATCCCTGATCGGGGATTTTGTGTCGTCGGTAGTCGTTTCCGTCATCGCGGATCTGTGTCTGAATTATTTCTTTGTTCCGCCGATTTTCTCGTTCCGAGTGAGCGACTCCTCGGACATTTGGGCACTGATCGCCTTCCTGGTCACAGGTCTGGTCATTACTCGACTAACGACAAGGGTACACCGCGAGATGCAGGTATCAGAGCGTCAGCGCCGCGAGATGAAGTTGTTGTACGAACTGGCGCAACGGTTGTTCGCATTGGACCCCAGAGAGCCGATGTTGACGAAGTCCGTCGCACACTTTCGGGAGGTCTTCGGGCTGCGGGCAGGGTGCCTGTACGACGGTATGAATGCGGAACTTCACTGTGACGGCGACTCCCAGACCGGGCTTGCTGACCGGACCCGGGCAGCTTACCTCTCACAGCAGGACAGTGATGATCCCGCCTCAGCTGTTTTCACCCGAGTTCTTCGCGCAGCAGGGAACACCATGGGAGCGATTGGATTCGAGGGCTTGCGTGATGCTGACCTGACAGCCGGCCCGCTGGCGGAGCTGGCAGCCGCTATGCTGGAACGAGCGCGCGTTTTTCGCGACGCAAGCCATGCATCGGCCGCAGCTCAGGCCGAAGTGTTCCGCGGGGCTATTCTGGATGCCTTAGCTCACGAATTCAAGACTCCCCTGGCTACGATAGTTGCCGCTGCCGGCGGTCTCCGTGAAACCGGCGGTTTACGTCCGGAGCAATTGGAGCTGGCCGAGATGGCGGAAGCGGAGGCCTCGAAGCTTGGCCGGTTGACCTCGCGCTTGCTCCGGATCGCCCGGCTGGACAGAGAAGAGGTCAAGCCCCAACTGGAATTGACGGATGTTGCCGAACTGGTCATACATTTGGCCGATGAATATGCAGAACGCTGGAGTGATCGAAAGCTATCTTTAACCAAAGCGGTAACATCCGCTGAGGTTCTCGCCGACGCTGAGTTGCTGCAGCTTGCTTTGCGCCAGTTGCTGGACAACGCCTGCAGATATTCGTGCGCAGGCTCCGCCATCAAGATCGGCATCGACTTGGAGGATGAATTCGTGGCCCTTCGAGTATGGAATCAGGGAAGACCGATTGCAGCGAGTGAACGCGCGAGAATCTTCGAGCGCTTCTATCGCGGAGCTGAAACACGCCAGGTGGCGGCGGGGTCTGGACTCGGTCTGTATGTTGCGCGAAAAATAGCCCAGGCGCACGGCGGAAGCCTCGATCTTGAGAGCGATGGTCCACTTGACAGTGAAGGGACCTCCTTCCGCCTGACCATCCCAATCGCGAAAAGCGATTCTGGTCAAGCGGGCAAGACAGCTTAGCCGGTAGCTGTAGCGACAAGTTTCGCCGGGCCTCGCTCACCTGCTGGGCAGTTCTATCCATACAAACTTTTTAGGGAATCTTTACAGATTTTTCATGCCCGCCGCTCTATCCTTCGCAAAAGAAGGCTCCACTTGAGAAATCGCTGTATCGCGACCTCGGTGCAGGTTCTTCTATGAGGTCTTGGTCGATTCTTTCGCCAAGGTATGGCATCGGTTTATATCTCGCTCGAAGCCCTGACAGACGCTTGCAGGCGTGATCGGTGTCTATCAGTGTCGGTCGCAAAATACCCGTGTTCTCGCCGACGCAGGCAACGGCAGGGCCGAGCATGACTACAGCATCGCGCCCACTTCATGTGCTGGTCGTCGATGATGAGCCCGCCCTGCGTAAGGTGCTTCGAACTTCTCTCGCTGCCAGCGGCTTTGTGATCGAGGAGGCACGGAGCGGAGAAGAAGCTGTGGATGTCCTCCCGCAACACCCCTTTGACCTGGTGCTGCTCGACATCAATATGCCGGGAATGGGCGGGGTGGAAGCCTGCCGCGAGATTCGCGCCCTGGCCCCCAAAGTCGGGATCCTGATGGTCACGGTGCGTGACGCGGAGAATGATATGGTGCGGGCGCTGGAGGCGGGCGCCGATGATTACATTGCCAAACCGGTCCGCTTTCGCGAACTGGTCGCCCGCATGCGAGCCGTGGTTCGCAGGCTTGATGTCGCCGCCGCAACTGAACCCGGCGTGTTGCGAGTCGCGGATCTGGAAGTCGACCTGGAAGGTCACTGCGTGCGCAAAGGCGGTGAACTGCTTCACCTGACGCCTACAGAATTCGAGTTGCTGGCGCTGCTGATGCGGAATCCTGGAGTTCCCGTAACTCACGCGAAGCTGCTGCGCACCGTTTGGGGTCCTGAGTACGGAACAGAACTCGACTACCTGCGATCCTATGTCAGGACTCTTCGCAAGAAAATTGAAGACGATCCTGCGAAGCCGAAGTATCTGCTTACAGAGCCGTGGGTCGGCTATCGATTCTGCGATCCCTCCGATCCGGAGTCGCACTCCGCCGGAAAAGGAATCGTCCTGAATAATGATTGATACGCATTTGCCTGCCTGCTCGTTACTCCAGCTTGGCGAAAGACTGGTTTACGGCAGGCCTCCCTCGCATGAATCAAAAGGCTTTATCCGCTCGAACCAATTTTTTTATGAAAATTTATGGAAAACTTCACGGTTTCTCCATCTCCGCCATTCTATGTTTGCCTTGAGTGAGCGCAAGCGGGCAGCGCTTGAGCTTCTCAGGAGACGAACATGAGCATATCGAACAACAGAGTTTCATGGCGCACCGCAGCGGCTTTTCTTCTGATGCTGGGTGTCATCCCAGCGCTGGGATCACGCGGTTACGCGCAGAGTCAAAACCAGCCCAATGCGCCGACGACGTCGGCTCAGGGGCCGGCGGCCTCTGAAGTGCCCGCCCCGGTAGCCCAGGAATTGCACGCGATGAATGTCCATATCGGGCAACTGGAGTCACGTTTGAATGATCTCGCTGCATCGATGGCGCCCACCGCCGCTGTCATGCGGCCTTCTCTCCCGGCGCCAACCGAGGCCACACTCACGGGAAAGGTGAGTTGCGGTCATTGCGAGGGGATCCAGCCGACGCACAAGGGGTACACGCAGTTCAGCTGGGCTCTCCATTCTGTCAGCCAGGGTGACGACATCGTGCTGGTTGCCCGCGACAAGACTTACAAGCTGCAGGGCGATAAGGACCAACTTTTGAAATTCATGGGTGACAACACAAGAGTGAGCGGGCGTCTGCAGGGCACCACCTTGGAAGTGAAGACCATCGGCCGCGCCTCAAAGAACGAGTAGTTCTGGTCCGTGGCAATCCTCCGGCAACCATCCTAAATGGTGGCCACATGCTGGCGGTGCACACGCCTGCTCATCTTCGCAAGGACGTGCGAGCCTGGCCTGCACACCAGCGAGAGTTCTTCCCAAGACTCTCGCTGGATTTCTTTTTGAATTCCACACCCTCTCAATCCACCAAGGAGAAACACGGCCCACCTTCGCAGCCAGCGCGCGTCCACGAAAGTCAAAAGTTTTATGGAATCTAGTTAAAAGTTTAATGAAGATTCTTCACGGATTCTTCATGACCTGCATTCTACCGTTCAAGCCATTGAGGGTAGCAAAAGCAGAGTTCGCGGTCAGCGGACGAGCAGGATACTCATATGGCGATGACGATCGATCGAGGAGATCTGGATGTCGGCCTTCTGCGCATGTTTCTTGCCGTAGCTCAGCACGGAACTATGGGAAGGGCCGCGGCAGCCAATGCCACAACGCAACCGACCGTGAGCCAGCGGATATTGCGGCTGGAAAAGATCGTAGGCCGCAAGCTGTTCTCCCGAAACCGGGGCGGCTTGAAACTTACCGGCCACGGCGAACTGCTGGTTGCTTATGCTAACCGCGCCATCGATCTCAATGAAGAGGCACTGGCACGGCTCCGTGAGGAATCTGTTTCCGGGCCGGTGCGCCTGGGCGCCAGTGAGGAAACAGTGCTGGCCCGATTGGCGCCGACGCTGAAACGTTTCCAAAGAAGCTATCCCGACGTCGAGTTGAAGCTTACGGTGGCCGGGCCGGCAAAGCTGGAATTCCTATTGGTTCAGGGAGAACTGGACTTTGTCATCAGCGACTCCGCACGGATCACAGGCCGGCCCGTCCTAGAGTGGAGCTCTCGTTTAGCCTGGTTCGCCGGCACGGATCTATCGATTGATCCATTCCACCCCCTACCTCTGGTGCTTTCTCAGAACGCAGGCCCTTGGCGCGAGCAAATATTGGATTCGTTGCGCGAAGCCGGATGGGCGTGGCGCATCGTTTTGGAGAGCGCCAATCTGGATACGATCATTGCGGCAGTTGAGTCCGACCTAGGTGTGTCCGTGCTACTGCGAGAAACAGTCCGGAGTACCGGCATTCGGGAGGTTAAGCACGGAAGGCTGCCCGCGCTTCCCGAGATGAGCTTCGGATTATTTCGCGGCAACACTGTGCTTACAAAAGCACATTCCCTGATGGAAATAGCGCTGACAGCGTCCCTGAAGTCCGCAAAGACACAGCGGTTGCCCAACTTTGCCGAGGCGCACACCTGGTTGTCAAACGACGAGTTCAAAGCAGAGCCAATGGTGATTTCGTGAGCACCGCATGAGCTCAGCCCCAGGGAGCCTGATCGGCGCCGGTGCCGCGGTTTCGACTTAGTGTGCCTGTACCAGCAGCCTAATGTTCAAAATCCAAATTGTTCCTGCAGGCACGGGTGCCTTCTTTATGGACATTTTATTGACTTTTAACGGCATCTTTACGAATCGTCTTTTTTAATAAGCAGAGAGTCAGGTGCTTGGCATCGATCGCAAGTGTTCATTGATGAAGTGGTTGATGCAACGATGTACGACTTTGCAACAGGGAAGATCAGGGGCGTGAAAAACATGAAAACTTTGTGGTGTAGGCCGGCGGTGCTTGCAGTTTTCCTTCTTCTGATGCTGGGTGTCATTCCAGTTAGCGGACCAGGCTGCTACGCGCAGACTCAGACGCAAACGGATGCTCCAACGAAGGTGGCAAAGCTGCACGAACCCGCGGCTAGCGGCGCCGCTCCCGACGCGGGCGCGACCAATGCATCCTCTACCCGACCCGCGGCCGTTGCCGATCCGGAACTATCGCCTGCGGTCACGAAAGAGCTGGAGGCGATGAAAGCGCGCATCGAGCAGCTTGAGATGGAACTGAAGGCGCGTCCGGCAGCAGAACCGCCAGCCGCGGCAGCCGCTCCCGCAAAGGCGGGGGAGGCGGTTTCGGCCACAACACCTGCTAATCAACAAGTGGCGATGGTGCCAGTGCAGGGCGAATCGACGAGTGCACCAGCCGCAGCTCAAGCTCCTGCTGTTCCGGAAGTGGATACACAAACTCCGTTTGCCTACGCCGACTGGACCTGGATGAACGGCACCGCCCGCAACAAGGACGCCGTGTGGGACTCGAAATTCTTCACTCCGGAGATCAGATTCGACACCCACTTTGTCAGCAGCCTTAACCATCCCCAAGACGACACGATCGGCGGGTCGAGCGAGATTTTCCGGTCGAACGAAGTCCAGGTGGAACAAATCAGCTTCGGCGGAGACTTCCATTGGCAGAACGTGCGCGGCCGGGTTTTGACCATGAATGGCATGTTCGGCATTACGACGCCACGCAATGACGCCAGCCCTGGACGGGGACAATGGGATCTTCGTGGTGCGTACAAGTACGTATCAGAGGCATACGGAGGCTACCACTGGAATGTGAACCACGGCCTCAATTTGGAT
>JAIQFF010000125.1 GCA_020073395.1 Terriglobia bacterium
CACCCACTCATTCGCGAAGGACGTGAATGAGTGGGTTTGGTCACACTTGGAGTGTACAGAGATCACAGTCAAGTTCGAGCCCTGATGTGTAATCTGATCCGGTGACGAAGGGACTGCACCGCCAATTACGGGACCCGGACCTGTATTTTATTACTTTCAGCTGTTACCGCCGTCAGCCAGCGTTGCGACCTATTCCTAGCGACTGCTGGAAGAAGCGCGCCGCAAATATTGCTTCCTGGTTCACGGATATGTCCTCATGCCCGAGCATTTTCATCTGCTCATCACCGAACCGGAAGCGGGTGATCCCTCGGTAGTGATGAAAGTGATCAAGCAACGTTTTGCGCGACGGGTGAATCGGAAGGGGCGGCTCCCGCACAGCGGGGGCACGTTGGTGGCTGGTTCTGGCACACAAGTGCTATTTTCAGCGGTGGTCCGAAGCTTTATTTTTATTAGCGAGCAGTTCTGGGGGAGGGCTGCCCGGGCGTCCGGCGACTCGCGAGAGTCGGGACGCCCGTTAAATTTTTGGTTGAAAATTGCGGCGTTTGCGAAAGCCTAGGAATCTCATCGACGGTATTTCCCCATCCACTCTGCCTGACCCAGCACAAGACTCTGCAGCGCCTGTTCTACTTCCTGCCGGCTCGCGCCCGGTTTGAGATCGAGCTTTCCCTTGAGCGCATAAAGTTTAAAAAAATAACGATGGGGTTTGCCTGGCGGTGGACAAGGGCCGTTGTAACCAATCTTGCGGAAGTCGTTGCGGCCCTGGCGCTCGCCGCCGGGGAGTTCGTCAATTTTGTTCACGCCCTCGGCCAGGCCGGTGGTGGTGGCGGGCAGGTCGTACAGCACCCAATGGGTCCAGGTGCCCCCGGGCGCATCGGGATCGTCAGCGATGAGTGTGAAGCTCTGGGTGCCGGGCGGTGGCTCGGTCCAGGAGAGTTCGGGAGACACGTCGGCGCCATCGCACGTGAATTTTCGGGGGATGTCGCCGCCATCGGGAATAGCCGTACTGGAGATTGCGAAAGCCATCAGGCTTGCTCCCAGGTTTGCGATGCAGCACTAGCCACGGATTTTACGAATTTACACGGATCAAAATCTTTTTTCCAATTCGTTGTCCGTGTGAATCCGCGCCAATCTGTAGCGGTAGTTACTGGGTCGAGATGGTGAAATTTACCGTGATGCGGGCCTCGGTTTCGACCGCCTGACCGGATTGCAGGTACGGCCTGAAACGCCACTGCTTTACCGCTTCCCGGGCGGCGGTTGAAAGAATTGTGGGTCCGCTGAGCACGTGCAGATCCTGAATATTCCCGTCGCGTCCGATCAGAGCTTCAAGTACCACGGCGCCCTGAACCTTCATCTGTTTGGCCAGCAGAGGATAGTTCGGTTCAACCGGCCGAGAAAGAATCTGGGCGGCGCCGGGAGAGAGATGAACCCGTCCGGTGGCGTCGGCGACGCCGGTGGAATCCGCGGAACTGGGGGCGGAAGACGCTGAGGAAGAAGGCGAAGGAGTAGAGGAGAAAGGCGCTCTGGGCTGGAGATCCACTCGGACCGAACCGCTGCTTGCCGGGATGGTGCGGTGTTCGTCCCCGGCCACCACTTCGACTTCGAGCGGAGGAAGCACGGCGCGACTCATCACAACCGGTGCTAAGGCGGGGGCGGGACCTGGATCAGTTGCGGCAGGCGGCGTGTGCGGCTTCGACTTCGGCCGGGCGGGGACCGTCGTCGGTGTAGTTGCCGCGGTTGCTGTTTCAGACGGAGTCTTAACGTCTTGCGCAGGTTCTTCGACGGGCTCCGATTCCGATTGCACTTGCGCTACGGGTTCGGGCGGAAACCAGAAGTCGCGGTCCTTTATCAGTACCAGGATCAACGCGGCCAGCAGCAGGGCGAGCGCCACCAGCATCTGCCGGCGCTGTTTCTGTTCGGAATCATCCCCGACCGGAGTCGTGAGATGAGTTACTTGCTTCTCCTCCAACAACGGCATGACGCGCAGCCCTCCCGCCCGCGGGGGAGACGGGCCTGCTGCCTAGTATGCCTCGAAAATGGGCTCTAATCCAGCGAAAGTAGCGAGCCAGCCTGCTACCTTATTCGTGGGGAGAGCGGGGCTTAACACTGCCGCGAGATCGCCAAGGAAATGAAAGACTTAGACCCCGATGAGCGCGCCTCGAGGCCCACTCCAACGGGAGCGGTTACCGCCCAAAAACTAATGATGCCCGGCTCGCAGTAACGCGGCCGGGCGTCTTGTCCATTTCCCTTAAGCCGACTTTTTCAGGTCAGTGGGGAATGCCAGAATCTTTCCCCGTTGCTCTGGGGGTACCCACTTCACCTTAGGTTTAAACCGTGCTGGGATGTAGAACTCAATCACCTGTGCCATAATCACCCCTCCGATCCACTGCAGTCCACCCATCTTGCTCGGCATCACCATGCCGGGTGTTCTGCTCATTACCCACTTAGATGCTGACGGGGCGCGGAAGAGTCAGGGGCGCGCGCGAAAATGGTACGCAACTTTTGTGCAGTGGCGGTGTTTCATGCCGCCGCAAAAGCGGCGGAAAAATTGAGACTAGCAGGCGAGCTGGTCGCGCTTCAGCTTTAACCCGTTAAGATTGCCGAGAACTGTCACGGCGATTGATTCCGTCTGGAAGAACTCATTGGCCAGTTCTGTCAACTGTTCGACTGTGACATTCTCGATGCGCTCGATCAATTCGTCGAGGGTATAAAAGTGGTCGAAGTACATCTCCTGCCGGGCCAGGTTGGACATGCGCGCGCTCGAGGACTCCAGCGACAGCATCAGGCTGCCCTTTAGTTGATCTTTGGAGCGGCGGAGTTCATCTTCGGGAACAGCTTCCAACTTAAGTTTGCGGAACTCGGAGACCACTGATTGCACAACTTTGCCGGCGGACTCGCGCGAGGTCCCGGCATAAACCGAAAGACATCCGGTATCACGATAGGGTGATAAGTCGCTATAGATGGCGTAGGCCAGGCCCTGGCGTTCGCGAATATTCTGGAAGAGCCGCGAACTCATGCCGCCCCCGAGCAAGGTATTCAGGATGTAGGAAGCATGCCGGTTTTCATGGGCGATGGGATGAGAAGGCACTCCCACACAGATCTGCACCTGCTCCAGCGACTTTTTGTTGCGCATGATGATGCGGGGCGCGATCGCGGGTGGAGAACCGTGGAAGCCGTTCTTCACAGGCTTCATGTGCTCGAAGTGCTTGGCCACCAGTTCCACGAATTGCTTGTGCTTCAAATGACCGGCGGCGGAGATGATCATGTTGCCGGGCGCAAAACGCTGCTTGTAAAAATCCAGCACCGGATCGCGCTCGAATTTCTTGACCGTATCTTTGGTCCCCAGGATGGGTTTGCCGAGGGGATGATCTTTCCAGAAATTCTGGGTAAAGATTTCGTGGACCAGGTAATCCGGATTGTCCTCGTCCATCTTTATTTCTTCGAGGATCACGCCGCGCTCGCGGCCGATGTCGGTGACATCGAAGACCGGGTTCAGGACCAGGTCGCTGAGGATATCCATGGCGACGGGCAGATGCTCGTCCAACACCTTCAGGTTAAAGCCGATGCATTCCTTGGCCGTGAAGGCGTCCATGTTGCCGCCGATGGAGTCAACCTGGCGGGCAATTTCCTCGGCACTGCGGTTCTTGGTGCCTTTGAACACCATGTGTTCGATGAAGTGCGAGATACCGTTCCACTGCAAGTCTTCGTCGCGGGAGCCGGTCTTGATCCAGATCCCAATCGAGGCGGAGCGGATGTGCTCCATTTCCTCGGTAATGAGGGTCAGCCCGTTGGCTAGGACCTCGCGACGTATGTTGCGGACTTCCTGCACCATGTAAGTATTGTTGCACACCCTGGCGGGCTCCGGCTAATACATGGTTAATCATTTATAATCAATACGTTACATAACTCTTTTGTCGCTACGGGCGAAATGGGCCTGGGTGGGGCCCTGGGGCATGTTTCCTCTACAATCGGCATAGGAATGCCGCTCGGATTGCCCGAGGGCTACGGCTGGCGTACTTTGCGGCGGAACCTTTGCCGCAAAGGTCGCAAAGACGGCCGCAAAAGACGCAAAGGTAAGGCGATCCCAAGATCATGGTTATGGGTCAAGTCACAGAAAAATCGCTTTTGGGGCTTCAGCTTCCGGAGCTGGCGTCCCTGGTGGAGGAGTTCGGACAGCCTTCTTACCGTGCCCGCCAGCTCTTCGACGCTCTTTACCGTCAGAGAGTACAAAGCTCGGAGCAGATCTCGACGCTGCCCCAGGATTTTCGACAGAGCCTATCTGCGAAAGGAATTTCTGTCGGGCTTCCCAGCATTGAGAAGAAATTTGTTTCCAGCGACGGAACCGTGCGCTACCTGGTGGCGTGCGCCGACGGACAGAGCGTGGAAACCGTCTGGATGCCGGAGGGCGATGGAGGAGAATTGGGGGACGGCAGCGAAGCTGGCGACCAAGCGGAAACGGCGGGCCGCACCTGGGAGCGTGCAGCCATTTGCGTCTCCAGCCAGGTGGGCTGCGCGGTGGATTGCCAGTTCTGCCTCACCGCACTGCTGGGAATAAAACGCAACCTGACAGCCGGAGAGATCGTCGGACAAGTGTGCGCCGTGCTGAACGATCAGGGCGTTTCTCTGCCTCTGCATCGCGTCAACCTGGTTTTTATGGGGATGGGCGAGCCCTTCCTGAACTACGACAATTTTATGAAGGCGGTCCATCTTCTGGTGGAGGGAGTGGGCATTACTGAATCGCGCATGACGGTATCAACGGCAGGGATTGTGCCTGCCCTCTACGATTTTGGATTGGAGCCAGTGCGTCCGAAAATCGCGATCTCGCTCAATGCCTCGAATGACGACTTGCGTACCCGGCTTATGCCGATCAATCGCAAGTGGAACCTGGAAAAGCTGATGGCCGCGGCCCGCGAATTCCCGCTGCGCAACCGGGAAAAGCTGACATTCGAATACGTGTTGCTGGAGGGAGTCAACGACTCCGCCGAGAATGCGCGCGAGGTGGTGGAGTTGGTTCGCGGCCTGCGGGCGAAACTGAATCTGATCGCGCTGAATCCCGGACCCGGAATTGATTTCCGGACCCCGGCCCAGGAGCGGGTGCTGCAGTTCCAGAATATTTTGCGAGCCGCCGGGGTGCCTGCGTTCGTCCGCCGTCCCCGGGGGCGGGATATTTTCGCCGCCTGCGGACAGCTGAAGCGAACCGTGGAGCTGGTGTCGTAGATACCGGTAGCGCCAGCGTTACGAAGACTAAGCGTGGGCCTGGGCGGCGGCGGGGAGAAGGCGCTCGATGGCCTCGAACAGATCGGTAATATTGAGCGGCTTGGAAACGTAGTCATCCATGCCGGCAGTGAGACAGCGTTCACGATCGCCCACCATGGCGTGGGCAGTAAGGGCAATGATGGGAATACGTTTGGCAGTGGACTTTTCGTGTTCGCGGATCCTTGCCGTGGCTTCGAACCCATCCATTTCCGGCATTTGAACATCCATCAGAATGAGGTCGAATGCTTGTTTCTGCCAGGCGTCCAGAGCCTTTTTTCCAGACTCGGCCACAACCACGGTGTGCCCTCTTTTCTCCAGGAAGCGCAGCGCCACTTTTTGACTTCAGCGTAACCGATACCGGTATCGGTATTCCCCAGGACCAGCAGAAACTGATCTTCGAAGCTTTCACCCAATCAGACAGCTCGGCCACACGAAAATACGGCGGCACCGGACTCGGTCTGTCCATCTCCGCGCGGCTGGCCGCCCTGATGGGTGGCAACGTCTGGGTGGAAAGCGAGCCTGGTCAAGGCAGCACCTTCCATTTCAAGGTACGCTTCGGACTGCAAAAACTCCGGACCGGCGCGCAACGGTCCCCCGATGGCCCGGCCCCGCTTCAGGTTCCTACCGAAGACCGGCGGCGGCTTAAGATTCTCCTTGCCGAAGACAACCTGGTGAACCTGAAAGACGGCCTGATCGGCGGTTTCGGCCTCCATCGCAACCCGCACCGTGACTTCGCCCTCAGAAGTGAACTTCAGGGCGTTTCCCACCAGATTGGTGACGATCTGTCTCAGCCTGGAAGGGTCACCCAGCAAAGCATCCGGCAGTTCGAGTGGAATGTGGCAAGCGAACTTTAGACCCTTCTGCTGAGCCTGGACGCGGAGCGTGCTGGTAACGTCTCCCAGAGTATTGCGCAGGCTGAAATCTTGGCCAACATGAGCCACGAAATCCGCACTCCGATGAATGGCATCATCGGGATGACCGAACTCGCGCTCGGCACCAAACTCACCCGGGAGCAGCGGGAGTACCTTGATATGGTGAAGAACTCCGCTGAGTCTCTATTGTCGGTGATCAACGATATCCTCGACTTTTCCAAAATCGAGGCGGGGAAGTTGGATATCGAAAGTATTTGGAACTCGCTTTTTGTCCGGTTGGCGGTTTCGGCGGCTTCCTTGGCGGTGGACAATTCTGTCACCATACGGCGCAACGACTGGGCGTGCTGACGCTCGGCCTCCGACGCCTTGATTTGCTCGGTAATGTCGGTATAAATTCCGAGGGCTCCGCGCTGGACGCCGTTCACTATCAGGGGAACAGCTTGCAGATCCAGGTCGAGGATCTTGCCGTCCTTGCGCTGCCGCTGCACTGTTCCGCGAAAGGCTTGTCCAGCCAGGACCTGGGCGGACACGGCAGAGATATCCTTCGCGCTGGTAAAGGTGGAGTCGATGTGATCGCCTGCGGGATCATGGAGAAATAGCTTTCGAAAGGCTGTGTTGGTCAACTTTACATGGCCTTTCAGGTCAAGAACGATGATTCCGAACGGGCTATTCGTGATCAGTGAATTCAAATAACTGGTCCGCGCTTGAAGTTCAGCCGCGATGCGCAGGCGTTCGGTTACCACAGCTCCGAGGATTAACCCGATAGCTGAAACCACCAACATGAAGAATGTGATTCGAGTGATCAGGGTGGGCGCCGGAGGGAACAGATTCATGGCGCACACCACTCCGAAGGTCAGCGCGAGCAACCCGGTGACGGCCCGCTTGATGCCGTGGCGGGTCGCGATCCAGATAATCGGAATGAAGCTTAAATAGTAGAGCTGGAGGGGAGCCCATCTTGGTCCGAATATGACAAAAGGCACCAGCAATGTGGCGCAGGCTTGGCCAATCCCTTCCAACCAGGCCGCGAAGTCCAATGGTTTGGCGGGGAGTTGCTCCCGCTGGGTGGTCTGGCTCCGGTACTTCCGGCCAAACAATATTTGACGAACGCTGGGAAACACATAGATAAGGAGAAAAGGCGCAACGCCAAAGCGTCCGATACCATCGCCGGAGAACCACGACAGTGTGGAACTCCAAAAGTCGCTCCAGGGAATTGTGCCATCCAAAGCCAGGCCGGTAACGCCCAGAAAACTTGCCGCTAATCCTGCCGCCGTGGTGACAAACAGGTAGCGGAGAACATCGCGCTGGCGGCGCAGGCCCAGGTCAATACGCAACGGCCCCCGCAGCAAGTACGCCGCAGCCCCATAGCAAGCAGGCGCGCTGACGCTGCCCAGCAGCTCGCTGAAGGACTTGAGAGGCTGGTGATAAAACAGAACGCTTGCGAGGGTGTCCGAAAGACAGGCCAGGAAGACATACCAGGGACTGACGGCGAGCATCAATGCCAGCGATAAGGCAGTGGCTGGATACCAGACTACAGAGCCCAGCCGGGCGAGAAGGATCACTTCCGGCCGGCTCAGCAGGAGGCTGATCGGCACGAAACAGGCGCAGAGCAATATGTGCCGATAGATGACCTGTCTCGGCTGCGTGAATGAGGTCCCGGCCTGCGCGTTTGGCATCACCTTTTTTCCCCGGAACAGCAGCCAGAACGGGGTGACATCGGCGGTTCAGGCAGAATACGGATCAGACGGGGTCGAAGCTGAGGCTGCCCGTGGGATGTCGCCCCCGGTGACGTCTGCTGGTCCCGGTCTGGGCAGGGCAGGAGACTTGGCATGCCTGAACCATCGGCAAGGTTCTGGAATTAGTTAGGAAATTTGTTCGCAGGGCATGCCGGGCCCCCGGTAGGGGGTAGATGTGCCTATCGAATCTTTACTCTGCTCCGGGGCCGAGGGCGGGACGCCCTGGGGACAGCCGGCGAGACGCCGGCGCTACGAAGATCTACCTGCTTCCTGACTCCAGTTCTTGCGCGGCCGAATCGATGAGCGCAGCTTCATCTTGCAGCGCGATGGCGGCACGCGCGATCTGCTCGTCCGCCTCTTTCCATTTCTTTTGCTCGATGGCTTCGCGGACGCCGGGAATGGTTTTGACGCCGTATCCGGTGTAGGCGCCAGGAGCGTAAATCAGGTGCTCGAACCAGGGACGGCGTGGCAGTCCGTCCGCGGACGTGAGCTTGCGCTCGCTCTGCATGAGCTTCTCATTGAGGGCATGCAGTTCGGCCGGACTCACCCTGAGTTCGCCGTTGCTGCTGACTTTCTCGATCGCCTTCTGGTAACGCTCCGCGCTGTGAGTGAGCGCATCCAACGCGTTCTGCAGCGGCGCGAAGTTCAGATGCGGGGGCACCTCCTCGGCCGGAGGCGGAACCGAAGTCTTCTTGGGGTCGGCGATAGCGGTAAAAACTCCTTCTTCGAGTTCTTTATTGCGCTCGACAGCATCGTCCTGTTTTGTCTGCAAGAGCTTTTGCAGTTCATCGACGTAGCGATGGATGGTGTCAGCCAGGCCGGTGAAATCGTACGGCAGCAGATCAGCATCGGCCAGCCTCATGACTGCGGTCCCGGCAGTCTGCGAGAGCGCGCGGCCGTAGCTGAAGTCGGTGTCGGAGAAATGGGTGTACCAGTAAAAATCATCGTAGATGGAATGGTAGATTCCGCCGCCATCCTCCTCGCCATACCCGAGATCGAGCGACGCTATGCCCAGATGATCGAGAAAGACGGTCCAGTCTGATCCCGAGCCCAAGGCGCCAATGCGCAGGTCAGCTCGTTCACGCGCTTCCTTACGCTCTTCGGGAGTCTTGGCGTCGGCAACGGCCTTCAGCTGATCGCGCTTCCAGACCGGAATCTTCTTTTCGGGATCCTAAATCTCCCGGGCCACGGCGTTGATGAATCTCTCCAGCGAATGGGATCCGCCCATGGAGAGATAACCGCGGCCGTTGCCGTCGCTATTGATGTAAGCCACGGCATGCCGACGAAGTTCATCGGCGTGAGCTTCGCCCCATTCGGTCGAACCCAGCAGAGCCGGTTCCTCCCCATCCCATACGCAATAAATGATGGTGCGTTTGGGCTTCCAGCCCTGTTTGAGCAGAGTGGCGAAGCCTCGCGCTTCCTCCATGAGAGCGACCGTGCCCGAGATCGGGTCCTCGGCGCCGTTGACCCAGGCATCGTGATGATTTCCGCGCACAACCCACTCGTCGGGATTGGTGGAGCCGGGGATTTTTACGATGACGTCGTAGAGTGGCTTGATGTCCCAGTTGGATTGCACTTTGAGGTGGACCTTGGCCGGCCCTGGTCCCGCATAGTAGCTCTGGGGCAGCGAACCACGCCAGGCTTCAGGGACCACTTCTCCCTTAAGCGCTGCCAGCAGCGGTTGGGCGTCAGCGTAGGAAATCGGCAACACAGGAATCCTGGTGATGGTCTTTACATCCTTCAGATCGAGGCGCTTTGCGTCCTTCGTGGCGCCGACTCCAGGAGTGAGTGGATCGCCGGGATAAAGTGGCATATCCATCACGCTGCCGCGTTGTACGCCGTCGCGCGGCCGCCAGGCGCCGTTGGGGAAAACATCGCCTTGAGCGTAACCGTCGTCCGCAGGATCAGAATAGATGAGGCATCCGACCGCGCCATGTTCGGCCGCAACCTTGGGCTTGATGCCGCGCCAGGAATTCCCGTAGCGCGCGATTGCAATGGCTCCCTTGACCGAGACCCCCATGCGCGCCAGTTCCTCGTAGTCATCCGGAGTACCGTAGTTGACGTAAACCAGTGGGGCAGTGACGTCTCCGTCGGCCGAATAGGCGTTGTAGGTGGGAAGCTGTTCAGCTTGCTGGTTGGAGGTGGGATCGACGGCCAGCACCGGCTCTTGCAGTCTGGCGGTGAATTTCGTCGGCTCCAGTAGTTCGACGACTCGCACTTTTGGTGTGGGAAACAACACATCGAAAGTCTCGATGCTTGCATCCAGCCCCCACTCTTTGAATTTGTTCAGCATCCATTCCGCATTGTCCTTGTCATAGGGCGAGCCCACATGGTGGGGGCGAGCGGAGAGCCGCTGCATGTAGTCACGCTGGTTCTGGGGTTCGGGGATGGCGCGGAACTTGGTTTCCCAATCCCGCTGGCTGCGGGACGAAGCCGCGGAGTAGCCGTGCAGAGCTGGTTCGGTATCAGAAGATGCGGCGAGAAGCAGGAAACAGGAAAGAGCTAGCAAGAAGAGCCGGGCGCCTGAGCGCATTCATTTCCTCCGTGTGAAAACTGACCATGGTTTCTGCGAACTTGGCATTATAGTGGCTCGCTTAGCCGCAAAGGACGCAAAGGGGCCGTGAACGGACGCTCGCGCCTACATTCGGCTTGGCAGATTACAAATTAACGGAGTAGGCTTTCTGTCCTATGCCAATTCCCCGTGCGCGAATTTCCTCGCGAAGTTCACTCTTTGCGTGGGTGTTGCTGGTCCTTCATTGTTTTTTCCTGGCCAATTTTGTAACCGCTGCGAACTTTACGCTCGAGCAGGTAATGGCTTCGCCGTTTCCCGCCAACCTGGTTGCGGCTGCGCACAGCCCCAGAGTGGCCTGGGTATCCAATGCGAAAGGCGTGCGCAACATATGGGTGGCGGACGCTCCCGAGTTCGCGGCCCGGCAGATCACGCACTACGACGGCGATGACGGTTTGCCGATTGCCAGTCTGCGCATCACGTCTGACGGCCGGACCCTGGTGTACGCCGGCGGCAGCGAGACCAACGAAAACGGGCGAGTGGCCGATCCCACGAATGGCATCTGGCCCCGCAAGCAGCAGGTGTGGGCCATCGATGTGGACGCCGGCGCTCCCCGATTGCTGGGCGAGATGGGATGCGCAGAGGAGGACTGCGAAGACGTCCAGCTTTCACCTGACGGACAAACTGCGGTGTGGGCGGCGCGCAAGCAATTGTGGATTGCGCCGGTTTCAGGAGCCACTGCCGCCCATCAGCTCACTGATCTTCGTGGAGACAATTCGAATCCGAAATGGTCTCCCGATGGACGCCACATTGCGCTGGTCAGCGCTCGTGGCGATCACAGCTTCATCGCCGTTTATGATTTCGGACGGGAAGAGGTGCGCTACCTTTCTCCCAGCGCGGACCGCGATGGTATGCCGCGCTGGTCGCCGGATGGGCGGCACATTGCCTTCGTCCGACGGCCTGGCATTCAGGAGAAGGCCCCGCTGATTCCAGTCCGACCGAATCCCTGGGCGATCTGGGTGGCGGATTCGGCCACCGCCGAGGCCAGGGAAATCTGGCACAGCGGGAACGAAGACAACGATTCATTCCCTTCGGAAACCGCAGACAAGTCTTTCTACTTCGCGGACAACGACAAACTGGTTTTTGCCTCCGAACAGGATGGCTGGAATCACTTGTATTCGATCGCCGCGTCGGGCGGCTCGGCGACACTGCTCACGCCCGGCTCGTTCGAGGTGGAAGATGTCACGCTGGCAAGCGATCGGCGTTCGGTCATCTTCTCCTCGAACCAAGGCGACGTTGACCGGCGTCATCTCTGGCGGGTTGACCTTCAGGGAGGAAAGCCACAACCGCTGACCAAGGGCGAAACCATGGAGTGGAGCCCGGTCGAGGCCGGGACGGGTGGTCAGGTGGTATGTCTTGGTTCGAGCGCCACGGTTCCTGCGATGCCATTTCATCTGGGGGCGAAGGGCAGGGAAATGATGGCGCGGCAGGCGCTTCCCGCGGACTTTCCGTCCAGCCAGTTAGTCACGCCCAGGCAGGTAATTTTAAAAAGCGAGGACGGGCTGGAGATTCACGGCCAGCTATTTGCTCCCTCGGGACGAAGCCAGCCTGGACCTGCGCTGATTTTCATGCACGGCGGCCCGGTGCGGCAGATGATGCTCGGCTTCCACTACATGTACTACTACCACAACGCCTATGCTATGAATCAATATCTGGCGAGCCTGGGCTATGTTGTGCTTTCCGTGAACTATCGGCTGGGTATCATGTATGGCCGCGCTTTTCGAGAAGCGCCCAATGCCAGCTGGCGGGGAGCGGCAGAATACAAAGATGTCGTGGCCGGGGCGAAGTATCTACAAAGCCTGCCCACGGTGGACTCCAAGAAGATCGGGCTCTGGGGCGGATCGTACGGAGGATTTCTTACCGCCCTGGGGCTGGCGCGCAATTCCGATCTTTTCGCGGCTGGAGTGGATGTGCACGGGGTGCACGATTGGTCGGTGTTCCTGCCTCATTGGGAGAATCGCCCGGGAGCGCCGGACGCGAGGGAGGCGGAAAAGCTGGCCTTTGAATCTTCTCCCGACGCTGCCGTGTCAACCTGGAAATCTCCAGTACTGCTGATTCACGGAGATGACGACCGCAACGTTCCGTTTGGCCAGACGGTGGACCTGGCGCAACGACTTCGGGAGCAGCACGTCAGGTTCGAGGAGCTGATTTTCCCCGACGAAATCCACGATTTCCTGATGTGGAAGAATTGGTTGAGGGCCTACGGGGCCACGGCGGATTTTTTTGATCGGACGCTAAAAGCGAGCGGTGGGGGGCAGTGATGCTTGGGCCGGGGCATTGCCGTGAGCAGCGCCGCCTCGCAAGTTGTGCTTGCTCTTCTTCGCGTCCAGCCAATAAGATCGTTGGCATCGACTAAGTGAGTCGTCCTCGATTGCCATTCCTAGCGCTGCGACATCGGTTTCTGTGGCGGCAAAGAGCTCCCATCGACCGCGGCGAAATACGCCGCATCGAACGATGGCTGGCTACGGCTCGCGTTTTCCTCGCCATTTCCGCGCTGGTCGCCATCCGGATGGATCCGGAGGAAATCCGCTATTCCTTCTGGGCCTACGGCTTGCTGGCGTTTTACATCGCCCAGGGTGTCATCGTCATGTTGTTGCTGCGGCGGCGCGAAGAGTCGACCGTCTCATTCCGAAGGTTAGTGCATGCGGCGGACATCGTTTGGCCGGCATTGATGTCGATTTTCGCCACCGGCGTAGCGAATCCATTTTTCCTGTTTTTTGTTTTCGTGCTGGCGGCGGCTGCTTATCGCTGGGGTATGTGGGAGACAGTAGCCACGGCGGCGTCCGCGGTGTCGCTCTTGTGGCTGGAGAGCCTGGCATTTCAGTTGAGTTTCTTTGACTGGGTGGACCACGTGCTCGCCCGCTACCACCTTCCGCAGTTGGGCGTGCGGGCGGCGGATTTTGAGCCCAAGCGCCTCTTCATGCTCTCCATTTATCTGTTGGTCATGGGTCTGCTGCTGGGATACCTGGCCGAGCAGCAGAAACAGCTGCGCGCGGAAAAAGCGGTCATCGCCCGCATTTTGGGAAAGGTGCGAGTTGAGGCCGGTTTGAGCGGCACACTGCATGAGATCGTAGGGGAGTTGCTGGTCATGTACGGCGCGGAACGGGCCTTGATTGCGTCCCAGGAGGCCACCGGCCATCGCATCTATGTGGGTGAAATGCTACTCCGAAACGGGGAGGCTTCCTTCTTTCGCTGGCTCGATCCTCTGGCTTCCGACCGGGAGACATACCTGTTCGATTATTCCGCAGAAGCCTCCTACGCCTGGCGCAACGGCCGTAGCGGAAACGAAAGCTTCACGCTGCTGGCCCTCGACCGTGCGGGGCAGAAGCTTCCCAGCGCGTCTCCGGCATTTCTCGACCGGCTCGCGCGCCAGCACCGCTTCGACAAACTCATGATGGTTTCCTTTGTCTTCGGAAAGGAGTGGTGGGGCCGGATTTTCTTTCTGGAGCCTGGGATGACGGGAGAAATTACAGAAGAGTTGCGTTTCCTGCAGGAGTTGGTGCGCCAGATTGGGCCGGCAGTGTACAACGTGTATCTGCTGCGGCGTTTGCGTCTGCGAGCTGGGGCCCTGGAACGGGCCCGATTTGCTCGCGAACTTCACGACGGCGCCGTGCAGTCGCTCATCGCGGTGGAAATGCAAGTGGATGTACTGCGGCGCCAGTCCGTGACCCGCTCGGAGATGGTGCCGGACGAACTGGGCCGAATTCAGGGACTGTTGCGCGAAGAAGTACTGAAGCTCAGGGAACTGATGCAGCAGATGAAATCGCTCGATGTGGATTCCAGAAAGTTGATTGCTTTTCTGGGGGACACGGTGGAGCGATTTCAGCGGGAAACCGGGATCACGGCTCGCTTCTCTTGTGATCTCGAGGAGCCAGACATGCCCCAGCCGGTGTGCCGCGAGTTGACTCGCATCGTGCAGGAAGGGCTGGTCAACGTCCGCAAACACAGCCACGCCCGCACCGCACTGGTTCGGTTGAGCGCCAGAAATGGGCAGTGGACGCTGGTGATTGAAGACGACGGCCAGGGGTTCCCCTTCGAAGGGCGGCTGACGCAGGCGGAATTGGATGCGCTGGGCAAAGGACCGTTGGTCATCAAGGAACGGGTTCGTGTCATTGCAGGCGAACTCGCGATAGAATCAAACCCGGGACAGGGTTCTCGTCTCGAGATCAGCGTTCCGCAAAAGCCGGAAGCGGCGTATGGACAATAATCGAAGATCCCAGCCAATACGTATTGTGATCGCCGATGACCATCCTATTTTTCGCGACGGTCTGCGTCGCCTGCTGGAGGCGGAATCGGACCTAAAGGTCATCGGAGAGGCCTGCGACGGAACCGAGGCCGTGAAAATGGCCCGCCAGTTGAAGCCCGACATCATGCTGTTGGACTTGGCGATGCCGCGAATGCCGGGGCTGGAAGCGTTGCGTGAAATGAGCACCGGTCCAGCCCACACGGTCCGCGTTATTCTTCTGACTGCCGCCGCCGAGAAGAAGCAGATTGTCGAAGCTTTGCAACTGGGGGCCCGGGGCGTGGTGTTGAAGGACTCTGCCACCCAACTGTTGCTGAAGAGCATTCACACCGTGATGTCAGGGGAGTACTGGGTGGGCCGAGAGAGCGTTTCCAACCTGGTGCAGTACCTGAGGAACCTGGTGCAGTCCTCGGGGGAGGAGGCCAAGCAGAAGAAATTCGGCCTCACGCCTCGAGAATTGGAAATTGTCTCCGCCGTGGTGGCCGGCTATTCCAACAAAGAAATCGCGGAATACTTTAAGATCAGCGAAGACACGGTCAAGCATCATCTCAGCAACATCTTCGACAAGCTGGGCGTTTCCACCCGCTTGGAACTGGCCCTTTTCGCCGTAAACCAGGACCTTCCGCTCAAGACCATCGCCTAACGACATAGCACTTTGGTGCTACTTGTTTCCACATTTGGGCTATTGGCAGTCTGGCCTAGCCACAGTTACCCTAACAGGAGACTTAAACTCTGAGTTTAGCGCCTGCTGGAGTTCAGGCTGGACGTGTACTCAGACAACGAAAATTCAGCAGGCCGACAGGTGGTCCAAGGAGGGCGCCGATGGCAAAGTGGCTGCAAAATATCTGGCACGACGATCAGGGACAGGACGTCGCCGAATACGCCGTGATGCTGGCTGTGATTCTGGTAATCGTAGTCGGTACGATCCGGTTGATCGGTTCCAACGCCAATAACGTGTTTTCTTCGGTCGGAAGCGCGATTCAGTAGGCTCGAACCCCGGATTGGCCCCCAGCCTCCAACCGGGTTCAGGTTTCAGGGTCCCCCCTTACTCCTCTTGCTGACTCCCATCGCCTAAGCAGGTTTTCCCGCCGGGTCCAGGTTTCGCGACCATGCGATCCCCGTTTGTGTGGGGCGGACACTCCTGTCCGCCGCAGTTGACGTTGATCTCTTGGGGTGGTCTTTGCAACCCGCAAGGTCCAAAGGCAAAGACAGAGAGTCAAAGTCAAGAATCAAGTCAAAGAATCAAAGTCAAAGTCAGAAAGTCAAAGGCGTCGGACAGGAGTGTCCGACCCACACATTCATACTTGGACCCACACATTCATCTTACTAAGCTAGCTGAAACACAATGTGCACCAGGGCGGTGTAGTCGGATGGTTGTCCATCCCGCTTGGCGGGCTTGAAGCGAATCTGTTCGGCGGCATGAGATGCAGCCTCATCCAGGCCGTGGCCCAGTCCCTGGCACGACCTCTCCCTCAATACGCAGCTTTCTGGCTTCTTGCGTGTAAGTGGGAGTGGGTTTGAAAATGACCTCCGCGGGAACCATCTTGCCCGCGGTATCGTCGGTTTGCTTGGGACGAAGTTGAGCCAGGGAGACGGGTTGAGTGTCGCCAAAGCCGCTCTTCTGCACCCCGTTGCCCCGAGAAGTGTTTATTTTCCCGCTGCCATCACCGGTCGCGATGCCATTGCCGAATCCCGCGCTGGCCACGACGCCACGAGCGCCTTTGGCGCCACCGGTACCGTTGCCGTAGCCAGGTCCGGTGGGCAGATCAAAGGAACCCGCCGGGGCAATGTTCACCGGTTTACCGTTACTTTCACGCGCGGGAACTCCGTTCGGATCGCCAAATCCTCCGGTCTGAACGTTCTTGGGGGCCGCTGCGATCGTCGGCAGGGCCGAGCTGCCGGTAGAGAAAACATGGGTCTTCACCAGTTGCCGTGGAATAACCGGTGCGGTCGGCGGAAGGGACACTGGCCTGCTGGCCGCGATGTCCACTTTGGGCGCAACCGGCACTTCCTCCGGCGAAATCTTCGGAGGTTCCTCGGGCGGGGGCACGCGCAGCACTTCAGCCGGTGGAGTTTCCATGCGCGCAACCCGCGGGGGCGGAATTTCTCGCACCGGTGCCGGCTCATGGTTTACCACGGGCGGGGTTTCCACCAGTCGAATGAAATGATAGTCGTGGACCGGGGCATCCAGCACTGCCAGGTTCAAGACTGCGGCCCAAGCCAACACAAACAGAGCCACCCCTTGCAGGCCCATGGTAAGGACAAACTCCTTCCAAGGCGGCCGCCGGTCGGGAAGCAAGGAAAACGGAGCATTTTGGCACATCTCAGACATAATCCTCGTCCGGTTGGGGGCCTATCAATTAATGATGTTGATGTACGACGATTCTAAATAGCTGCCTTATTTTCAAACATTCTCTTAACAACATTATCGCACCTGGGACGACGATAGTAACGTCATCCCAGGTACCAGTCCTGGGGCCACTCGCCCGCCGTTTTCGGTGCACGAATAAGGCCACTCCCAGACGAGGAAAAAGAAGGAAGCGCTTGTTCAACAGGCAGTTAGCTTTGCGAAGGACAAGGGTATCAAACGCCCATGGCGCGACCGGAAAATTTTTGCACAGCGGTGGGTAGGATAAGTGTCGTTACGGGAAAGAGACCCTCAAGGTTGGTCGTCAGCCATCAGCACTGCTACTACAATCGACTTTCGAGGCCCTGCACCAGGGCCCCCGGCAGCGCTGCCTGGCTCCCTAGCAGCGTACGATTTTTGGGCTGTCGATGCCCTTGGTGGCGTTGCGCGTGTCGACCACCAGCTGGGACTCGCGCACAATGCGCTTGAAGTCGTAGTCCGAATGATCAGTGACGATCAGCACACAGTCGTATTGGCCAAGATTGTCCAGCGGCGCGCACGTCATTTGCAGGTCGTATTTGCGGCCTTTTCCCACCGTGGGGAAAAATGGGTCGTTGTAGCTGACTGCCGTTCCCTGCGCTTGTAGTAGCTCGATAATGGTCAGCGCTGGCGATTCGCGCAAATCGTCAATATCTTTCTTGTAGGCTACGCCCAGCACCAGCACCTTGGCGCCGTTGAGCGCCTTTTTATGTTGATTAAGCGCCTTGGCCACGTGTTCGAGCACCTGATAGGGCATGCCGATGTTGATCTCGCCCGCTAGTTCGATGAAGCGCGTGCGGAAATCCCATTCCTTGGCTTTCCAGGAAAGGTAGAACGGGTCGACCGGGATGCAGTGTCCACCCAGGCCGGGGCCAGGGTAGAAAGGCTGAAAGCCAAAGGGCTTGGTGGCGGCCGCCTCGATGACCTCCCAGATGTCCAGTCCCATGCGCAGCGAAAGCATCTTCAACTCGTTGACCAGGGCGATGTTCACGCAGCGGTAGATGTTCTCCAACAGCTTGGTCATTTCCGCCGCAGCCGGCGAAGACACGCGCACGATGCGGTTGAAGATGGTTCCGTAGAGTGCCGCCGCCATCTCCGAGGCTTGCGGATCGAGACCGCCCACCACTTTCGGAATGTCTCGCCGCGCCACCGTGGTGTTACCCGGATCTTCACGCTCGGGGG
>JAIQFF010000299.1 GCA_020073395.1 Terriglobia bacterium
TCCGTGGCTGCGGATTCGAGATATGATTTTCTCCAGATCAGGATGCAGGAGGGGCTCGCCGCCACTGATAATGACGGCAGTCGTGCCCAGTTCCGCAAGCCTGTCTACGCGGCGATGCATGACCTCCAGTGAGACGGGATCCGAAAAGGTGTCGTACTCGTTACAGTACGCGCACGAAAGGTTGCAGCGACGCATCGGGATAATGTGCGCCAGAACCGGATGATCAGTCGATAGCAACCCTTTAGCCAGAAACTTGAACTCGCGATAAAACAGCTTCAGCTTGTTTGAAATCTTCATCCATCTTCCCTGACAAGCAATCAAGCAATATTGTGCAACAGAGGCGGGTTCAGAGGAGTGCCGGTGCGGCATTCCTACCCACCTCACACCCGGATTTTTCAAGCGCGTTTTTAACACAATTGAGTCCGTTAGTCCAGTTTTCTGTGCGGCTTAGGTGCCTTCATCAGTCGTTTATCATATTGAAATGGCAATTCTTCTCCATAAGCATAGGAAGTGCAGAGACGCTGAACTTCGCGAGAAAAAACGGCCGTTCTCTTCGAGACGATCGAACCGATCGCGAAGTATTTTCATGGAGACAAAGAGGATAGGGACGTCCGATCCGACCTCAAGGCTTGCAATTGTGAGGCGCCTTCTGCTAGGATCTCGCCCAATCGCAGGCAGGATGCCGGATTCAGCATGCCCGGCTGGCTGTTGTTGCGGGGAGGAAAGGTAGAAGCTCATGCGTAAGGTTCCCTTAACTGAATCTCTCAGGATCATCGCTCGCGGATCCCTGAACTGGCTCACCGAGCGACCGATCGTGGTTTCGTTCGAGGTAACCGACTCATGCACGTGCTGGTGCAGGCATTGCGATCACGGCGGACCCAAGGACACCTCGCACGATATGAAACCGGTCGACTACCGCCGCTACATGGATGTGCTAGGCCCCGTGGTCGTTCAGATTTCGGGCGGGGAGCCTCTGATGCGCCGCGACCTCCCCGAAGTCGTCCGCAACATAAAGTCGGACTCCGGGCTGCCGTTCATCATTCTGGTGTCCAACTGGTCATTGATGAGCGAAGAGCGCTACTTGAATCTGCGCAAAGCCGGCGTGGATGAGTTTTGCGTAAGTCTGGATTTTCCCGATGAGCGCCACGATGACTTCCGAAAACTTCCCGGGCTCTACCGCAACCTCAGCGAGATCGTTCCAAAACTGGCTGCACTGGGCCACGACGACATCGTCATGAATAACTGCATCACCGCAGCCAATGTGAATGAAGTCAACAAAGTGGCGGACAGGGCGCGCGAGTGGGGAGTCAACATAAATTTCAGCGCTTATTCGCCGCGGCGCACTGGATGCCGCGACTACTTTCTGAACACTCCGGAACAACTGTCGATGCTCGATCGTGAGCTGGCGAACATCAAGTCTCGCCTCGACAAATCCCACTGGATCACTAACAACCAGACCACGCTGGAAGCAACGTCCCGTTACTTCCGGAAAGGCGGGGCACCGTCATGCAAGGCCGGCCTTCGCTGGCTCGTGGTCACCAGCAACGGATATCTCCAGCCTTGCTCGATGCAATTCAAGCGGTATGCCGTTCATGACCAGGCGCGGATGGTCCGCGAGTTCACGCGCACCAACACTTGTGACGAGTGTTATGTATCCATCCGGTCTTATCTGGATAAAGGTTTTCCCCAACTCTTGCGCGAAAATGTCGCGGAGTTCTTCTCTTTTCAGTCCGGTCAGTAATATCCCTCAAAACCGACGTGATGCAGCCGCGAATTGCACGAATAGTGCTGCCACGAGTTTCACAGACTACACGAATTCCGAATAGTGCTCGGTCGAAGATCCGCGCAATTCGTGTAATTCGTGGCTGCCTTTTCATCCGAGTAATCTGTATGATCGGAGCCATAGACACTGTGTCTCTGTGTTGCCGGTATGGTAGGCTTATTGTACAAAACACAGAACCTATTGAGAGGAGGCATCGTGAAAAAACTAGTGATATTCACTCTTGCAGTAATGTTTGCGCTCTCCTCTGCTCTGGCAGACGAAAAGAAAGCCAGCTCGCAGGTCGGCGACAGGGTGGTCAGTGCTGCGGTGGTGCTCAAGGAGATAGCGGGCATTCCTGAAGGAATCCCAACGGATCTGCTGAACAAATCCGCATGCGTCGCAGTCATTCCTTCATTGAAAAAAGGGGGGTTCATCTTCGGTGCTGCCTACGGTAAGGGAGTAATAGCGTGTCGCACCAACAACGGTGAGGGCCCCTGGAGCGCGCCGTCAATGATTTCCCTGCACGGTGGCAGCTTTGGTCTACAGATTGGTGCTCAAGAGGTGGATTTAGTCCTGTTGATCATGAACCTCGGCGGTTTGGAAAGCCTGCTCGACAGCAAATTCACGCTTGGCGGAGACGCTTCCGTCGCGGCCGGACCTGTGGGAAGGACTGCCTCGGCTGAAACCGACGCATGGATGTCGGCGAAAATCCTGGCCTATTCCCGTGCTCGCGGCTTGTTTGGGGGAATAGTGATTAAGGGCTCAACGCTTCGTCCCGACAATGATGCAAATAACGTTCTCTACGCGAAAGACATCCGGCCCAGGAGCATCCTGCTTAATCAAACCGAGAATTTACCGAAAGACGGCAAGATCTTCGTCGACGAACTGACACGCATAAGCCCCAAGCATGTCAAGTAATTGCGTCGAGCCTGGAAGTCCGGCGAAAATGGCATGAGAGTCTAAGTCTGCTTTAGCAAGGGTTCCAGGACTTTCCAGACGTTCTCGACGACAACGTCGTAGCCTTTCGCAGTTGGGTGAATGCCGTCCTCCTGATTCAGGTCGGGCAGCCCGCCCACTCCAGCCAAGAAAAACGGAATCAGAGCGACGTGATACCTCCTGGAAAGGCCGGGGAAGATTTCTCGAAAGCCCCGCGTGTATTCGATGCCATAGTTGGGCGGCATTTCCATGCCGGCCAGAACCACCGTAACGCCGTCTTTCCGCAGTTCACTGATGATCGTTTCGAGGTTGCGCTTTGTTTCGTCCAAGGGTAACCCCCTGAGACCATCGTTGCCGCCGAACTCCAGAATGACGATGGCCGGATGTAAATCGCGCACGACGTCGAGCCGATTCAGCCCTTGCGCCGATGTATCGCCGCTGACGCCCGCGTTGACCACCCGGTAGCGGTACCCGGCGGCGTCGATCTTCGCCTGCAGTTTGGCAGGATAATTCTGTGAAGAATC
>JAIQFF010000126.1 GCA_020073395.1 Terriglobia bacterium
GATGGTCGGTTGAGAAAAGGCATATTTGCCGCTTAGCCGACCCCTCATTTCCCTATATGGCACGAGAGTGCCATTTACACTTCCCCGTCCCGACCGTACTTTACTGCCTTCCCCTGATTCTGTAGAGAAGTTTGCCTGACTGGTACTGGTACTTCCACAGGATGATGCCACGAGCGCCGGTGTCGTTGGGCGCGGTGGTCAGGGACAGTCCCAGGAGTGGTGGAAATGAAAACCAGCAAACATCGTCGGATCACGCCGTTGTCATCGAGCGCTGCCTTCGAGCGCGAGGCGCGGCGAGAGATCGAACACTTTCAGAGAGCTGTCAATTCCTATGCGGATCGATTTGCTCGCGAACCCCATCTGAGTTTTGAACAGCATTGGTTCCGCCTCGCGGCCACCAGCCGGCTGGCGGACGGGGAAGAGCGCCGCCGCAGTTAGGAGAGTCGTCGAAGCCAGGCTTTGCCCTGGCCGGCTCCTCGTTTGGTAATGGCAGTTGCCATCAGTTCTGCCCGGAGTCCCTGGGCCTGAAGATGCTTCCGCACTTGTGCCTTGGCGCGTTCTGCGCCCACCTTGTCATCCAGAAAAATCAGTACAGACGGTCCAGCTCCGCTCAAGGCCACGCCCAGAATTCCGGGAGCGTCTGCCGCGAGCTCTTGCAGCGCCGGCAATAGTGGGCACAGAGGAGCACGATAGGGCTGATGCATGCGGTCTTCGAGCGCTGCAGCCAGCAGGTCGCGGCGGCCTTGCACGAAAGCGGCCAGCAGCAGCATGGAGTTCTGAACGTTGGAGACGGCGTCTGCCCGGGAATATTGCGCCGGCAGTACGCGCCGGGCTTCTTCAGTGGGGAGCGCCTCGTCGGGGACCGCCAGCAGCAGCGGCCACTTCCCTTTCGGAATCACGCACGCGACTTGAGCTTCGCTCTCGGCGGACATTCTTGCCACCGCCAGTCCGCCCATCCAGCAGGCGGCCGCGTTGTCGGGATGATGTTCACGCCGCGATGCTTCGCCGACGATGCGGCTGTCCCGCCAGCGCAGTTTGCCAAAGTGTACCGCCAGCGCAATCCCGGCCAGACGCGCTGCCGCCGACGATCCGCACCCCTTGCCGATGGGAATCTGGTTGTCGATGTCGAGGACAAGCGGTTGCACTGACTTGCCCGCCTCCTGCAACACCTCACGATAGGTCGCCAGGATGAGATGGTTCTCGACCCGGCTGCAGATTTCCGGGTCGCGACCACGTGCCGTAATTGAAAATTCAGCCGCAGTTTGGGCACGGACTTTCAGAAACAATGCGAAGGCCAGTGCGGCAGCGTCAAATGCCGGGCCCAGGTTGGCGGAGGTAGCGGGCAGCACGAGTTCGATGGAGGAGCTCGCGCGCGCGCGACTTTTCTTTGCGGTTCTCATTGGTCAGAATTTTTGCCGGACCTGAATCCCTCCTAATCCAAGGCGTCATGCTGAGCTTGCGAAGCATCTGGCGTGGAGCGTACATGCAGCTGGCCCGCAGTTGTGCCGATGCACGCCAGATCCCTTCGGGACTGAAGTCCCTCAGGATGACTCCGACTCCTGGAAAAGCTGTCAGCTGCACCCTGGAGCTACTCTCTAGGATCAGTCTGCTCTGCGTACTCCAATACCTTCACCACCGCGTTCGCGTTAGCGTCGAGCACCATGGGGGCGCGCTGTCGTGGGGAGAGAACCGAGGCCGCTTCCTCTTCGTGCTCGGTGCCTGCGAACAGGTCTCCGCGATGGAACTTGAGCGTGAAATCCGGGTCCTTGAGCAAGTTTCCCGTCAAGATCAGCACCACGGATTCGTTCTTCTTCACGAAGCCCTGTTGCACCAGCTTCTTCAATCCGGCGAGCGTGACCGCCGACGCCGGCTCGCAACCGATGCCGTCCGCCCCAATCTCCGCCTTGGCCAACGCGATCTCCACTTCGCTCACCTGTTCCACCGCGCCGCCGGTGGCTTCGAGAACGCGCACCGCCTTTTTCCACGAAGCCGGGCTTCCGATCTTAATGGCGGTGGCCATAGTTTCGGCGTGGACCGAGATGAGCTTCTTGCCGCCGGTCTCGCGCATGGTTCGCACCAGGGCGTTAGCGCCTTCGGCCTGGATCACAGAAAGTTTCGGCAAGCTGGAAATCAGGCCTAGTTCCTTCATCTCGAGCAGCGCCTTTCCGATCGCCGAAGAATTCCCCAGGTTTCCTCCGGGCACGATGATGTGGTCCGGCGGTTGCCAGTCGAGCCGTTCCAGCAACTCGACCGCCGCCGTTTTCTGGCCTTCGAGACGGTACGGGTTCACCGAGTTCAAAAGATAAACCGGCATGCGCTCGACTACTTCATCGAGCACGCGCATGCAGCCGTCGAAGTCAGTCTTCAACTGGCAGGTGACGGCGCCGTAGTCGAGCGCCTGCGAAAGTTTGCCCCAGGTGATCTGCCCTTGCGGAATCAGGACCAGGCTGCGCATGCCCGCGCGCGCGGCGTAAGCGGCCATCGAAGCAGAAGTGTTGCCAGTGGAAGCGCACGCCACCCAGCGGAAGCCTCCCTGCCGGGCGAAAGACGCGGCTGCCGTCATGCCGGTATCTTTGAAAGAACCGGTCGGATTCATTCCCTGGTGTTTGGCGAAGAGCCGCTCCACGCCCGCGACACGCCCGCAGGAAGGCAGTTCGTACACTGGCGTGTTCCCTTCCCGCAGGGTGATAGCCAGGTTCCAATCGTTCAATGCAGGAAGAATTTCGCGAAAGCGCCAGACACCGCTTTCATCCAGAGCGTTGCGGGAAGTGCGGCGTTGCAGCCAGAGCTGCTTGAGCCCGGCCGCATCCAGTCCGCCCGCGCGCATCCCGGCAGCCGTCTTCCAGCCCGGATAAGCCACTTCCAGCAGATCGCCACACTGTGCGCAGCGGACGCTCTTGGCCCCACTTTCGCCCACGGCTGCGCACGCAATGCAGCGCAATTGCGACACGCCTGGTTCCAGTTTTGAGGCCGATGCGGCGTGGTCAGTCATTCAGGTATTAGCATACGGGAGGAATGAATTATTTGCCGCCACGCAAGTATTGATCAGTCTGGTCAATCCAGTCGGCGCGCGGCGGGTTGAACACATCCAGATCAACCGTGTCCACCATGGCTTCCGCCTTGTGCGGCATGTGGGGAGGGATAGTCAGCACCTCGCCCGCATTCACCACAATCTCCTTGCCGTCAACCCAGAATTTCAGCGCCCCTTCCAGAATATAGGTAAATTGCTCGTTGTGATGACTGTGCAGCGGGATGACACAGCCTTTCTTCATCAGGACGCGTGCCACCATGATGTCATGACCGACCACAAACTGCCGCTGCAGCAGCGGGTTCAGGTCTTCCAGGTCGACGGTATTCCAGGGAACATGCCTTAGTTCCATCTGGGTGGCGGGGTTCTTCGTTACTGTCTTGCGGACGGCTTTTTTATGTCCGGCGGTCTTACGCCCCGCTTTTCTTGATTTGAGGCTGCGTCTCTTCACCGCGGGTCTCGCCTTTGCCTTTGCCATTTCAGTGCACCTTTCCCTGGTAAATTCCGCCTGCATCATCGTACAACTAACCCTGCGCCCACTGCAGGATCTGAGTCTCGCTGACTTCTCCTTCAGAAGTCATCCAGTGTGAAACATTTGTTACAACCCTTTATACATCCCGCCGTCAACCAGCACGGTCTGTCCGGTGACGTACGATGCGCGGTCCGAGGCCAGCCAAACAATGGTGTCGGCAACCTCCCTTGGTTCACCCAGGCGCCGCAATGGAGCCTCCGCAGCCCAACTATCAAAGATCTCTCTTTCGGACGTGCCCGAAGCCGTGGAACGACTTTTCGCCAACTCCTTGAGCCGATCCGTGGCCGTGAAGCCCGGACCCACGTTATTTACCAGGATGCCGTCCTTGCCAAATTCATTGGCCAGGCTCTTTACCAGGCCGACCACCGCCCCTCGGACCGCGTTTGAAAGCACCAGGTCGGCGACCGGCTGTTTGGTTGTGATGGAAGTAATGGTGATGATCCGGCCCCAGCGCCTGCGCTGCATGTGCGGTATCACCTCGCGGGCGAAGTGCACCGTGCTCATAAAGCTGGCTTCGACCGCTTTGTGCCAATCCTCCACACTGGCCGCCAGGAAGCCTTTGGCGGGCGGCCCTCCGGCATTAGTCACGCAAATGTCGGCGGCTCCGAATTTCGTCACCACAGCTTCCACAAACTGTCGCACCGCGGCCGCGTCAGTCACGTCCAGCGTACGGTCAAACACTTCAGCACTGTGCTGTTTCCTTATACGATCCGCCGCCAGGGCCAGCGTTCGTTCATTGCGGGCGCACATGGCGACTCTGCATCCTTCGGCTGCAAAAGCCTCGGCCGCCGCCCGCCCAATGCCCTGGCTGGATGCGGCCACGATTGCAACCTTACCTTTCAGACCCAGTTCCATAAGAGTCGAATTATAAATAAATCAAATCGATAGAGCGGATCCTGCAGTGTTTGCCTTGTTTTTCTTTGCGATCTTTGCGAGTCCTTTGCGTCCTTTGCGATTAAGGAATTTGACCGCAAAGCGCGCCAAGCAAGCCCTTGCCCACTTTGCTGCGGAACGTTACTCTTGTGGGAGTCTTCCTTGTTCGAACGTTTGCTTCACTTCCAACCGAGGTCTCGATGGCAAATCCTGCGAAGTACGTATGGCTAGATGATGAGTTGAAGGATGCGGCGCGCGGCGGAGTTCCGGTGGTCAACGCCGGCTTGCATTATGGCTTCACCGTTTTTGAAGGCATTCGTTGTTATGCTACCGAGCGCGGCCCGGCCGTCTTCCGCCTGGATGAGCACGTGGACCGCCTGCTGGACTCCGCCCTCATCGTCGGCTTCCGCGATCTGCCCTGGACCCGCAATACTTTGATCGACGCCATTTACAAGACAACTGCGGCCAATAAATTTTCCGCCTGCTACATCCGCCCAGTCATCTATCTGGACGGCGCCATGGACCTGGTAGTAGATAGCGGCAAGCCGCGCCTGATCATCGCAGTGTGGGAGTGGACCGCCTTCCTCGGAAAAGAAGCGAAGGAGCGTGGCATTCGGGCCAACATTGCATCCTTTACTCGGTTGCACCCAAACATCATGATGACCAAGGCCAAGGTGGCGGGAAATTACGTCAGCTCGATTCTGGCCAAGACCGAATCACAGCGCGCCGGTTTCGATGAAGCCATCATGCTCGATCCTCAAGGCTACGTGGCCGAGTGTACGGGCGAAAACATCTTTGTGGTGCGTAACAACATGATTTACACTCCGGGTCGCGGAGCGATACTCGAGGGCATCACCCGCGACAGTTTGATCACGCTGGCGCAAGACTTGGGCCACACTGTCGTCGAAGAACCGATTTCGCGCGACCAACTTTACATCGCAGACGAGGTCTTCGTCTGCGGTACCGCCGCCGAGGTTGTGGGCCTGCGTGAGATCGACTTCCGTACCATCGCCGACGGAAAAACCGGGCCGGTCACTCGCGCTCTGCAGGCCGAGTTTGAGAAGCTCACCAGCGGACGCCATGCGCGCTCCGCCGCATGGCTCTCACCTGTACCGGCATTCGATCCAGCGCTGGCTCAGGCGTAGCGATATTGATCAGTTGCCTCTTTCGAGGAAGGGATCATGATGAGCTTGCGGAGCGTCCGGCATGGAGCGAATATGCTCTTCGGCTACAGCCGTGCGAAAGGGAATCGCGAGAGGAGGCGGCCTCAGCCGCTGTGGACAATTTCGCCGAGCGCACATTTTCGTCGCCTCGAGGCGCCACGCGACTAAAACCGGTCGCCTGACGCCTCTATTGGCACGGCCGGAAGCCGTGCCCTTCCACGGCAGACAAGGCGTCCGATGACAAACTCCTGGCACGGGTGACCCCATCCAGGGCCATTCAAACCACTACCGAAGGAGCAGGCATGAAAAAGCATCAGCACCACGCGGAAACGGAAGCGGTTCGCGGGGGCACCGATCTGCACAAGAAGAATGGGCCGCTCGCCACTCCGATTTATCAGACTTCCACATTTGAAGTCACGGACAGCGATCAGCAGGTGCGCGCTACCTCCACCGACATGTTCTACACCCGCTACGGCAACCCCACCCACACCGTGGCGGAAAAGGCGATTGCGGAACTGGAGGGCGCGGATGCCGCGCTGCTCTTCGCTTCCGGCATGAACGCCATCACCACTTCGATCCTGTCCCTGCTGAAGAGTGGGGACCACGTGGTGGCTCAGCGCGACATCTACGGCGGCGCCACAAAATTCTTCAGCCAATGGCTGCCCAAGCTCGGCATCGAAACCACCTTCGTGGACACCGTCGAATACGATCAACATGCGCGCGCCATCCAGCCCAACACAAAGTTGCTATACCTGGAATCGCCAACCAATCCGGTGCTGCGCGTGGTTGACCTGCGCAAGGTGACTGCGCTGGCCAGGCAGCACAATCTCATTACGTTTATCGACAGCACTTTTGCCACGCCCATCAACCAGCGCCCGGCTGATTTTGGCATTGACCTGATCATGCACTCCGGCACCAAGTACTACGCCGGACACGCAGACCTGATCTGCGGCATCGTTGCCGGCCGGAAGGACCTGATAACAACGATCCACGAAACCCGCACCACTCTGGGCGGAACCATGGATCCTCATGCCGCATGGTTGCTCTTGCGTGGCATCAAGACGCTGGCGGTGAGGGTGCAGCGGCAGAATGACAATGCCCTGCGCGTCGCCCAGTTCCTGGCGCAACACGCCAGGGTGCGGCGCGTGCACTATCCTTTCGTCGAAGGCCATCCGCAGCGCCCTCTGGCCATGGAGCAAATGCAAGGCGGCGGCGGTGTCCTGAGCTTCGAAGTTGATGGCAGCGGAGAAGACGCCAGGCAGCTGTCTGAAGCTCTGCACCTGTTTACGCTGGCCCCGAGCCTGGGCGGTGTGGAGTCCCTGGTTACCATTCCCGTGCTCACATCGCACGGCATGATCTCCCCCGAGCACCGCCAGAAGATGGGAGTGACCGAGCAGTTGATCCGGCTTTCGGTGGGCATCGAAAACGCCGATGATCTGATCGCCGACCTGGAACAAGCCCTGACGGTTGTAACCGGGACCCATCAGCACGCCCAGGTAGGATAGGCGCTCAGGAAAAAATGGAGGACGGGCGTCCCCGCCCGTCCTTTGATTTGTAAGTGACGGGCGGGACGCCCGTCTTCCACCCATTATCCACTAGAAGCTGAACTTCAGGCCCAGTTGCATAATGCGCGCGTTATGAGCCGAACTTGCGCGCAGGAAGCTGTCCGTGCCCAGGGTATTGTTGCCGTCGCCCCCCGCCGAGCCGCTATCACCGGCAATGTTTCCCCACTCCGTGTGATTGAACACGTTGAAAGCTTCGGCACGGAACTCAAACCCCATCTGCTCCCTGATCTTGAAGTGCTTGAACAGGGCCCAGTCGAAGTTGAGGCGATTGGGATTGTTCAGAATGTTGCGTCCAGAGTCGCCGAAGGTCAACCCTCGCGGTGCCGCAAAGGCTGCCGGGTTGCCGAAGGCTGGGCCCAGATCGGTCAAGGTGCCGCTCGGAATGCCGGACCGCGGATCGCCCACGACATCGGGTCGAGCCCCCGAGCCCACTCCATTTGCAACTCCCGCGTTGTCGTTCGACACCACCACGCTGTAAGGCGTGCCGGTTGAATAGCTGGTCACACCGGAGAACTGCCAGCCCCCCAGAATCGCGTTGGTCAAACCCGACTTGAAGCCGGGCAGGTCCCAAACGTAGCTGATATTCAGAATGTGGCGCTGATCGAAGTTGGAACTGGCTCGATTGGCACTGGGATTCGCGGAATCGACAAAGCTTCCGTCAAAACGGTCGGAAGAATCGTCGATGGAATGGCTGTAGGTGTAGGCAACGCTCAGGTTGAGGCTGCCCACACTGCGTCGCACTGAGGCCTGAAAAGCATGGTAGATGGACGACGAAGCATACTGCAGGTGTGTGATGTCGCCGTAGCCCAGGAAAGGACGGAACGGGCTGGGGTCAACGCCGCACTGAACCGCGAGATTGACGGCAGCCTGGCCCGTCACCGGGTTCCCGTTGACGATCAGGTTATCGCAGTCCGTGTTGAAGGTTGCAGAGGTGGAGTCGGAGTCAATGAATTCCCCCGGCGCATACGGGTTGAGCGACAGCGGCAGCGCGGGAATCTGGTTGTAGTTGGTTTGGCGGTTGAGCTTGGTGCCCTTGCTGCCCACATAAGAAACTGTGGCCACGGTATTGCGCGCGACTTCTCGCTGGACATCCAGGTGCCATTGCTGAATGTAGGGCCAGACGGCCTTGGTGGGTATCGCATTCACGCTCAAGGGAAACTGCGCTCCCACGGTCCCGCTCCCAGCATAGCCGTTGATATTATTCACCACCGCCGCATTGGCCAGAGGCGGCGAGTTCTCGAGCGATTCCGTGTTGCCCTCGTTGCCGTTGGCGTGCTCGTAGAACAGGCCGTAGCCGCCGCGTATCGCAGTCTTGCCGTCGCCATTCACATCATAGGCAAACCCGACACGAGGTGCGGGATTGAACAGCTTTCCCTCCATGCAGCTCACGGGAACCCCAGGCGTCACCCCGCACTGCACAATGCCATTCGGCAGACCATCGATGAACAGGTTATTCACGCTGCCATCGGGGTTGATGGTGGTGACGCCCTGTTGATAGTGCGCTGGATCGAAGTTGAACGCCTGTTTCTGTTTCTCGCGGTAAGTCCCGAACAGGCTGACCCGCAGGCCAAGGTTCAGGGTCAGGCGGCTGGTGACGTGCCAGTCATCCTGAAAATAGGGCTCAACGATCTTGTAGCGGTTGTAGTACTTGACGCGCTGGTCCTGCTGCCCATAGCTGGAGATTCTACCCAGCAACAGGTCGGCGAATGGATTGCCCGTCGAAATACTTGTGCTCGCATCGAAGGTCAGATAGCCGGGAATGGAGCCCGCTCCCAGCTCGCCCCCGAGTTCATTTTTCTGGCCGAACACGGCGTAGGCGCCGAACTGAAGATTGTGCCGGCCGATAATCTTGCTCACATTGTCCCGGTAAGTGTAGGTCGGGTTCGAGTTATAAGGGCCGTTGGGGATGTAGCCTGCGTCCTCGCCAAAGCCGCCGTCGTAGGCATCTCCAACCAGGTTGATTCCGGGCAAAATACCATCGCCGTTGCCGGGAAAAATATCGGGCACCACGAATCCCGCCGGCCGCTGCCAATTCCCAACGTTATTCAGAACGATGTGGTCGGTGGTGTAGCTGGCCACAAACTCGTTCAGCAGGGTGGGAGAAAAAGTTGCATTCAACCGGGCCACGAGACTGACGCCCGGGCCTTCGAATGCAGTCTGGATCGTCGGAAAACTCCCGGTGTTGGTCCACAGAGGCACGTCGGTGACCGTGTCCCATGAATCGTGAATGTAGCGCACCGTGCCCCGGATCTTGTCGGTAAAGTTGTGGTCCACGCGAATCAACTCTTCGCGCCAGTTCGTGGGCAGGGACAACGAGGTGCGGTAACGGGAGTCCAGCCCGGTGCCCGTGGTCGGCAAGGGAATCATGCCCAGCAGCGCCTGTACCGTCGGATCGCTGGGATTGTACCCGGCGGCGATCAGGTCCGGTCCAACGCTGGGACAAAAGCCGTCCGGACTGCTGCACTGATCGGTAAAATCACCGGCCCTTTCCTCGACCGACGGAACCGCCACGTTGTAGTCCGCCGGAACGCGATCCTTGCGCCATTCCTGTGACCAGAAAAAGAACGTCTTGTTCTTGATGATGGGGCCGCCGATGGTGTATCCGAAGTCGTTTTTCTTATATGGCGAGACCGAATCGAGGAAGTATTTCGTGGAATTGAATTTGTCGTTGCGGACGAATTCGTACGCATTCCCGTGAAAGCCGTTGGTGCCGGACTTGGTCTCGACTTCCACCGTGCCCGATCCGTTGCGACCATACTGGGCGCCGTAGTTCGAAGTCAGCACCTTGAACTCGGCGATGGCTTCCAGGCTGGGATAGACGTTCAGCGTGCTGTTGCTGCCGTTATCCATGTTGTCGCCGCCGTCCAGTTCCCAGTTGTTGTACTCCACGCGGCCACCGTTCATGCTGAAGCTGACGTTGCCATTGATGCCGACCGTGCCTTCATCCTGGCCCGTCTGGTTACTCACACCGGGGACCAGCGTGACCAATTGAGTGAAGTTCCGCCCGTTCAGTTGCAGCTGAGTAATCTGTTTTCCGTTTACAGTTCCGGAGAGATCGGACGATTGCGTCTCCACTTGGGCGACGCTACTGCCCTCTACGGTAACTTCTTCCTTGATCGTGCCCACTTCCAGCGCGACATCGGCACGGGCCTTCTGGCCCACCTGCAGTACGATTGCCTTGGCCTCATAGCGCTTGAAGCCCGCGGCGACCACGGTCACGTTGACTGGGCCTGACGGCAAGCCGGCAACCAGGTAGTCGCCGGTATCGTTGGTCGTGGTGGGACGGTTGATGCCGCGATCCAGGCTGCTGACTGTGACTTGCGCGTTAGGCACGGCGGCTCCGCTCTGGTCGGTCACCGTTCCTGTAATCGAAGCCGAATCCTGCCCCCAGGCAGAGAGCGAAAGCGACAGCACAACACTGAGCCAAAGCACGCGGGACTTCATAAGATACCCCCAAGTATTTTTTCGACCAGCCGAAGATTGCTGGAACCAACTTGCCATCAGAATCCTAATCCGATTGTTTCCCTGAACGCGGAGCCATCTCAGTCTCGAACCCATCCGGTAAACCTGCAGCGCGTGATGCCAATCCCGGCACCGGATCTGAATATCCTGTCCGTTGGCCATCGACGCGCGCCCTGGCCTGACCGGCGCATTCCGAGTGAAAGCGTTTATTAAAACGAATCAATGGCCTGAATATTGCGGTAGTTCGATCGCAGGTGTCAAGAAAAAAAGGCGGAAAATAACCCCCCATCTGTTTTTCAATGACCCCACTAAAATGGGTTTTTGTTGGGGTTTTGCCCTACGGCAGACTGCGCGTGGACTCTCGCACCGCCAGTTCGGGGGCCAGCTTGCGGTGTACTGCCGATATTTCCCGTTTTTCCAGGACCCCATTGATGCCTTCAATCACCAAATTCGCAGCCATCGCTCCCATAGCTTCCATGGGTTGGCGGATTGTAGTGAGGGGCGGAGTGTAGAAACTGCACGCCGCGACGTCGTCAAAGCCGATGACCGAGCAGTGCTCGGGCACTCGCAGACCAGCCTTAGCCAATGCACGTATCGCGCCAAACGCAGTCACGTCATCAAAGGCCATTAATGCAGTGAATGGCCGTTTTCGCTTGATCAGTTCCTCCGTTAATTTGTAGCCGGCTTCAAAACTTGAAATCGGATCTTGCGATTCCGGCAGATCCAGGATCAGACGGGGATCGAGTTCCAGCCCCGTGCTTTTGGCGAACGAACGAATTCCCTGCCAGCGGGGAGCACTGTCGGCCAAAGTCTTGGGCCCGCGGATGAAGGCAATCTTGCGGTGTCCCAGCTGGTACAGATGCTCCACCGCGAAGTGCGCCCCGATCTCGTTGTCCACGATCACCGAACTGACGGTATCGGTTCGCAACTCGCGTCCGATCATCACCGTCGGAATGCTGCTCTTCTCCAGGTCGGCCAAAACATCGATATCGACAAACAGCCAGTTGGCCAGCACGATCAGCGCTTCCACCCGGCGGTCCAGCAGCATCTCCAGGTAACGCTCGAAGCGGCTGCGTTCGTTTTGCACGTCGGTGAGGATGGGCAGGTAGGAAGACTGGTAGAGAGAATTCTCAATGCCGCGCAGAATGAGCGTGCAGTACGGGTCGGTCATGTCGAAAACCATCACGCCGACGGTGTGGCTGCGCTTGCTGCGCAGGGAACGGGCAAACAAGTTGGGACGGTACCCCAGTTTCTTGGCCGCCTTCTCGATTCGCTTCTTGGTCGCGGGCGGAATGTAGCGCGCCAGGGGAGCGTTATTGAGAACGATGGAAACCGTGGTCGAGGAGAAGCCGCTCTCCTTGGCCACGTCCCGGATGGTGATTACTGAGGTCTTGACCATAGTGGATAATGCAATTAGTAATTAGCCATTGGCATTTAGCTAAGTGCTTATTGCCAATTTCTTCCTAGTCGCTCATTGCCAACAGCGTGCTTGAATTGCAGGCCGTTGCTGGCGGACACTACAGCACAGTGAAATCACTGTCAAGGTTGCTCGCCCTGGTTCTCATCGCCCTGTTGTCCGTCATGAAGGCCCAGCTTTCCCTGGGGCAATCTCCGGTCGCGGGCCCACAGCAGCTCTTTCAACAGGGTGAAGAGGCTCTGAAGAAGAACAACCTCGAAGTGGCCGAGCGTTCGTTTCGCGGCGTGCTGGCCCTGGACCCGCAGGCCGCCGGCGCTTACGCTAATTTAGGCGTCATCTACATGCGGCGCAAGCAGTGGCCACAAGCGCTGGACATGCTGCATAAGGCCGAGCACCTGGCGCCGCGGATTCCAGGAATTCGCCTCAACCTCGGCCTGGCCTACTATCGACAAAACAACTTTCACGCCGCCACTCCTCCCTTCGAATCGGTCGTGCACGACGTCCCGGATTCCTACCAGGCCCGCTACCTGCTGGGACTCTGCTACTTTTTCACCGAACGCTATGCCGACGCCGTCGCCATGCTCGAAGCGCTCTGGCCGCAGGCTTCGAGCCAGCTGAACTATCTGTACGTTTTGGGCATCGCCGCCGGCAAGGCGGCGCGGCCCGAGCTCGAACAACGGGCCTTTGCCGCGCTCGCCGAAACCGGCCAGGACTCTCCCGAGTTGCACCTCCTGTTGGGTAAGGCCCACATCAACCGTCAAGAGTATGACGAGGCCATCAGGGAGCTTGACCTCGCCGCCAAGGCCAATCCCAAACTTCCGTTTGTCCACTTCAATCTGGGAATTGCGTACTACCGGAAGCAGGAGCTGGCGCGGGCCAGAGAGGAATTCCAGAAAGACGCAGCCATTGAGCCCGACATGGCTTACAACTACGACCAACTGGGACTGGTGAACTTGCAACTGGGAAACAACCAGGAGGCTGAACGCAATCTGCGCCAGGCCTTGCGTCTTGATCCCAGCCTCTCCAGTTCTCATTACCAGCTGGCGCAGGTTTACCAGCGGGAAGGGAAATACGTTCAAGCGCTGGCTGAGGTCGATGCGGCCGCCAAACTCGATCCTGGGAATTCCAGCGTCCACTACCTGCGCGGGCAATTGCTGCAACACCTGGGCCGGACCCGGGAAGCCCGCGTCGAGATGGAGGCAACCACGCGCATGATGAACCAACAGCGCGAGCAGCGGCAGAAGGAACTTTACGGCGCTCCCACCCCCAATCCGGAGCTCACCCAGGAGCCCCACTAGTTCGATTTTTGGTAGACTGGGTGCCGCTCGCGGCTTACTCCACCATGTTACCGGCTCTCTCAATAATTCAAGGTTCGTGAAGGAGTTCCTGTTATGAAAGCGCTGAAAATTGTCGGGATCGTCATCGCAGTTCTGTTGCTCATCGTCATCGCGCTTCCGTTCCTGATCAACGTAAACAGCTTCCGCCCCAAGCTCGAATCTGCGCTTACCGAAGCCCTCGGCCGCGAAGTCAAAGTCGGCAATCTCAGTCTTTCCATCCTTTCGGGAAGCGTCTCGGCGGAAGATCTTTCGATCGCGGACGATCCGGCTTTCAGCAAGGACCCCTTCATCCGCGCCAAGTCCCTGAAAGTGGGAGTGGAAGTGATGCCGCTGATCTTTTCGAAGGCTCTGCACGTCACCGATATCACACTGGACAGGCCGGAGATCGCTCTACTGCGCGATGCGGGAGGGAAATGGAATTTTTCCAGCCTGGGCAGCAAGTCCACGCCAACGCCGAAGGCAGCCAGCGGACCATCGTCCACGCCGAACCTCTCCGTCAGCAAGCTCAACGTGAAGGATGGCCGGCTGTTGGTAAACCGGGCGAATTCGTCCATCAAGCCGCACGTGTATGACAGCGTGAACATCAGCGTGCGCGACTTTTCACCCACGTCACAGTTCCCTTTCACCATCACCGCCAATCTTCCCGCCGGCGGCACCGCGAAACTTGAGGGCAAGGCGGGCCCCATCAACTCCAGCGACGTAGCGGCGAGTCCGATTGAGGCGCAAATCAACGTCAAGAGCCTGGACCTGACCGCGTCGGGATTCGTTGACCCATCCACCGGGATTGCGGGTGTCGCCGACTTTGACGGCACGCTGAATTCCGACGGACACGTACTGCGCACCAGCGGCACATTGAAGGCCGACAAACTCAAACTGGCGGTGAAAGGCACGCCTGCAACCCAACCGGTAACGGTGAAGTACGCCACCGACTTTGACTTGCAAAAGCAGGGGGGAACACTAACGCAGGGCGACGTCTCGCTGGGCAAGGCCCTGGCCAAGCTCACCGGCACTTACCAGAGCCAGGGTGAATCCACGATTCTGAACATGAAACTTAATGCCGACGGCATGCCGGTGGACGACCTCCAGGCCATGCTACCGGCGCTCGGGATCGTTCTGCCTTCCGGATCAAGACTGCAGGGCGGAACGCTTTCCGTCAATGTGGGGATCACGGGGCCGGTGGACAAGTTGGTCATCGTCGGTCCAATTCGCCTGTCCCAGACCAAACTCGCGGGCTTCAACCTGGCCTCCAAGATGTCTGCCATCTCCGCATTGTCCGGAGCGCAGACAGGATCGGACACTTCCATCCAAAACCTGAGTACGGATGCGCGCGTGGCCCCTGAAGGCGTACGCACGCAGAACATCAACCTCACCATTCCTGCTCTGGGCACCGTCACGGGCAACGGGAGCATCAGCCCGGGAGGAGCGCTCGACTACAAGATGAATGCGAATCTTTCCGGCGGCGCAGTGACCGGCCTCACCCAGATGGCGGGCCTGGGAGGCCAAGGCGGCAGCATTCCCTTTTTCATTCAGGGAACCACCTCCGATCCGAAATTCATGCCGGACGTGAAGGGCATGGTCGGCAGTCAGCTGAAGGGCGGCCTGGGTGGCGTCTTAGGGGGATTGACGGGAGGAAAGAAGAGCTCTGGGGAAGCCGCTTCTCCCGTGGACGCGCTGGGCGGCCTGTTCGGGAAAAAGAAAAAGAAGTAAGCGCGCAGGTTGAAATGTGGGCGCGAGCGTCCACGCTCGTGCTGAGCCTTCGTAGCAGTGGCACCACGACCTCACGTTCGCGCCCACATAGTTTCTTAAGGAGCGATTCATGGCTGAGAAAGTACCGCAGAGTTTGTCCAACCACACCCGCTTTGATCCGCCGTTCCACTTCTTCGTTCTGCCGGTGTTTGCGATTACCGTGATCATCGCCATTGTGCATCTGGTCCAATATCCAAGCCTGCACGCGGCCTGGTTGGTGGTATTCATGCTGGCCGCGACTGTAGCGGCGGTGAAGACACGGACTTACGCGCTCAAGGTCCAGGACCGCGTCATCCGCCTGGAGGAGCGCCTGCGGCTGGCAATTCTGGTGGACAAACCTTTGCGTGCCCGCATCGTCGAACTGACGGAGCCGCAACTCGTGGGGCTGCGCTTTGCCTCCGACGCGGAACTTCCCGGCCTGGCCGCGCGGGCCTTGTCAGAAAAATTGTCCAAGGCAGAAATCAAAAAGGCCATCACCCAATGGAGGCCGGATTACTGGAGAGTGTAACTGCTCACACGGTGAAGGTGTGGGG